>CAZTTX010000013.1:0-18151 GCA_964616085.1 uncultured Methanosarcinales archaeon
GGGAAGGATGAGCCTGATGAAGAGATTTCTATGCCTGATGATGAGCATGACGATGAACTTAATCATGAACCTGAGCATACGGAGATTCCAAAAAGCCCAATCCCGGTGAAGACAGAAGCTCCAGAGATTGCGAGGGAGCCTCGCCCACCAAAAGCCACACCTGAGACTGAGACTAACAAAACTGCCAAAAAGAATGCGCCAGCCTCAGTAAAAGCGCCTGACCGTCAGCCTTCTTCAATGGATTCTGGTGAGACTATAACTGATGATTATCCTCCTGGGTTCAGGATGCAGTTCTATGAGAGGTATGAAAGCCTCATAAAGGCAGCCCAGAAGCACTATGGTCTCTCCGATGGTGATTTTCCTGATTATAGAGGCCCTCGCTATGAGAAGAAAGAGCCTTCGATTGCTGATGACAAGACTGAGCCCATGATTGACACAGATATCAAGAATCTTGAGACCATGCTGGAACAGCTCACCGAGGCTTACAGGAAATTCGAGGAGAATGATGGTGAATATGCTAACCTAGAGAAGCTCAGGTTGAGAATACATGATTGTAAGAGAAAACTCCAGATGCTCAAGAACAAGAAGAAAAATGTAGAAAAAAATTGAAAATATGATCAATGACAAGACTTAAAGATCCTTGCCCATGACCGTTCTTCTGCCGTTTGCTTTCGCTCTTGATATGGCCTTTTGTACCATTTCCTTGGCCTGCTTATCAAGCTCTTCCGCGAAATCTGCGGCAATGTTGTATCCGGATGCTAACTCTTTGATTTTTGCCTTAACTACTATATCAACCATTGAAACACCTCTTGGAATGATATATCATGAATTGGGCTAAAGTTATATAAAACTTTTGAAAATGGGCTTTTCAGCGCCTTATCCCATCCCAAATGTTTTTAAATTCCTCTGGAATAATCACGGTATGGCGACTTCACGGATAGACCCTTGGGGCTCTGGCGAGGTAAAGATTGATGAGAAACTGATGAAAGAGTTTGGGCTCAAACGCTTTGACTCTAAAGGGCTGGATAATGATCATAGGTTCCTGACGCGCAATATCATCGTTGCTCAGAGAGATTTTGAGATTGTCAAGGAACACATGGCTAAGAAGAAGCCATTCCTCCAGATGACTGGGATTGCGTCATCAGGTCCTCTGCACTTAGGCCATAAGGTCGATATTGACGCTTATCTTCTCATGAGAGAGCTGGGTGCAAAAAGCAGGTTCGGTATATGTGATATAGATGGTTATGTCTCTAGGCCCGACTCGAAAGTGGCTGACATGTCTGATGCTAAGAGGTTCTCTGTAGATATGGTGGCTCATGTCATGGCTCTAGGGGTGCCTGAGGAGGAGATATATGTCCAGAGCCAGAAAGAGCCGAGATACTATGAGTTCGCTTTTGAGCTCTCAAAGAAGATCACTGAGAACTCTTTCAGGGCCATCTATGGCCATGTTAATCCTGGGAAGCTGAGCGCTAACCTTCTCCAGTATGCTGATATACTGCATCTGCAGCTCAAGGAATATTTTGGGCCTATGCCTTCAGTGACAGGAATCGGTATCGAGCAAGACCCGCATGCCCGTGCATGCAGGGATATGGCGAAACGGCTTCCATATGGGCTGAAGATGCCATCATTCTTCTATTTCATGCATCAGACTGGGCTTCAAGAGGGGAGCAAGATGAGCGCCTCCGAGCCGGATACTGCAATCTTCCTGCATGATAGTGCCAAAGAGATAAAGAGGAAGATCAATAAGGCATTCTCTGGCGGGAAGGAGAGTGTCGAGCTCCACAGGAAGCATGGCGGGAATCCTGATATCGACAAGGCCTACGAGATACTGTTCTATCACCATCCGGATGATAAGCTTGTGAAGGATGTCTACAACAAGTATAAGAGCGGAGAGATGCTCACTGGTGAGCTGAAGAAGGTCTGTATAGATTTCTTGACCTCTTTCCTCGAAGAGCATCAGAAGAAAGTTGAGAAGAATATGCCGAAAGCGAAAGCGATCGTGTATGGCAAGAAATGAGGGTGAGTGCTAGATCCCTGTTCTTATATGTTCAGTCGTGCGCGTACCAGAACCTGAGAAGGTCTTTCTCTTTCTTGTCTAACCTGCAGAATCCGAATCGTTCGAACTGGATTATGTCGCCTTCTTTGAGGCTTTCTGCTCTATGCTCGGCCAGGCCTTTTCTTGTGCTTCCGTCAGGCATCATGACTTCTGTTGCTATATTTCCTGAACCTGGGAGCCAGTGCATTATACGTTTCCCTGAGCTCTTATAGTCGTCAAGCGATGTGCTGTAGAACTCTAAGGTATCACCCTTCTTGACAAGATTAAGACAGTCCATGAGCCTGGCTAGTGCACCTTCTTCCAGAGCATCGAGGTCCTTACTGTCGATTAGGAAATGCTCATCAGTCTTGAACTTACGTTCCTTTTTAGTTGCTGAGGGATGAGTCTTCAATGAGATGTCTTGTCTCGGAGCCCCTTTTACAGTGATCTCGCAAGGTTCCTCTATGAAGAAATACCTTTTTGCTTTGGCATCGAGTATCCTGCGGTTCTCTGCGGCAATCACTGAGAAATCTATGTTCGTCGCCTGCTTGGATAGGCCTGCCATCTTTACGATGTTCAGGATTGCCTCGCATGTTATGCCTCTCCTTCTCAGGGCCTTCAATGTCACAAGCCTAGGATCGTCCCATCCTATGAACTCGCCTGAATCTATCTTCTCCCTGATAACCCTGCCTTGTGTCACAGAGCCGGTTATGTTCACTCTTCCGTAATGCTTGTAAGGTATCTCTGGGAAGCCTAGGAGTTTTGAGATATGATGATGGAGCTCAATCCTGGAATCGAACTCGTTGGACCTGAGCACATGCGTTATTCCGTTGATGCCATCGATGACAGGGCTCTCAAAATCGTATGTCGGCCAGACCTTATACTTCTTGCCTTGTCTGTAATGTGCAGCGCTGATGACCCTGAAGATCACCGGATCGCGCATCACAGCATTCTTGTGCTCCATATCTATCTTCAGCCTCAACGCATATCCTTCGTTGGTGCCTTCTCTCATCCCTTCCCATATGGCGAATGTCTCATTTATGTCCTGTTCTCTATGAGGGCATGCTCTCATCTCTTTCCTCGATGCTGAAATATCTTCTGCACTGCATGAGCATGCATAGGCCTTCCCTTCTTCTATGAGCTTTTCTGCATATCCGTACAGCTTATCCATAGAATCGCTAGCGAATACTGTCTTGTCTGGCTTGAACCCCAGAAAACTTGTTATGTCATCAATGTTAGCGTCCACATATTCTTGACTCTCCACCTCTGGATTAGTGTCGTCGAATCTCAGGATGCATTTTCCACTATATTCCTTTGCGTATAGGTAATTGATCCCAAAACTGATGGCGTGACCTATGTGGGGATGCTTTGAGGGTCCTGGTGGCATCCTGGTGATAACCTTACCTTCTTCTGCATCTTTCAATGGAGGAAGTTCTCTGGCAGCCTTCTTCCTCGCTTCCTTTTTTTCCTTCTGTTTTTCCTGGAATCCTGGGTCGAGCTCGGTCAGTTTTTTCTTCTGCTCATCAACACTGAGCTTTCCTATCTCTGAGACTATCTTTGATATCAATGGCGATATTTCTTTCATCTCTTTCTTCAGTTCAGGATCGATAGAGAAAAGTCTTCCGACAACTGCTCCTTGGCTTGGTTTTCCGTCGAACTTTATGGCGTTCTCCAGTGCAGCAATCCTGATATGCTTCTCGAGCACTTTCTTATCCATGGCTAATGAGTAAGGTGTGCCTATTTTAAATCTTTTTTACTTTTGCAGCATATGAGGCGGATATTCCTTTGACAAAATATTTATATTTCTAAAATATTGGAGGTTTATGGATTTAGAAGAGAAGAAAGTTGGTATTAAAGACATTTTTCTGAATCCTAGGAAAAAAGAATGGTGGTATACAGGTTTTTTAGATAGTAAGAGACAGGTATATTTCAGTTTAGTTTTCATAAGATCGCCTTTGATAAGTAAATTCAGGTTTAATGTCTTTGATTCTAATCGTACTAGTCCATCTATATACCATAAAACATTATCCTTTGACAAATCACAGCAGACTGGCAAATTGGATCTGAAAAAACGCACTAATGATTTCATTATATCTTACTCAGGCGATGAGCAAGATGGTTGGAGATTCGAACTTCAAGATGGTGATATCTCTGCGAATGTTAAAATGGAACCACGACAAAAGTCTTTCACTAAATTTGATGACTATGTTGTAAATGACTATAATGTTCTACTGCTCATGAATAATAAGGCCGATGGCAAGGTAAAGTTCGGCAATAGGATATATGATATAAAAAACGGTCAAGGAATATATGACCATTGCTTTGGGAAAGTTCCCAGAAAGACAAGGTGGCACTGGTTAGCAGTACAAAATCGGAGATTCTCGTTAGCTTCCTGGGTTAATCATGATAAACTCTCACAAAAATACAGCATTATATCTCTCAATGGAAAGAAAAACCTCTCATGGAAATTGGATCATAATGTCTCATTTGAATGCATAAATGATCAGAATTCTCGAGATTGGAAAGCGACATCTTCGGATATGAATCTCAATATCAAGATTATCATGTCCTCAGATTATTCAGAAAAAATTCCAGCAATATTTCCATTCTTGGTCAATCTGAATCACAATGAGCATTTTATAGAAGTCAAAGGGAAAGTGCGGATTGGTGGAAAATGGACTAGTACTGGGAAGCTTTATGGAGTTATGGAAGATCATTTTGGAAAATGGTAATATCGGATGAGACTACGAAAGAGTTAAAAACCTTGAGTACTACCCCGAGATATGCGAATCAAGCTCGGTTTCCTGTTGCTGTGGATGTCTGTGTTCTGGACGGCTGTCGAATCCGTTCGCGATTATTTCTTGGCTGACTATTACGCGAAAGAACTTGCTAATATCAGCTTCATGTCGCAGGCAAATCCTGAAGTCTATATGATTACTGCAACGATTGGTGTTATCTTCACGTTGGTTGTTGCTGTGTCTGTATTCCTGATGCAGCGGACTGGAGAAGCGAAAGGGCTCTATATGCTACTAGGTGTGCTGGGCATCCTCGGCTTCTTGTTCTCTGGTGTTTATGGTTTCCTGCTGACTATAGTAGGTGCCTTTGTAGGCCTGAGCCAGATGAGCCAAAGCTAAACACATCTTTGAACCACATGATTTGCATGTTCATATTTTTCATATGTTTTATGTGAGAAAATATATTTAAATAGTAAATATCTAATATCTTTCATATGTCAGACGCTTTCATCTTTATTGTCGTCATTTCTGTCCTTGGACCTGTCATAGGATCTTTTCTTGGAGTTATGCGAAAGATGGAAGAGAGGTTGGTGTACAACGTATTGGCTTTCGCTGCAGGGATGATGCTGACCATATCTTTCTTCGAGCTAATACCTGAAGGTGTTGAGATGTCTTCTCCAGTGATAGCAGCTCTTGGAGTGATCTGTGGTGCGGGGCTCATGTACTTGCTTGATAAATCGATCCCTCATTTTCACCCTGATCCTGTCGCTGACGACATCAATTGCAAGATCACTACGGACCGTTCTGTAAAGAAAAATGATTTGGGAAGGACTGCGAAATATCTGATCATGGGCATTTTCTTCCATAATCTCCCTGAGGGCATGGCGATAGCAGCGATGCAGGACCCTTCTACTGGTGTAGCTGTGGCGTTGGCTATTGCAGTGCATAATGTACCCGAAGGGATATGCACTTCTGCCCCATATTATCATGCTACAAAGAAGAGGTTGAAAGCGTTTCTCATCTCTTCCTCAACAGCCATACCTGTGCTTTTGGGCTTCCTTATAGCAAGACTGCTGTTCGCGTCAGCACCTCTGGCTTTGATAGGATTCATGGCTTCATTGGCGGCAGGGCTTATGATATACATATCTGTGGATGAGCTCATTCCCACATCGTGCAAACGTATCTCGACATATTCGACAGTGTTCTCTCTGATCTTCGGCGTCGTGGCAGTGATGCTGCTTGAGACATTGCTCTGATTCTTCTGGATGTTTACACTAGAATATATATCGCACCGCAACATATTTAAAGTAAAGATACTGGAAATATGCTATGCGCTTCCCATTATACCTTTTGATGGTGCTTCTCTTGCTCCCTTTAGCTGCTGAAGCGGCAATACTGAGGGTGGATGATAGCGTAACAATTTCTGATGAGAGAATTAATGAGAATCTTTATGTGATCTCTTCAGAATTCCTTCTTGATAGCATTGTTCAGGGTGACGTAACTACTTTTTCTAGGGCTTCCAATTTCATGCGACCGATACACGGGGATCTGATGTTCGCTTCTGGTGAGAGTACCATCAATGCTGATGTAGATGGCGATGTGAGAGCTGTTGTTGCGGATCTCATTGTCTCTGCAGACATAGATGGCGATCTTGTGGTGGCCGGAGGAAATGTCCGTATTGACTCAAATGCTCACGTTGCGGGAGACATATTGGCATATGTCAGCAGGATTGAGCTTGTGAATCTTCATAGGGGCAGCTTGAATATTGCAGCTAATAAGATAATACTCAATTCTGCGATTGAAGGCGATGCTGAATTGCGTTCGCCTGACATTGAGATGCGTAATGGTGCCAGGATCGAGGGTGACTTGATTTATACAGCTCCTCGACGCAATGAAGAACTAGAGGAAAGGACTCATGGTGAAGTGACCTTCAACAAGGATACGAAGGGAAGAATGGCTGCTTTACTCTCTGCTTTCGGTATCGGCTCAGGGATGGCTCTCATCAATTTCGCATGGTTGCTTGTCCTTTTTGCTCTTGGACTCTTGATACTGCATGTATGCCCGAACTTTGCTGCACTTGTAGCTTCCAATATGACCAAGAAGAGACGTCCTAGCATAATATACGGATTAGTCTTCATCTTTGTTGTACCATTATTATCCTTCTTGTTCCTAGCAAGCGTGATAGGGATACCTATTGCTGCATTGCTCATGATATCGCTTGGACTCGGTTTCGTATTCGGAAAGATATACACTATATTTGTAGTGGGAGGATATCTGCGAGCGATGGTCTTCAAGGAGCCGAAGAAGCGTGGAAAGAAGAAGGGGTCTCCTGCACAACGTAGGGATGTCAGATATTCTCTTGATTACTCTTTTGGTCTCCTGATCTATGCCTTGCTTTCGCTCATACCTTTCATCTCTGTCTTGGTCGGAGCTGCTGCTGCAGTCTTTGGCATAGGTGCTATGGCGCTCGCGAAGATGGAACTCTTCTATTTCCTCAAAGAGAATAAGAAGTTATGAATCGCATTAATAGTGCTTATCTTATCCTGCAGCCATCTTCTGCGTCTACCATGACCTCTTCTTTATCGGTCTTCAATGGCTTCCCTTCCGCAATAGCCTTGCCATCCTTTGTCCGTATATCTAGTTTCGAGAAATCGTCTATAGTTATGGTCTCTTTCTTGGGTTCAACACCTTCTATATAGACCTGATCACCAGGCTCTGAATGGCATACACCAAGAAGCCGTACGTCTTTGCCATTGTCCGCTGCAAGCAGCATGCCTTGGCTCTTCTCGCCTCTGAGCTTGGCGTGTTCAAGGTTAGTTATCACTATGATGTTCCTTCCTTGGAGCTCATCTAATGTGTAGTGGCCTTTTATGCCAGCGACGAGCTGTCGCTTCTCTTCACCGAGGTCTATCTTCAGCACAAGCAGTTTATCGGCCTTAGGATGGTCTCTTACCTCTTCAATCCTGGCGACCTTCAGGTTAAGCATTGAGAAATCCTTTTTCGTGTCCTTCTTTGCTTCTGGATCTGCATCAGGACTCTTCTTTGCCTCTTCTCGTGTCTTCTGGTTCCCTGAGAACTTCTCTTTCCAGGATTCTATCTCCTTGTCTTCAAGCTTCCTGAAGAGGACCTCTGGTTCGCCTATATTGTGGCCTGAGACATCATGTTCCTGACCAAGCTTGTCCCATCCCTGCTCTTCGAGGTTGAGCATCCGCGCGATAGCGTTGCTCTTCTCAGGCATGAATGGTCTTATGAGGATGGCAAGCCTCCTTACTAGGTTAGCGCATACATACATTGCAGTCTCTGCCCTTTTTGAAGTCTCTTCTGATTTGATGGCTACCCATGGCTGCGACTCCTGGAAGTACTGGTTCCCCGATTTGGAGATTGCCATGATCTCTTTCAGGGCCTCTTTCAGAGAGATTGTGCTCAGCAGCTTGGTCACCTTGTCAATCCTTTCTGCCGTGCTCTCGATGAATCTCTTGTCGTCATCATTGAGCTCGGGTTCAGGGATGACACTTCCGTGATTGTTCTTGATGAATGTCAATGTCCTGTTCACGAAGTTGCCGAGGTTTGCGAGCAGCTCATTGTTATTCTTGTCCTGGAAATCCTTCCATGTGAACAATGTGTCTGAGGTCTCTGGCCTGTTTATGAGCAGGTAATACCTCCAGATATCGCTCTCTATGCCTGAGCTTATGGCATCATTGCCGAAGACACCTATTCCTCTGGATTTCGAGAATGCGCCATCCTCATAGTTCAGGTACTCAGTCGAGGATATCTGGTGTAGCAATGTCCATGGGTCTCCAGAGCCTATGAGGAAGCTTGGGAACATTATGGTGTGGAATGGTATGTTGTCTTTGCCCATGAACTGGTATAGTTCAGTGTTCTCGGAGTTTTTCCACCATCCTTCCCATCCTTGATCATCATGCTTGGTTATCCCTATGTATCCAATAGGAGCGTCAAACCAAGAGTAGAAAACCTTGTCCTCATGACCTTCTTTTGGTATTGGCACGCCCCATTTCAGGTTGCGTGATATGCACCTCGGTTTCACACCCGTCCTCAACCAGCCTTCGGTCATAGTGACTGCGTTCTGTGACCAGTTGGCCTCTCTGGCCTTGCTGTCTATCCATGCTTTCAGCTCGTCTTTTATCTTGGGAAGGTCCATGAAAAGATGTGTCTCAGTCCTGGCCTCTGGCGTCTTGCCTGTCAGGACGGATCTTGGCTCCAAGAGGTCTTCAGGATTGAGCATCTCGCCGCAATTATCGCATTGGTCGCCTCTAGCGGACTCATAGCCACACTTTGGGCATGTGCCTTCCACGAACCTATCAGGAAGGTATCGTCCTGCTTCCTCATCGTACATCTGGACAAGGCTATCTTCTCTGATGTATCCGTTCTTGTCAAGCTTCAGGAAGATGTCTTGTGCGACCTCATGGTTTGTCTTGGATGATGTCCTTCCGAAATGGTCGAAGCTGCATCCGAACCACTCATAGATGTCCTTATGGATCTTGAAATATTTCTCGCAGACCTCTTCTGGAGATATGCCTTCCTCTATAGCCTTCTGTTCTGTCGTTGTACCGTGCTCGTCTGTGCCGCACACAAAGAGTGTCTCAGCACCGTATGACCTACAGAACCTGGCGAAGACATCAGCAGAAAGTACACAGCCGATAATATTGCCGAGATGCGGAACATTGTTGACGTATGGTAGTGCGCTTGTGATAAGTATCTTCTTTTTCTTTCCTAGGATGCTCTCATTGCCTTTGGGTGTCCTTCCTTCCATGAAGCCCAGTAGCGGATATGGATTTAAAAAGATTTTGTATGCGCTTCCGTTCATACGTTCAAAATATTTTTAAACTCTATTACAGGACACGATAAGATGCGTCGCTCTATCGCCACATCCTTGAAACTGCTATTTGGACTTCTTCTACTTGGCCTCCTGATAAATGCTATCGGTTTTGGTGAGTTCATAGCTGCCATGCGGACTGTGGCATTACCTATCTTCTTCCTGAGTTTTCTTGTTGAACCGCTCGTGCAGCTGTTCGGTGGTCTGATATACAAAGTCCTTCTCATCCCTATGAACCATCATATCACTGTGCTTTATGCCGTCAGATCGGCGAGCGTAGCATATGCTATGGGTTTCCTCTCTCCTGGAAGGGTTTCTGAGCTCTCTATAATCATACCTCTGAGAGAGAAGGGCGTCCCATACGGACCAGGGCTTGCGATTGCCATCCTCGATAAGATCGCTGCATTCATCTTCTTGGGTGTGATGGGTTCTTTAGGGATCCTGTATTTTGTTGGTGTGAGTGAATTCGTAATTGTCGCCACTGCAGCTCTCACGATCACTATGATAGCATACTGGTTCTTTGGCTCGTATAAGATTGAGGATCTCATGAAGACAAAGGTATTGAAGAGCAAGTCAGACCATATCGAAGGATTTGCTCAGACAATAAGGGACTATTTCGGCAAGCACAGGATGTATCTTGCTGCGGCTGTGGTCCTCAAGGCATTGAAATGGACCATGTCTTATGTTGCTATCTATATCATATTCTTATCCATGGGCTATGACCTTAACATTTTTGCGATATCCTTGATATTCTCTGCAGTCGTACTTATCTCTACAGTTCCTATAACCTTCTCAGGTATCGGCGTAAAGGAAGGGGCGGGTGCTCTTATGTATAGCGCTTTCCTTGGTGTGCCTCCTGCGATCGCATCTAATGCTATGCTCTTATCCACTGCCAAGAACTTCTCGCTAGGCATTGTGTATTATCTCTTAAGCTCAAGCCTCATCATCAAGTCCAGATATGCACATCTCCAGGAAAAGAAAAACCATGTTTCAGGAAAGATGCGATTCAAGCGATTGAAAGAGCTCAAGGACAGGCTTCCAAGGAAAAGACGCACTTAGCATCTTCTGCAGTTCCATAATATTTTTAAAAAAGCATCTGTTAGTGGCAGCATGCTACCTGGAATACAACTCTTGGCCATCCTTTTTGGCCTGATAATGGTATACATGACTTTCCTCTACTACAAGCGAGGGAATTATGGGTCGAAGGCATTCTTCTTCTGGATGGCGGTATGGGGCATCTTTATCTTTGTCTCCACATTCCCTAACCTTGTCTATGGTATAATGGATCTCCTGGCAATCCAGAGGACTGCTGATTTCCTCGTATCTGGAGCCATCATGGTCTTCTCTGTGGTCCTATTCAAGCTTTATGTGAGGAGCAAGGAGCTCGAGAGCAAGATTGACATAGTGGTGAGGAAGGTGGCTATGGATAAGGCGTACCGGAAGCGAAAAAAATGAGACTGCTGTTCGTCCTTGAGTACTATCATCCGCACGTAGGCGGTGTAGAGGTCCTTTTCAAGACACTATGTGAAGAGCTTGCTTCAAGAGGGCATGATGTGGAAGTTGTGACCTCAAGGCTTCCCGATACAGTAAAAGAGGAGACCGTGAATGGTGTCAGGATCAGACGCATCAATGTCCCTAGGAAGGCCTCAAGATATTTCTTCACATTCTTCGCTCTGCCCTATCTGCTGAGAGTGGCAAGAAGGTATGACATCGTCCATACAACAACTTATAATGCTGCACCGCCTGCCTGGCTTGCCTCAAAGCTATCAAGGAGACCTTGTGTGATCACAGTGCATGAGGTAATAGGTGAGGATTGGGGTAAGCTGATGGGGCTTTCTAAGCTTTCTGCTGCTCTCCATCGGGTGTTAGAGAGAATCATAGTGGGGTTGCCTTTCGATAGGTATATCGCTGTCTCAAGATCCACGAAGAAGAATTTGGAAGGTGTGGGCGTCAAGAGGAGGGTCTCTGTGGTGCATAATTCTGTCAATCATGATGTCTTCAACAGGCGTGCTTATCCTGGCGCAAGGGAGCGGATACGGAAAAAACTGGGAGTTGATACGAATGAGTTCCTCTATGCTTTCTATGGCCGCCCTGGTGTCAGCAAGGGCGTAGAGTACCTGATAAAGGCAATGCCGAAGATACGGAAAGCCATACCTAACTCTAGAGCACTTTTCATAATGTCTACTGAACCTAGGGAGCGATATATGATGATGAAAAGGCTTCTTGCTGAGAATGCTTCAGGGGATGCGATACTCCACAAGCCCCTTCCTTACAAGAAGCTGCCTGAGTACCTTATGGCAGTAGATTGTGTCGTAGTGCCCTCTATAACTGAGGGTTTCGGATTCTGTGTTGCAGAGGCATGCTCTCTAGGCAAGCCGGTCATCGCCAGCAATACGACATCAATACCTGAAGTGATCTCTGGAAAGCATCTCCTTGTGCCCCCTAAAGATCCTAAAGCGATAGCCAAGGCAATGGAGTATGTGAAGGAGAAGAAATACATGAAGACTCCGCTCAAGAAGTTCACGAAGAAGGCATTCGTTGATGGTCATGAGGAAGTATATTCTCGGGTCATTTCCAGATAGGATATTGGAAGGAGCAGATCGATCTTTATTTTCTGTTTATTTATTGCTGTTGTCTGTATTCTTTTTGTCTGAATTCTTTATATGCTGCAGCAATCTCCTTTTCTCATCTTCATGAGCCTTCTTGATGTTGTGAGTGTTATCACGAGCATCAAGGTCATGCTTACAAGAAGTATCTCTGTGGTATAGGATACTATGGCTATGGCAGAACTGCCACCGATGCCGAAGATACCAAGTACGGTCATGACGCATGCTGGACAGATATTGGCTGAGAAGACTGCGCCAATCAATGAGAATACGCTAGAACTTGCTCCCTTGCCTAAAGATGTGCCTGTGCTCCTGCTTAGTCTAAGTGTATGTAACTGCATGATGAGCGATATCCCGAACAATGCAGCGAACATCAGGACTACCAGAAAATCAGTTGTACTCATGATGGAGAGCTGAAAGCTGAGAGAATTACCTTCAGTGAAGAATACAGGGATGCCTATGGCTAGTGCTGACATCATTGCTCCCAGGAAGATGGCTGCGATAATTCTGTTCCATGAATTGAAGGTGTCCTTCATTGCTCCATGGAGATCCTTCAATAACCCTCGCACATACATAATAGAGAGATTTTGGGTCATGAGAATAAAAATATGTGCTTTAACATTATGGCATCAGAAGATGCTGATGGCTATCAGGCCCATGATGCCCACCAACACAGAATATATGATCGCTACCACTATTGTCTTCCGTATTATAGTGCTCTCTTCGTTCTGGAGGCCTACTGTGGCATTGGCAGCGAGGACATTATGCACTGCTATCATATTACCTATGGCGCCGCCTGCTGCTTGTAATGCTAGGATAATAGGGACTGACATGCCGAGAGCTAGTGCTGTCTCCTGCTGGAAGGCGCCGAAGAGTATGTTGGATACTGTGTTGCTGCCAGAGATGAAAGAGCCGAACGCGCCTATCAATGGGGATACTAGAGGGAAAGCCCATCCGAAGATGCCACTCACCGCTCCGGCAAGTGCCAGAGGCATACTTTCTATGCCTGATGCGTTGTTCTCAGTGGCCATGAAAAGCTGTACTAATGCAAGAGCGAAGATCAGTGCTACTGTGGCAATCCTGACACGCATGAACGCATCTTTGGCACTCTCTTTGATTTCAGTTCTTCCTTGCTTATACAGGAGGATTGCAATCATTCCTGATAGGATGAAGAAGAAGGCAGGGGTGAAGAGTGGTTGGTACGAGAATCCCAGACCAGAGCCTAATATGCTTGAGAAGGATACCTCTATGGACTGTAGCGCACTCCTAAGTTGTCCGATAGTCCGTGTGAGCATTAGGAAGAGCACAATCAGGACATAAGGTAGCACCGACCATATCGCTTCTTTTGCGCTAACGACCTTCTTTTTGCCCTTCTTGAAACTGATGACATGTTTTGGTACTAGGAATCCATGGTGTGCAGCGACTGAGACTACGCAAAGAGCTATGATTGCTGCGATTATTGAGGGCAGTTCTGGGCCGATGAGGAATGTGGCAAGGACGTATGGTATGCCGAACACTAGCCATGAGAATATGGCGAAAGGGACCATAGAGCTGAAAGCTCTTTCTGGGTGTTTCTTGTTTTTTCGCTTGTGCTCCTTCACAATAAGCATAACGACTGCCAGAGGCACTACGATAGAGGCCACAAAGTGGAATATGGCTGAGTTCTGACCTATCTGTTCGAGTGCTGCCCTCTCAAGGTCCATACTTCCTAGACCTAAGAGTACAGGGGTTCCTGCAGCTCCGAAGGTGGTGGCTACAGAATTGGAAATAAGCGCGACAGAAACTGCTAGTACTGGGCTGAAGCCTACTGCTACTAAGAGTGGTGCTGCCATGGCAGCAGGTGTGCCGAAACCAGCAACGCCTTCCATCAGGCTAACAAAGAGCCAGCCTATTATTATGCCTTGGACTCTTGCATCTGGCGAGATGCTGGCCAGGAAATCCTGTATGCTCTGGATGCGTCCGCTTTTCTTGAGGACCTCGAGGACCCAGACCGCACCAAAGATTATGAGCATGATCTCGAGCGCCATGAGCGCTCCTCTTATGAAAGACGCGGGTATATAGATTGTGTCAACCTTCCATATGGTGACACTGATAACTAATACTAGGGCCCACACAAGAGGTATTGCCTTGATCGCAGGCCATCTCTTATAGACAAGAAGGAAGAAAAGGACTATGAATGGAGTCGCTGCAATGGAAGCAAGCAATGTTGGATTCATAGTGTTTTTCCAGCGAGAATACTTTATATGTTTTTTTGTATGGATATGAGCATATGTTTTACTCGGCAAAGCCCTCTCATACTATCTTCCATACAATGCTCTCTTTCTCTCCTTTGAAGACGGATGCCTCATGGCCTTCCATCATCTTCTTTATGGGTGCATACTTGCTCTTGTCGGAATCGTCAAGGATAATGTATCCGCCTTTCTTCACCTTCTTGAGGGCTGCTTCCATGCATCGCTGCCGATATATGCCATCAATCAGTATGATATCGAAGTGCCTCTTGTGCTCTAGGATATGCTCAGGATACTCTTCGGGATGCAATAGCTTATACTCTGTACTGGTTAGCAATGGCTTGATCTTCTTGTACCATCTGATGTCATGCTCTACGCTGACAAGACTAGTGGCTAGCCTTTCGAGGAAGGGTGTAGAATAGCCTGAACCGTACTCGAATACATGCATCGGTTGTCTGAGGTGCTTCTCGAGCCATCTTATGAGTCCAGCACTGAGCCATGGCTTTCCTATCTTTGGCGGTGTCACCATATTATATTGTGTCTTTGGGCAGGATTTAAATAATCTTGTGATAACTCCTATCACGTGGTTGCATGACCAAGAAACTGAAGATATTGATTGTCACAGACGTATTCCCCCCTAGATGCACTGGTGCTGGCTGGAGCACATATCATCTGTGTAGGGCCCTGAGGGCACGAGGCCATGAGGTTACAGTGCTCATGCCAGGAAAGTCAGGACGGAGAGCGTATGATAAGTTCGACATCCGGCAGTATGGGAGTAGGCTCTCCAGAGAGCTTGATTATAAGGCATTGCGGAAAGGCATCGAAGAGATGGATGCAAGGGTGAAGCCTGATGCGGTACATGCCCAGCACATGGTGAGCTGCAGGGCACTAGCAAATGCAAGGATAAAGGCAAAGAAGCTATGTACTGTACGCGATTATTGGCCAAGCTTCTATGATGGTACTATGTTCAATTTCTCTAAGAAACAGAATTACACGAAGAGAAATAGCTATCTTGCTACAATGCATTCCATATTCGTTAAGAATGGTCCCATATTGAAGATATTGTCGCCATTAGCAGCATTGTATATGAAATGGAGGACCTCTCATGCCCTTAAGTCATTACGCAGGATGGACAGGGTGCTCTGTGTGAGTAATTCTGTGAGGCTGAAGACACCTATCAAGCCCGAGAAGAAGGCTGTCGTGGAGAACATCGTGGATGTCGAAAGGAACTCGCGCCATCTTAAGAAAGAGTTTACGGGTGACATTGTCTTCGCAGGAAATTTCAATCATGCTAAGGGTGCCCTTGAAGCTGCTGAGACTGTGGGCTCGCTTCCTTTCAGCGTTTACAAGAGGGCTGTATTTGTGGGTGATGGGCCGCTGATGCGCAAGATGAAGAAGAAGGCAGGGAGCAAGGCACATTTCACAGGGCGTGTCGAGAATGATGCAGTGCTGGAAGCGATGGCAGGATCTTTGGTGCTCCTCCCTGCAAATTGGGATGAGCCATTGAGCAGGACTGCTATAGAGGCCTTGTCTGTAGGGGCATGTGTTGTTGCGTCGCCAACAGGAGGAACTCCTGAGATAATAGAAGATGGCAAGAACGGCTCGTTATGCATGCCGAAGACTGATGTGCTACGGGCCGAGATACTGCGCGTCCTCAAGTATGACAAAGAATACTATATGCATAATTCTCTGGCCTCTGCAAAAAGGTTCGATAAGGACTCTGTAGTGCACAAGTATGAGTCATTGTACACATCAGAGCATTGATACATGAGCATTGATGTGCTTCATTGCTTCTTTCCTTTTGGACTGCTCTTCACAGGAGTGTAGGTGAATTCACCATCCTTGAAGTCTATCTTGACCTTGTTGCAGTCACCGAAGCTGTCATCGAATTCCATACGCCTTAGCACAGGCATGAAGACATTCTGCTCATAGACGTTCTGTAAGTTCCTGACACCTGTCTCCTTGTCAAGTCCTCTGTCCAGGATCTCCTCATAAGCCCTCTTTGTGAGCGGCAGCTGTGCATAAGAGAATCTCTCTTTGGTCTGTTCTACGTATGTGTCGAGTATCTTGGCAGCATTCTCTCTGGTCATGGAATCAAAGAGCACGAAGTCGTTGATCCTTGATCTTATCTCACGCGGGAAGCTCTCTTTGACGAGCTCCATCATCCTATACTTTTCGCGCTCATAATCAGTAGTCTCCTGCTGGGCAGTAAATCCTACTGTCTTGCCCCTGTCTGCAGACTCTGGATTGTTTCCAAGATTGCTCGTCATGAATAGTATTCCATTGAAATTGTATTCCTCACCATTCGGCGCCGAAATCACTCCTGTATCCATGAGATTCGTCAGATTCCTGTATATCTCCTTATGGAGCTTATCTGCTTCGTCTATAAGCACAATAGAGGCGGGATTCTCTTTGACGAAATGAGTGAGAGTTCCTCCTTCCTCATCATACCCAACATAGCCTTTTGGAGCTCCAAAGAGATTTGCCGCAGTATGTTCTTGCTTGTATTCTGATCCAGGAACAATCAATGAAGGTACACCCAGGATGTCGGATAGTGTCCTGACAAATGTGGTTTTTCCCACACCAGAAGGCCCCATCAGGTATAGGTTAGTGACACTGTCCGGGTCAAGCGATGCATCATACTTCAGCATGAGCATCCAATCCATTATATCATCAATGGCATTCTCCTGACCTATGACACGCTCTTTGAGCCTTGCTGAGATGTCGGTGAAATCGTGTTCGGCAATGATATCTGTGAGAGAGCTCTCACCATGTCCTGTCTCGAGAGTCTCATGCTCTTCTTCGGTCTGTTCTCCTTCTTTCTTGGCTGGCTTCTCCTGATTCCTGCCTGTGAGGTTGCTCAGCTTCCCATAGAGACCTTTTGTGATTGTGGCGTACATATTATCATATCGGAGGTCTGGCATCTCGCTGACGGCATGCCGGTAGAGATTCACAACCGCCCTGTATGAGACTCTCTTCTCGCCGCTGAACCCAGGGAAGCACCATTCTACTACTTTAGGAAGATACTCTGACTGTTCATACACCTCTTTCACCACAAGGTCAGCCGCAAAGTTCTGAAGGATTTCTTGTTGTGAGAATTTTCTCATCGTTGCTGGTATCTTCCCTTCATCAGTATTGATCAATGTCTCTATGGTTTCCATGCCTGTCACCTTGTGTTGTTAAGGTGTAGTAGTGAATCTTTATTTTTAAACATTTCTTCGATATGCTTTAATATTCTGAGAAATTAGCTTCGTTTATGGACGACCTAGACTTTAGGCTGGCCAAGGTGTTTTCGAGTAGGTCTGATGCTTATAAGAATCATCCTCCCGACAAGCTCTATGATCTTGCAGTAGAGTGCCTGGACAGGGAGGACTTCACCAGGGCCGCGTCTGTCTTCAGGACGCTCTCGAGGATCGAAGGGAAACATTCTTTCCCTTCTATGATAGAATCTTTAGTACTTTCTGAAATGGCATTCAGGCGTCCTTATGATGCTGATACGGTTGAGATGGCCAAGAAGCACTCTATGTATGCCATGGCTGAATCCTTGTGTATGCATTGCTCTGATGAGATCCCTCTGGAAAAACTCCTTATCGTTGAAAGGCTTGTAGATAGGCTTTCAGGAAAGGTGAGAACTTCTGTTGGTTATGATCAGTACGAAAAATTCTATCTCAGGTTCAAGGAGTATGTTCTTGAAAAGTATGTGAATGAGATAT
>CAZTTX010000014.1:0-18106 GCA_964616085.1 uncultured Methanosarcinales archaeon
TACTCTTCATTGAGCTCTTCTATGGTCGCCCCCTGTTCTGCCATGGAATGTGCTTTTCGCTCGAACTCCACAAAGTTTCCTTGACGGGTTATCGAGGCATAATACTTGTCAAGGCTGTCCATGAGCAAGTCCTTTTTGGTCTCGTCGTCAGACTCGGATATGAGCCGCCTGGCCAGCAGTATCTCACCGAAGATCGATGCAGTCTCTGCCAATGGCAAAGTAGAATGGAAAGTGAACCTAGACTGCTTGTTTCCCAATAGCCCATGTATACCATGGCCAAGCTCATGCATCATCGTGAAGACATCATTCTGCTTTCCCGTATAGTTAAGGAGGACATATGGCACGACATCGTTCTGCACACTATAGCAGAATGCACCACTCCGTTTCCCTTTCAGTATGTCAGAATGTACATGCCCTGCCTCGAATATCTTGAGGGCCTCATCATGCATTCTCTGGGAAAACTGCTTGTACGTGTCAAGGACAAGATCCTTGGCCTCCTCATAGCTGAACTCTCTCTCTTCCTTGTTCCTCGGCGCATACAGGTCCGTCCGTGATGGGTCGGAAATGCCTAATGCATCAAACTTCAGCTTGAGATACTCCTTGAAGATGTCATTGTTCTTACGTATGGAAGCCAGGAGGCTCTCTATAGCATCATCTGGAACATCATTGCCGATATTACGGACATTGATCGGGTTTGAGAAACCTCTGATCTTGATGTTCTCGTTGCGCCAGTCATTGCATATGTTCTTGTATATCTCACCTAGAACTGCCTCATCCTCACCATATCTGCTGAGGACAGCCTCATATGCCTTCCTCCTAGTCTCAGGATCAGGATTCCTGTATAGTTGGGTCATCTCCTCCTGTGTCATCTCCTTACCATCATGCTCCCAGGAGAAACGGTTAGTGATTATGTCATATATGTTAGTTAGAGCCTCGCTCCCGGTAAGGTCTTTTATGCTGAGGATCTGCTCCTTCTCCTCATCAAGCATGTATGGTCGCATCCTTCGTATGGTCTCAAGCATGTAGCTGTACTTAGGAGATGCAGAGATCAGCCGCGAAGAATCCTTCTCATCAAGCCCTTTGAACCATATGTCAAAGAAGATGAGCCTGTTGGATATATCAGTAAGGAATTCGCTGACCTTGAGTATGAACGAGTTCCGCTCAGAATCGCTTGTGTTCTCAGACTGCCAGAGAGTGGCGAAAGCACCCAGCTTCGATGTGAGGCCAGTGAGCTCTTCCTGCAGCGAAAGCAGTTCAAGGAACTTCTCTTCCGGCATGTCTCCTGAAAGCCTATCACGCCAAGATTCTATCTCTGAAGCCTTCTGTCCGATATCTTCCATAAGCCTATCTGCATCATCCTTCCTCATCACATCATCAAGATTCCATACTACCATACGTCGTCACAGCATGAGTCTATAGCAGATGTATAAAAAGATAACTGATACTGCCACCTCACCTTACCTAGGAAGACCCAATATCGTCAAAGTCTCAGGAGAGCTCAGGAACTTCTCGCTCTCTATCTCCTCTATGACATAATACACCTGCTTTGCCATGATCTGGAACCTCTCATCAAGAACCTCACAGAACTCCTCGAGCTCTTTCAGGTCTGAGAACACTACGTCTGCCATGTAGTCGAATCCATTGTTGATCTTCTGCAATGAATTCACATTACGGTTCTTGATCAGGTACTCCTTGAGCTTTTCGCGTTCTCCAGGTACGACCTTCAGGACAAGGTTGGCTCTAGCATGCATCCCAATCTTGCTGAAATCTATAAGGCATGTATTCTTGCGTACTATATCACCAGTACTACGTCTCAATCGCTCGAATATCGTGCTTACCGGTATCCCAGTCTTCCTGCTCAGCCTTGTCAGGCTAGTCCTTGAGTCCTCTCTCAGGAAGGACACTATCTTAAGATCATTCTCGTTGTACATGTTTCTCACCTCGCCACCAGACATCAGAGAGTGTCTTGGGCATATGAGAGCAGGATGACTCTATATGATTTAAGGATGACATTAAGGTAAATTAAGGTGCTATAAGGTCATATAAGGCCATATAAGACTAGATTATGACAAGCCATAAACACAAAGTTTTGAGAAACATTTTAATATCAGCACCCCTGTTGAAACATCGGAGAGAAAATGGTCTCAAGCGAAGAAGGTGATTGCCATTAAGATTCTAGTATTGAATTTGGGAAGCTCGTCCCTAAAGTGTAAGCTATTCGACCAAGAAGAGGAAAAAAGCCTCTTTACTGCGCACATCGAAGGCATAGGCACAGACAGGTCTGCACAGAAGTACATGCTGCAAGAAGAAAACAAAAGCGAAGAGAAGCCGATAAAGACACACAAAGAAGGCATCAAGGCATGCATGAAGACATTACAGGACAACGGAGTCATCAGCTCATGGAAAGATATCGACGCCATTGGGCATAGGATAGTGCACGGAGGAGACTATTTCAGGGAAGCGGCTCTCATAAACACTAGCACGATAAGCTACATCAAGATCTTCAGTGATCTGGCACCACTACACAACCCTGTACAGCTTAATGGCATTTCAGCATGCAAAGCATACATGCCTGACGTGAGACAGGTTGCTGTGTTTGACACTGCATTCCACCAGAGCATACCAGAGAGCGCACACATGTACGCGCTACCCCTAGACCTCTATAAGAAGCATAAGATAAGGAAATACGGCTTCCATGGCACTAGCCATAAGTATGTATCACAAGAAGCTGCAAAGCTCATGCGGAAGAAGAACCCTAAGCTTATCACATGCCATCTTGGCAATGGATCCTCTATAACAGCCGTAAAGGATGGGCAGTCTGTGGATACAACGATGGGTTTCACACCTTTGGATGGACTACCTATGGGGACGAGAGCAGGGAGCATTGACCCTTCCATCCCACTCTTCATGATGAAGAAGCTCAAGATGTCTGTCGCTGATGTCGAGGATACCTTGAACCATAAATCAGGATTCCTTGGGTTGACTCAGATGGTCTCTGACTTAAGAGATGTCCATGGGCTGAGTATGAAGAAGAATCCTAAGGCTGTCGTGGCGCTAGACATGTTCATATACCACATAGTCTCATACATAGGATCATACGCGGTCTCTATGGGTGGAGTAGATGGTGTCGTTTTCACAGGTGGTATAGGTGAGAACGCTGATTTCGTCAGAGAAAGGGTCTGCGAAAGGCTTGGGCTCTTGGGTGTGAAGATAGACAAGAGAAAGAACAAGAGCAATGCGAAAGAGATAAGCTCTGGAACCTCTGATGTCAAAGTCATGATCATACCTACTGATGAAGAGCTCCAGATTGCCAGAGAGACCCATGAGAAGGTAAGGCCTTTCATCAAGTGAGATGCTAACCATTTCACCCAAGATTTAAATACAGAGATTGCATGCTGAGATATATACGGGGTGGTGATCTTGCCTAAAGACAATAAGACAGAAATGCAGAAGACAGAGGAAAGGCTCTCATACAAGAGAGAGAGCGCATGGAAGAAGTTCGGCGACAAGGCCAGAAAGGACATATTCAAGTTCTCAGAAGAGTATAAGGATTTCCTTGCATCATCGAAGACAGAGAGGACGGCATCAGAGAACATACGACGCATCCTGGTAAAGGAAGGCTTCAAGGACATAAGCAAGGTCAAGAGTGCAAAGACAGGAGACAAGCTATTCAAGCAAGTCAAATCAAAGACTCTTATCGCATTCATCGTCGGGAAGGATAAGGAAAGCCTCAGGATAGTAGGCAGCCATATGGATTCTCCAAGGATGGACCTGAAACCATTCCCGCTTTCAGAGGAAGCTGGGATGGCGACCATAAAGACACATTACTATGGTGGTATAAAGAAATACCACTGGGTCAACCACCCAATGGAGCTTCATGGTGTGGTGTACACAAAAGATGGGAAGAAAGTAGATATCTCCATTGGTGCTTCTGATGACGAACCTAGATTCATCATCCCAGACCTGCTCCCCCACCTCTCCAAGAAACAGATGGAGAAAACACCAAAAGATGTGGTTGAAGGAGAAGAGCTTAAACTGATTGCAGGAAACATACCTGTAGAGGATGAGAATGTCAAGAATGGAGTAAAGCTCACACTGCTCAAGAAGCTTGATGAAGATCATGGGATAACGGAGGAGGACCTGTGCTTTGCAGAGCTTGAAGCAGTGCCTGCCACGAAGCCTATGGATATTGGACTTGATAGGTCGCTCATTGCAGCTTATGGGCATGATGACAAGGTCTGCGCATACACATCGCTCAGGGCTCTGCTTGATATCAAAGAGCCTGCCAGCACCTCAGTAGCGTTCTTCGCTGACAAGGAAGAGATTGGGTCTGTGGGCAACACTGGCGCTGAGAGCATGGTTCTTAACAATTTCGCGCATGATTATGTGAGGCTTCTGGGCATGAACACAGCTCCTGCAACCCTGCTTGAGAATGCCATGGCGGTCTCTGCAGACGTCACCGCAGGAGTCAACCCCAACCATCAAGAAGTGCACGACCTGCAGAACGCCTCATTCATAGGATCGGGAGTCTCTGTAGAGAAGTATGGTGGCTCAGGAGGAAAATATGTCTCTAATGACACTCATGCAGAATACATGTCGTTCATGAGAGGCATCCTGGAAAAGGGCAACATACCTTGGCAGACAGGAGAGCTCGGTAAGGTAGACATGGGTGGTGGTGGCACTATCGCCATGTTCATGTCAAGGTACGGAATGGACTGCCTTGACATAGGACCTTGTGTGCTAGGCATGCATTCTCCGTGTGAAGTCATATCGAAAGCGGATACATACGCTGCGTTCATGCTGTACAAGGAATTCTTCAAGAGCTGAGTCTATGATAGGTATGGATATCGCTGAAGAAGTAAGGCGGACAGTGAACGACGCCAGGACAAGCCTGGTCAACATCACAGACCATCTTGGACTCTCTTTTACTGTAGCCATCCTAGATGCTTTTTCTGTCTTCACATACTTCACTCTTCTGGGATTATTCTTTGGCAGGATCTATGAGGAAGCGACAACCCTCATGGAATTCTTCATAGAGATCCAAGGTGGAGCAACACAAGAAGAGCTGCTTTCCATCATCCCTTCACAGGAAGCCCTGAATTCCATACTGGGCAGCATGTTCATCAGTGCAAGTTGGTTTTTCCTGGCATTATGCGTGGCCTGGATCCTGATACAAGGCGTCGCTTGGCATCTCACATACAGGATCAGCGAGCATGAGCACGGACCCACTCTCAAGAATTACATGAGACGGTTCGCAAAATCCAGCGCTGTACTGGGTGGAGCAGGCTATATTGCTGGCTGTATATTCTTAGTACTAATGATTATTCCGATATATTCACGCGTCATTGGAGGAAGTGTGGTACTGGTCAATATCCTCAGCTTAGCATCCTACCTATACCTGATATTGCTTGCTGTGCTGGCACCCACAATAATCTCAATCGTCTATTCTGCCATCTTCAGCAAGAAAAGCTTCAAGGCTTACAGGAAAGAGATATCTTCTATTTTGCTGTCCAGGAGATCCATCCATTTCATCTGCCTTACATTGGTTGCATATCTCGCATTACGTATTGCAGGGATGATCCAAGGAGCGTTCCATGTCCTTCCAAGTGAGACCATGGTGGTATGGATAGATCCGAGCATCATCATCGGTTTCATACTGGTGTTTGGCGTTACTTTGCTCTACCGTCTTGTGATGCTAAGAACATTCGAGAGGAAGGTGCACGGCAAGTGATCAGCTATGCTTCTTGTTAATCTCATAGAGCGCTACGATGAATAGCGACTCTGACCATCCGAGCGGAGTGTTCGCATTATGCTTCTCGGAATTAGAGAAATATAGTTCAGGTATTTTGCCGTGCTTGTTTACAGTGGAAAGCGCTTTCTCTATGTATCGCATAGCCCTTCTTTTGTCGCCCATTCGCTCATAGATTATCGCAAGCCATGAGAAACCGAAAGTCCATTCTGCCTCTTCCGAATAGCCATCCGGATTCTTGTTATAATAATAATCATTCTTGTAGCGCAAAAGACCTCTTCGCTTTACCAGATGATACTCAGCGTTCTTCAGGATCTCATCGCGTTGGTGCTTCGTCACGACATCATAAGGCCATATCAATGAAAGCAATGCAAGGTCTATGAACTTCTTCTTGGACTCGCGAGGTAGTAGGATATCTAATGTTCTTTTACCTTTCTCTATAAGGCCAGCAGGCATCTCTATGCCCTTTATGTTCTTGACATTCCTCAGGCCTGCCACACAAGCGCCTACAGAAGACGCATGGACTTCCTCATCCTCCTCCCACATTCCAGAATCCTCATCGTGCCAGTACTGGACGCTGGCGAGGTATCTGACAAGCTTGTTGACGATCCTCAAGTCATCCTTGCTCTCGATTATGCTTACGCCCTTATGGTGCTCGAGCTCTCCTATCTTGTACAGTATCGCACCGATGGAATCATTCTGCTTGTTCCCCCAGTCTTCCCAGAACTCATCGAAAGTCTCAGGATGGAACCTGGCGTGTATGTATTCGTGCCTATAACGGGGCTTGCGCATTATGGCATAGTCTATCTTATACTCGTGCTTCAGGAATATGTCCAGGAGTGCTCGATATGTTTTACGGACCACTTCCCATTGGTCCAACACCTCGAAAGCAATACATTCATAGAAATTGTCGCGGAGCCAGGACTTATTATAGCCTGTCCTGGAATCTTTACGTGATGCTGCGAAAAGACCTGACCGATACTGCATGTTCTTGAGTATCTTGAGATGCTGGTTGATTATCTTCTTCCGTTCTTTCTCTCCCAGGACCACTATGCATCACTCTCGGATGATACTATGATATTACGCACATCAGATATATATCTTATGATTTTTCTCTGGACTAGACTATGTCAAGACATTCTTCTCTTGCATCATCATCATAGATGAAGTCACAGATGCTTTCGTCTTCTGCGTTAGAGGCTATGTCCATGATGCATTCATACACATCATCCATCGTATCATCCCAGTACAGCTTCAGGTACTTGCACATCTTATGATCATTTTCAAAAGAGATTAAGTTCCTAAAAGATCCTCTGTCTTCATTACCCTTGTACATTTCATTATCTTCTTTCTGCAGATAGACAAATATGAATAGCTCTTTCTTGGTCTCGTCAACACCATCAGAGACAACTATACTGAAGACACCGCTTGAATAATCGCTGATGTCAGCATCCCAGACAAGCTCCCCTGTTGTAGAGTTTATAGTCATACCTTCTGGCTCATCCTGGAGTGAGAATGTGACATTACCTCCATCAGGATCATGAGCTTCTACAGTATAGTTATACCTTTCTCCATGGACGGCATGTTCTGTAGGATGTGAATCTATTACAGGAGGTTTGTTCGGAGGTTCCACATCGAAAAAGACACAAGTGCCATCGCGGCAGAGGGCTTCAGTGTACTCATCATCATCTTCGCAGTGGGCGTCTTCTGAACAAAGCCTGTTTCCTTCAGGATCCTTACAGTCTGTTATGTTCTCACCATAGCAACGTTCTGGACAGAAATTATCTCCAGAGACGCATTCACGACCATCATCAAGCATGACCCTGCAAGCACCCTCTTCGCAGTAGTTGATTGTCATAACATCTCCATCGAAGCATTCATCATCGGTCTCGCAAGGATCTCCTCGAGTGTCACGGTATCCGCTGAAATCGCTCTCGAAATCTTCCAGGTCACCGTATTCTTCAGCATCGTCATCTTCCACATCTCCGACGTCATCAAACTGTCTCTCGATCTCAGAAGAAGGATCAAATCGTACACATTCCAGATTTTCCCAAAGTCCTTCTCCTTGGCATGCCCTTGTTCCGCCGCTTCCGATCCTTATACCAGAAACATCATCGAAGATCATTCCTGTGCTGGCATCTGGTGGACACGATATGCTATGACTATCACCATCAGAGTAGGAGCTGAAGAGTTCATAAAATGACTGCGGTTCATCTGTCCTGCAAACCATGGCATAATCATCAGGAGAGTGCTCAGCATCCTGTACCCACATATCTTCCTCTTCTGCTGAAATCTCATGAGCTTCAAGACCCTCATCATCCATCATGAGCTGGACCTCGTCATCCATATATCTTCTCCGGTAACCTTCAAGCCTGAAGAACAGTATACACTCCTCACCACTCTCTATGAGCTCAAAGCTTTTGAACTGGATGACAGAGAATGGTCTGATCCTGTCCTCAACAAGCATATTGGCTGAGCCTTCACACATCTCAGCAGACTGTGCAAGACACTCATAGTCAGTGCATCCATCTTCAGAGATGTCCATGCCTGCCTCTTCCGCCTCAGCGATGAGCATAGTTGTGCTTTGAGCAGCTGTTTGCGTAGTTTCATCATCGTCATCATCATCATCATCGAAATCATTCCAATCATCTAGGCCAGTATCATCCATGCTGGGATCTTCTACATCATCCGTCCCGTCGCCTGGTGAAGCTGCCTCTCCTGCATCGCCAGTACCAGCACCAGGGTCGCCATTGATAGCATCATCCGATCCATTGGACGATGTAGAAAGGAGTATCGAACCGAGCATTATTACCATGAAAATTAGTCCTAAGACAACACCGAACTTTATCTTAGCCTGAGTGTCCATGCCAGGATGAATCTCATCAGGACCTGGTTTCTGCGGCATTTTCCCAGGCTGTTGTGAGGCAGAACCACGCGCAGCACCTTGAGGCGCAGCAGAACTCTGAAGATTGACGCCGTTCCCTCCCCCGCTCGGACTTTGGGTTTGGGGAGCTGCGCCTATGCTAGTCTTAACATCCTGTGGCAACGACGAATAATCGAAGAGCGAAGGATTCCTCCGGCTTAGCTCAAGATACTCTGCAGAGAGGGAAGCTGCCGCCTTCTTGAGGTCATCCTCACTGTAACCATTGCTACGGAGATTATTGGTTATCTGATCTATCGTGTAGCCCTTCTGGATGTTCTCCTCATAATACTTCCTGAGCGGCGAATCAATCATGATAATCTCCTGGGCCATCTCCTGTCATACCTGCCTCAAGCGAATCATCAGGACTTTCTCCCACACCTTCTTGTCCATCATCACTATCGAGGCCTGTATCTAAATTTTCCTGGAGCTCTTCCGCATCCACGTTCAAGTTGACATAGATGAGGAGGATCACCCCTACAATCAACAGGACCAAGGCGAAAATCTGCGTGAGGTGCATACCCATGGTCCTGGTCTGTTCGGCCTTGACCCGTAGCGCCATCTCACGTGGATGTTTTTCATCGATGGTGGGCTTACCACTTGCCTTCTCTTCACCTTGGAGTTTCCTATCAGATGATGGTTTTGTAGTCTTCTTATTATTACCCTTTTTTGTGCCTTTTTGAGCCATGGGTATGTCTGAGGCTTTTTCATTTATAAATTTTGTTCAGAAAATAATCCTCATCAAGTAGTGCCGGCTACATCCGTGTGAGTTTTGCGCGATTTTTTGCGACTCTTGAGTTTTTTCCTGATGACCTTCTCCCTTTCATCTTCCTTCATCTCTACAGGGTACTGTACATCTTCCAAGAAGTCTATGAAGACATCACCGATCCTGTCTACAGGGGCATGTTTGGAAGCTCTCATATAGGAGTGGAGGAAAGGCACAAAGACTTCTTTCATGAAGCGATCGTATTTCTTCGGGTTTTCTCCATATAGTTCATCAATGGCACCTTCAATCTTCTTGTAGTCTTTGCCTGGAGAGAAACGAATCCACTTCAGCCCTGTGCGTCTCTCAAAATCAAGGTACTCATGGTAGTCATCAACCTCAGGTAAGTTGTTGCTCAAAGAAGGTATTATACGCTTAACTCTGACATTGACCTCTGGCATGTTCAGATACCTTGCTACACTCACGCGTTTATTGCCTTCGGAGATGTAAAGGTCATGCATGAACTCAAAGAGCTCAATCTTATTCCCAGAATCCAGCCATCTGTTGACATCACGATAGACACGCATCCACTTGCTGGCGAAATCACCACAACCTTGACGTGGCAACGGTCTGAAACTAGGTGAGAAGCAGACGCTCCTGCCTGAATCATACGTGCCGACAATCCTCTCGGGAACGATGAAACCACTATAGAAGTCCTCAGTGCCGCCAACTGTGTCATAGCCCTTGAGGATATCCTCAAGCGCAGGAGGATGCCTAGGCTTGCTCCGAAGCCAAGACACCATGACCTCTCTTTTGCCTTCCTGGCGAGCACATTCGTAGATGTCAGATATCCTTTCCAGATTGGCCCCCCTCTCATACTTGAGGTCCTGGGGGTCACCACAACCGAATTTGCCTGGATACATCTGTCCTCCTATCGCTACGATTTGAGACTATTGGTCACGTACACGTCTCCAGTCTCATTATCGTATTCCACCACCTTGAAAGGTACTGTGTTCAAAAGATAAGTCACACCACCATCATCCTCAATCACATGGTCGAGTTGCTCGTGTGTGTATCTCGGATGGATGTGACCATAGAACCACATCCGTGGTTTAAATTCTTTATGTATCTTCGCAATCTCTTCTGATGGTTTATGATGAGAATCGACATCGGGCAGGATGTCATCAATCCTTGGAGCAGAATGTGTCATCATTATATCAAGCTGGTCTAACCTGTTGAAAAAATCTTTAACGCTGAGACTTTTGACGAATTTCGTAGCTCTCTTCTCATCAAAGTAGAATGGCCAATCACCTCTGGCATACGCTCCTGAGAAACCACAGATGTTGAGCTGCAAACCTTTTTCGGCATCATCAATCTGATATAAGCCATTTGTCAGAACATACGCCCCCTGGTACACAGTAGAGAATCCATCCTCCGTCTCAATCTCATCCTTACGATCAGCATAGAATACACGATCATGGTTGCCGTGCACCATCACAGTGCTCCATGGCTTATACCTATTGATGAGATACTCCATATAGCTAGGAGATATATCTCCACAATTCAGGAGAACATCAATCTCCTCATCCACATAATCATCTATCACGACATCCCTGCCTGAGATCATCTCTTCATCAGAGACCGCCAATATCCTTACCATGCACGAAGGTTTCTTCCTCTATTTTTAAGTTTTATCACTGAGAAGATGTGAAAATTGTAAATTTTAATAGCAAAAAGTATTTATATGATGATGAATGAAGTTGGAATGGTGGTCTTGATGGGTGTTGAGTTAGGCAGAGTTTTCAGGTTTGATGCGCCAGAAGAGAAGGCAGATGTCTTGAAAGGTGCCGTAGAGGTCCTCCCTCTGAAGAAGATGGGTCTAGAACAAGGATACCCTAACATGAGCTACAGATGCGAGTTGGGAACTTTTGATTCAGTAGTCATAAGGCCAGTAGATGATGTCCTACATAGCATATGGATCCCAAAGGGCGCCACGAATGTCCATTCTACCGAAGAGTATCAAGGCTTCAGATTCAGAGGAAAAGATTATTTCATATATAGACGCCCGAAGAACCATATAAGAAAATTCATCGCATGCTGAGACTATTCTATTGTCACAGCTTATATTTCTCGCGATAGAGCTCAGTCAGCTCTTCCAGATTCATCCCCAGGTCCTTCTCGGGAGACACTAGTGTCGTCCTTATGGTTGGGTTGGTCTGGAGCCTTCGCCCTGGAGTGGTCCTCGGGTAATTTCGCATTACTGCAACATATGTCTTATCATCATACTGAGCTATAATCTCATTATTTCTAGGTTTTGTACGCCCTTCTACTGTCTTCATGAGGGTATTTGTGACCTCTTCCAGGGTGAAGGTTGAAAACTCACCAAGATGTGGACTATAGCCACTTATCCTCGTGATGCCCGTCATGATCTCAGGCTTGTACCTCTGCGTATGGCACACTATAAGGTGTGGCTTGGCAAGCACTGTCTTACCATCTTCAGCCATTATTGGACGTCGTGCCTCTTTGATGCTGTTCCAGAAGACCTTCCTGCCGTCCTTATCAGGATTATATCTGGTGATAAGCTTCTCATAATATGCACTTGGACGTGTGAGATGCACTGCTAGGCAGGAGCTCACTTTCAACCTGGAACCAAAATATGGGATACCATCTGTAGAAGTCGTCGTGACATATGCAGGTGTATAGCTTACCACCATATCGTCTGTGGTGACATGAGGCGGAGGGTTAGGATCCATTCTTTCCTTCTTCTTGTGCTGGGCACGCCTGTCTCTTACCATCTCGCTGGCAATCGACGAATGGAACGAGTTGTCAAGATTTACCCCTTTGGCATAGCCATCATGATACAGGAGAGTCGCGTTGTCATGCCGCATGCATTCGCGCACATGCTTCCTGAAGTCTTCTGGGGTCTTTGAAGAATATTCTAGTTTTGTAGGACGCCTGCTATCACTATCCAGGACCACGAAATTACCAGGGACGAAAAGTGCTCCTTTGTTATCATATTTTGAAGTCGCGCCCTCATCCTCCTTGTCAGGAAGCTTCCCAATCTTATCGATCTGGTTGATCATAGCCCATAATGAATCAATCCTTATCGATATTATCTCTTTCATGAGTTCAGTATTGAGAATATCCTTTTTGGATACCAAATGATCCTTTTTCGTTGCCATATCTCTTCAACAGATGGTTCTGAACCATTATTTAAAAAGATTTACCGGCTACCGAAGCATAAGAAATATAAGAAAGCTCAAGAGTTTCTATAAGAGAAGAGTCTTTCAGGAATTATTAGAGAAAGGATGTGATGATACATGGCAATGAATTTCATGCGGAAGATATGCGAAGGCAAGCCTGACGACCAGGCACATGCGAAATTCACAAGGTTCGGCGTAGGTAGGTTCGAACGTGAAGAGGTGACTATCAAGGTCACAGGCAACAAAGTGAAGGTCCAGACTGGCCCTGAATACATAGATGTTCTCCTCAAGATACTCGCAGAGATCGTCCAAGAAGATGTCGATGTCCAAGGAAGGATAGTCTCAAGCAAGGATGTTGAGAACCGGATTGAAGATCATGGGCTTGAGATCATCAAGAAAAGGGGCAAGAAGTATGATGTGAAAGGTGTCCTCAAAAAGGAAGACTTCGCCAAACTCCTTGATGGGATGAGCGATTGCTTCCTCCTCCTGAAGGCAGCATCTGGGAAGAATAAGGTAAAAATAGGCCAGAGCCTTCCAAAACCCGGAAAATTAGTGGAGAAGTTTGCCACAGGCGAATTCAGCAAGGATTCTTCAGATATGATAAAGGAAGAGTTCCTGTTTGATACTGACGGATTCAAGAAAGAAGCGAAGCTCAAGCACACCTATGCCATAGATGATATAGCTGTCGATGAGGAACTTATCAAGACAGACCCTGCCAAAGCTAGAGTAGAAGCAAGACGTAAAGGGAAGGTCATAAGAGAGATCTCCATCGATGGTGAAGATTCTGTGAAAGAATACCCACTGGATGTCTGATCAGAGGAGACAGTCATATGGAGCAAGAAGGATGGCGTGCAGCCTACAGCAGAGAGAAGGACAGGATTGTTCTCATATCACAGAAACCGAGGAACACCAAAGAAGAGATTGCCTCCATTGTTGGTCATGAGAAAGTATGCGCATGTGATTTCTATATAGAAGGATCTGAAGATTGGCTTATGGAAGACCTTGCGCTCAGAGATGGCTCATTCTTTAACATAGACCATCACTCACCCCGTCCTGAGCTTATGCACAGGGTATCGAGCGGCAATATAGCAGCATCATATGTGAAAAGGAACGGAATCCTACCATCAGATTACAAAGTTGTACTCAACCATACAGACTGTGATTCTATCATCACTGCCTTCATTATGCTTGGCATCATAGAGCCTGAGGAGAGATTCTTGAGGTCTGTTATTGCAGCAGACCATACTGGAGAGGAGGATAGCATTGCCGACCTGCTCCAGTCAATCGAGTACAGCCGTAATCTTGATTCCATCTCCAATTCATTATTCCTTATGCTTGAAGGAAAGGAACTTCCCCAAGACGCAAAGGATATGCTTGGGCTACGTGAAAAGAACAGGGAGAGGGTCAGAAGCATGATCGAGCACAACAGATTCCATAAGATCGGATCGATAGCGGTATTCATCACTGAGAGCAACCTTGATCCTGCCATACTTGTTTCGTTGCTGCCAGACTCATCAGCCATCATGGTATCCTCACAGTCAAAGAAGGACGAGAGCCGATGGATCCATAGGATAAGGCTAGGAAAAGATATAGATGGTGTTAGCCTGAAGAACTGTAACCTGCCAGATTTTGGAGGCAGATGGAACGCAGGCAGCACAAGGAGGCATGGAGGTAGCACCTTAGGACCCCTAGAATATGGAAAGGTATTAGACCAAGAGCTCGACAAGCTTATGCTCAGACCATTCTCTATAAAGAAAGATAATCCAAATCAAAAGCGATAATCATAAGATAAAATAGTAGAAGATAAACAGAAAAAATAATCACTTAGTCTTCTTTGGTCGGAGAGCTTTCGTGCCTCCCTTGCCCCTTCCACGGATCTTGCCAGCGAGGACTTTCAGTGGTGGTGCACGAATCTTCCTCTTAGTGACCTTATCAACATATACATTCTTGAACAGCCTGTTATGCGCCTCTTCGAACTTTCCCATCTTGGTCCACCTTCAACAATAGAGCCTAATCATTCGCCCTTGATATCCTTCATCACCTTATCATCAAGGACCTGCCAATAGAGTACTACGGATCCTTCGACAACCTGATCCTTCATCTCATCAGGGATCTCCATATCGAATGTCTCATATGTCTCCATGTCCATAACATTAGCAGAATCGCCTGACACAGAAAGGACTTGAGCATTGCGCTTGTCGATTACTGGAACATCAACACTATCATGACCTGGAGCCGTCAAGTTTCGCTTCTTGCCATCAAGCAAGCCTACAGCGCTAAGATTGACTTTAGCGTGACCATGCTTTCCAGGTCTTGATACAGAAACATCGCTGACTTTGCAAGCCACATCATCTATGACGATATAGCTCCCTTTCTTGAGAGAACCTACTGATTGCTGTTTGACACTCATGAGATCACCTATTCAGGGAAAAGTGATAGTGGTCTATATATAAAGCTTGCGGTGGCCCTAGACAATATGGATGAGCCTAGATGAGCCTTCTGGAGATACCAGAAAGAAATAAAAACCATGATAGAGTACTGATGCTATGATATACAACACCATAGACCCAGTACTTCTGAGCATAGGACCTTTCTCTATACGTTACTATGGCCTAGCTTACGTTATAGGCCTCATAGGAACATACATTTTCCTGCGCCACATGGCAAGAAGTAGAAAGGATGTAAGATTCTCGCAGAAGGATGTGGATGACATGTTCCTCTATATCATGCTGGGATTGCTCATAGGTGCTAGGATAGGATATGCTCTGATATACAATCCTTCCACATATCTTACAGAACCTCTCGCTATATTCCAGCTCTGGCGCGGTGGGATGTCTTTCCATGGAGGGCTCGCTGGAGTGGTACTTGGGATATTCCTGTATGTGAGATCCTATAACGGGAAGCTAAGTAAAAAAGAATCTGGGAAGAAGATGAGTGTCTATGACATAACAGATGTGCTCACAATTCCCGCAGCATTCGCGCTTGCAATCGGTAGGATCGCCAATTTCACTAACCATGAGCTGTATGGAAGGATCACCGATGTCCCTTGGGCTGTCAATTTCAGAGGAGTCGATGGCTTCAGGCACCCCAGTCAGATATATGAGGCTATGTACAGCATAGTACTTGGCATGATACAATGGATGCTCCTGGGCAGAGATCTTGCGAAGGGAATGATGACCTGGTCATTCGTGCTACTCTATGGCTCTTTCAGGTTCATCACAGAATTCTTCAGGCAACCTGATGCACATCTTGGCACGGACGGCTTCTTCTTCGGCTGGGTGACCATGGGGCACATCCTCTCAGTCATCATGATTGTGTGTGCTGTGATAATGCTCAAACAGATATACATGCAGAGTATGCGACGATACGAATGAGGTATCATCTTGTTGTCCAATTAGGAGAGTCTGAAGGCACACAAAACCATTAAATTTATATGCTACCCTGGACTTTTCGGAAAGATGGACATACAGGCGATAGCAGCACTCACCTTCATATTCCTTCTTACTGCATACCTGATAAGGATAAGAAAGAGGCTTGATCTGCAGAAGATACTCTTCCCATTCCTATACCTGATAATGTACAGGTCCCAGTTCGGTCTAGGATTCATGAAGAGGTTCGCAAGGAGATACCCAAGGACTGTGAGGTATTTCGGGAACGCTGCTGTGGTCGTGGGATTCTTAGGGATGATCCTCATCTCTGTCCAGCTGATTTTCGTACTCTTCCAGATGCTCACCACACCGGATGCTCCGCCAGGAGTGGCACCTGTGCTTCCTGTAGATGCTCCTGGCGTCGTCTACGTCCCATTCTTCTATTGGATCATATCCATCTTCGTGATCGCCACAGTGCATGAGTTCGCACACGGGATTGTATCCAATTACTATAAGGTGCCTGTGAGGACATCGGGTTTTGCGTTCTTCGGCATAATCCTTCCTATAATACCTGCCGCATTCGTTGAGCCAGATGAAAAGATACTGCCGAAGAAGTCTGCATGGAAACAGCTTTCGGTCTTCGCAGCGGGGCCTTTTTCTAACATAGTCCTAGCTTTCATGGTGCTAGGAGTGATGGCAGCAGTCATCAATCCGCTAGCATCTGCAGCATTCATAACTGACGGGGTTGCAGTGAGCCATATCTTCGAGGATAGCGCAGCATACGGTTCTGAGATCGATGTCAACGAGATCATTGTCAGGGTGGATGGCCAAGATATCAGCACGGTCCAAGAGTTCACTGAAGTGCTCTCCGAGAGACGCGCTGGCGATATCATAACAGTGATGACTGATAAAGGCAACTATAATATAGAGCTCGGAGAGCATAGGGATGACCCAGAACAAGGTTTCTTAGGCGTCAGTGTGATGCAATCAAGCTCGAGGAATCCAGAGTTCGTCGAGAAGTATGGGACAGCCTCTATTACTGTCATCGGCTGGGCTGAAGAGCTATTCTTCTGGCTATTCCTACTCAACTTCGGTATAGGACTGTTCAACCTCCTTCCACTTGGCATAGTGGATGGTGGCAGGATGCTCCAGCTAGGATTAGAGGCAGTCATGAAATCAAAGCAAGGTAAGATACGTGCACAGAAGATATGGAAATATGTCAGTATGTTCTTCCTGTTCCTTGTGCTGTTCATGATAATAGCCGCTTTCCTCTAGGTACAGATGTACAAGAATGGTTTTTTCTGGGTTTTCAGGGAGAGCACAATCACTCCACTACAGCCTTGATTCTTCTTATCCCAGCAGCTGAGCTCTGCTCCTTCACTATCCGGAACTTGCCGATGTCTTTCGTATTAGCAACATGTGGTCCGCCACAGAACTCTATCGAGAAATCATTTATAATGTAGACTGAGACAGTCTCAGGGTATTTGACACCAAACTCTGCCTGGGCGCCCATCTCTAAAGCTTCATCTTTCGACATGACCTTCTTCTCGACAGGTATGCCTTCCTCAATCTTCTCATTGATAAGCGCCTCGACTTTCCTGATCTCTTCCTCAGTGAGCTTACGCTCGAAGTTAAAATCAAACCTTAGCCTTTCAGGCGTTATGTTAGAACCCTTCTGCTTTATCTCAGGATCCACGACGCGGCGTAATGCCTCGTTCAGCAGATGGGTTGCAGTGTGCAGCCTTTTGGTGACGTCCGAGTCCTCAGAGAGCCCTCCCTTGAACTTCTGTTCTGCACCCTGGCGCGACATCTCTTTATGCTGATCATATTCTTTCCGGAATCCATCGACGTCCACATGCATTCCTTTCTCTTCAGCTAACTCCTGAATCATCTCTAGTGGAAAACCGAAACTTTGATAGAGCAAGAAAGCGCTCTTAGCATCAATCTCGTCCTGTTTCTCAGATATACGTTTGAATTCCCTAAGACCATTATCAAGAGTGCTGAGGAATTTCTTCTCTTCCTTGAGGAGCTCGGATTCTATGAAGTCCCTATTCTGCTCGAGAATTGGATAATCATCCTTGTACTCATCGATGACTACTCGTGCGATCTTCAGCATCGCTTCAGAATCTTCAAGATCAACTCCCAGTAGCCTCAGATGCCTTA
>CAZTTX010000015.1:0-16758 GCA_964616085.1 uncultured Methanosarcinales archaeon
AAGACAGGTCCGTAGGACCTAAGGACAATTCTGAAGAAGGTGTTTCTAAACGCTTTGGCTATAGGGACATATCGGTGAGGAAGACGATAAGAGCGGCATCAAGGAGGGGCCATAGTTCTGTACAGCCAGAAGACATCAAGCCAGTATCAAGACGCGGAAAAGGTTCCATATATGTCATCTATGGGATTGATGTGTCTGGAAGCATGAAAGGTCCCAAGCTCAATGTGGGTAAGAAGGCAGGTGTGGCATTGGCATACAAGGCCATAAACCAACATGACAAGGTTGGCTTGGTGGCTTTCAATTCTGAAGTCGTAGCAGCAGAAGAGCCTACAGAGGATTTCAATCATCTTGTGGACACCATGATCAACCTTAAGGCATCCAAGGAGACTAATCTTGTGCATGCGATAGAGAAGGCTATCGAGCTTTTCCCAGCAGGAGATCATACGAACCATCTCCTTCTCATAACTGATGCAGTGCCTACCGTGGGAGAGGCGGATGAGACAATCCAGGCAGTGATGCGTGCGAAATCTTCGAACATAACAATTTCTGTGGTAGGCATAAAACTCACTGAAGGGCTCGAGTTGGCCCAGAACATAGTTGAAGCCTCCGGAGGAAATCTATATGTTGTCAGAAATCTTGATGAGCTTGGCAACATCCTTCTCGAAGATTATTATTCCTTGTGACATCTGGATGTCAGACATCCAGGAACATGCCTTTAGGACCTGGATTGATGACTAGCGTGTTTCCTAGTATGCTTTTTCTGCCTCCAGATTCATGGATGTGCCCACAAAAGACCTTGACTGGCATTATCTTCTCTATGGCTTTCCTATAATCCTTATTGCCTGAATTCCCTGAGATTGTCTCATCGAGTGCTCCATAAGGAGGTCCGTGGAACATCATCACGGCAATATCCTCTTTATTGATGTCTTTCATGAAACGTTCGGATACCTGCCTGAATGTCTTGTCCTTTACAGAGAAGCCATCACCCCCATACCCGAAGAAGAGGAACTTGCCATCCCTGAACGCAGAGGAATGCAAGAATGTTATGTTCTCATACTTTTCACAATCTCGCATCAGGCCTTCTGCGGTCTCATGATTGCCATGTATCATCATCACATGTGCAGGAAAAGAAGCTATCTTCTTGACTATGCGTTCCTGTGATGCTCCAAAATTGGTTATATCTCCGCAGCATAGCACATGATCCACAGGTTCTACAGTGATTTTCTCCTTTATCTCATCCAGCACAGCCATGTCTCCATGAGTGTCGGTGAACGCAAATATCTTCATATCCAAGGCTCCTCTGCCAGAGTTTATAAAATTTTATCCGAGAGAAGCGAGAATGATGGGTGATGAGCACGGGGGCATGCACACAGTTAATTATATAAAAGCAGAAGGCAATTCTGGATATTATGCAGATTAATGGACGCGAGCTGGATGGTGAGATGGTTGATGAGATACTCGCTGCCATAAAACGCAAGCGCGAGTTCTCCAGGATAGATAACGAGCTCGTCATCCAGCAGATGGAGCGTGAACTATCTTCAGATTCCTCACTCTTGGACAAGATAATATCTGGGAAGAAGACCCCTCGACGCGACCTTGTCAAACGTGTCAGATCAGAGCTTCACAGGATAAACGGTTCATTCAATGTGGATTTCGAGCACCGCAAGAAGATAATGCATGATTTCCTCGGGACAGGAGACCGTAAGCATCTGATAAGGCTCCTCCAGACACACAGCTCTACCAAGGAGAGGCTTCCCATCTATGAGAACCTTTATACCAACATCTTCGAGATCATCGGGACACCTGCCTCGATACTGGACATTGGCTGTGGTCTCAATCCGATTTCCAGCATTTTCATGGAGCACGATGGCTTGGACTATGTCGCGTGCGATATCTCAGAGGATGTCCTAGAACTCACTGAGATGTTCTTCAAGACTCAAGAGAAGGCTTCAGGCGAGACGCGTAAGCTCAACCTTTTCGATGCACCCCACAAGGACATATTCAAAGGCTTCGAGCAGTTCGATGTGTGCTTCATGTTCAAGATATTAGATGTCATAGAGCAGTCCAAGAGCCACAAGATATCAGAGGAGTTGATCTCGATGGTGCCTGCGGACTGGGTTGTCGTCAGCTTCCCGAAACAAACAGTTTCGGGTAAGAGGATGAGGCGACCTCATAGAGGTTGGTTCGAGCAGATGCTGAGACGTCTTGTTCTCATGAGCAAGATACTCGAGTATGAGAACGAGATTTTCTACATAGTCCGGAAGCTTCCTGTGAAGAGCAAAGAAGATTCTGAAGAGACAGAATAGTTTTTTAAATAACCCCTTATTCTACACCCTGAGCTAGGCTGGGTGGCTAGTCCTCACCTGTAACTGCAAACGGACTTCATGGCAGGGCCGAAGGGTCAGGGGCGGTATGTCTCCTGGCGGAAGGTCCATGGCCGTACGTTGAAGCTCTGTCCTGTTCGGTCGGTCTTCCATCGAACTAGTCAGGCCAGGAATGGAGCAGCTATAAGGTGGTTGACTGGCGCTTTCAGGGTAACGGAGTGGAGGAAAGTCGTGGGTCACCTGACGCCCGGTGCATATCCACTCTGGCCCGTGCTCTTTCTTCTTAATACTTTCTTGGAAGCAAGGATAAATTTATTAAGTGCTATCCTCAGTAATAAGATGATGCGGTCTCTTTTCATTTCAAGGAAGAAGGGCATGGCCACACAGGTCGATTGGGCGATATCTCTTGCGATATTCCTTGTCTTCACGTTCTGGTTCTTTATAGTGCTCAGGCAGATAAGTAGTCCAGAGCTGAGGATGGAAAGCACTGTTGAAGAGATTGCGCAACGCTTCAAGGACAGCGTAGCATTCGAATACAATCAGATCCCCATATATGCAATCGCAGACGAAGATATCTCGCACGCTCCTATCCTGGCAAGGAATCCCACAAACTGGACAAGGTTCGTGCTCGAGGAAGAGCTTTTCTCTGCGCGTCATGGTGAGTTCCTGTATTTCATGGCTAATCTGACTGAGGGCACTAACCTATTCATGATGCGAAGCTCCGAGCGTGAGTATGATGTCTCAGCGCCTTCAGAGTTCATCTCGAAATCATCTGATATGGTCACAGTGCCTTCCGTAGAGTTCAATGCAAGATTCCCTGACAACATATTGGAGGAGATACATTTTGAAGACGTGCAGCAGCTTTTTGGCATGAATGCTTACATTGATGGACAAACGGTGGAGTTCGAGAATGCCACGGAGCATACGCCAGGACATCTTGTCGAACACAACATGACTGCTGACCTCTTCAGGCTCCGTAGTTATGCTTTTCCCGAGAACAGGTTCCTCATGAACATGGTAGATTTTGGGACTATCGGTGGCGATATCACTTTGAGTTTGGAGTTCGTACTGCCCATGCATGAATTTTATCATCTGGATCCTGTAGTGCCATACAGTCTTAGCAATTTCCAGGACTGCATAGAGGAAGAGAGCAAGATGATTGACTTAGTTGATCCGGAAGGGAAAGGAATTGCGTTCGCTTTCAGAGAGCCTGTGTTGTTCGAGATGTGCGACATCTCGACAATCCAACAGCAGGATCGGATGACATTGACTGCGCACATACCTTATTCTCCTTCAGAACGCAGGTCATCGCGCAGGTTCGTAATATACTCGCATGATGCAGGCACGCCTGGAAGGTTGGAAGGCATCCTCGATCTTGATAGTGTGCATGTCGGAGCAAGGGAGCGATTCGTAGGCATCTCTGGCTCGAGACTGCTCGAACTCAGGTCAATGGATGATGAAGAGCTGCTTGATTTATGGGGAATCCCTGAAGATGTCGATTTCAGCATAGATGTCTATGACAAGGAGGAGAAGCAACTCTTCTTCTTCAGGAGCTCGGATCCGAGACAGTCTGATGTGTTCAGCCGTACCTTCCGGGATTTCCTGATAGATGAGCATGGAGAGAGAGAGTTTGTGAATGTCAATGTCAACATATGGTGAGATAAGGATGGATAAGCGTGCATTCATGAAGACGATGGAGGCGTTCCTGGCCATAATAATAGTGTTCACTTTCGTGATCTTCTTCATGCCACGCGACTTCCGAACATCAGGAGACCAATCAGTGTACAGGCTCCAACACCTTGAGCGAGATGATGTTTTTAGGGATTGTGTAATGGAGCGCAATGAGAGCTGCATCAGTTCCATAATAGAAGATGTCTTCGAGGGCGGCTATTCTTTTGATTTTGCTTTGTATGAATTTTCAGAGCCAGCTACTGAATATGATGGGGACAATGTCAATGTCTACACTTGGTTCTTTGCGGGCACGCATGAGAGATTTAGCCCTATACATTTCAAGCTCTTCTATTGGGACAAAGACCTGGATCTCGATACTCCTGTCGAGTTCCTGCCTCCTGGCGAGGATGACCCCGAGGACCCATCACTTGAGCCAGTCTTCGAGCTGAGCAATCTGAGGCCTAATCCTAGCACAATCGTGGAAGGTGGTACATTAGATTTGCTTGTGGATGTAGAGAACACAGGTGATGTCAGCGGCGATTACACAGCCTCTTTCTTCGTTGAAGGAAATCTTGCAGGCACAAATACAGTGACAGTATCATATGGTGATACTGAGACAGCTTCAATAAGCCATTCAGAAAGCGAAGCTGACACATATGCATTCTCTGTTGATGACCTGCAGTCTTCTTTCACTGTCTCGGAAGAAGGAGAAGAACCTGATTTCACTTTTTCCAATCTTCGTGCAGAGCCTGATGAGGTATATGAGGGCGAAGACATATCTCTGATGCTGGATGTGGAGAACACAGGAGGTTCTGCAGGCGAGCATACTGTACAGTTCTATGTCAACGGCACTCTTGTCGGTGAGTATACCGTAGAAGTTGGTGCTGGAGATACTGCGACTGCCTCTATAACCCACAGTGAGGCGGAGGCAGGGAGCTATGAGCTGACTGCTGAAGGTCTTGATGCTGGCTTTGTAGTTTCTTCAGGGTTTTCTCCATTCATTATGACTATTGAAACAACTGAAGAAAATGAAGAATTTATACTTCCTGCTGGTGATGGGAACTTTGATTACGAAATAGATTGGGGGGATGGGACAACAGAGGAGTTCACCGACGCAGGTAGCAAGACTCATACTTACTCAGACCCTGGGCATTATGACATACGAATTATTGGTCAATTTCCTCATATGGATCAGGGAGATAGTGGCAATACGCCAGAAAAGATTATTGATGTGAAGCAATGGGGTAGTATTGAATGGGAAAGTATGGTGGGTATGTTCAAAAGGGCTTCTAATCTTGAAGGATTTAGCACTACAGATGCTCCTAATTTAAGTCAAGTATATGATATGTCTAATATGTTCCGGTATGCATCTATATTCAATAACGATTTAACGTCGTGGTGTGTTGAAAATATTGAAGAAGAGCCAACTGGCTTTGCCATTGATTCTGATTTAGAAGAAGAGTTTAAGCCAATATGGGGTGTTTGTCCGGCAGAACCGAATTTTACTGCATACGTATTTGATACAACAGTTGGCGCTCCTGGACAAACAGTTGTCATAGATATTGATAATATAGAAACTAATGAATGGGAAGAACATGGTGCTTCTATGAATGCAACAATTGATTGGGGTGATGGAGAGGTGACCAATGTTTCTCAGGGAGGTACATATCTTCACACTTACGCAGAAGATGGGGTCTACAAAGCTTTGATATATGGTGAATTCACTTCACTTGGCACTTGGTATGAAGAAGGGGAACATATTTGGTGGGAAATAGAAGATGAGAGGACAAAACTTGTGGAGGTCAGAAGGATAAGCAATGATGTCAAGTTTTATCTTGGCACATTTTGGGCGGCCAGTAATCTTGAGTTTGTACCTAGAAGAATTCCTGGAGGGGCAAAAGAATTTGTATCTACATTTGAATCTGCTAGCAATTTTAATCATCCTAATATTAAACATTGGGATATGTCCGATGCGACAACTATACGAAGAATGTTCCGGGGCGCGTTATCGTTTAATCAGGATATCAATGATTGGGATGTCAGTAGAGTGACAGACATGGAAGCAACATTCAGATTTGCAAGAGATTTTAATGGGGATATAACTGATTGGGAAACCGGAAATGTAACTAATATGAGGTGGATGTTTACAATAGCATCAACAGGTTCATCAGTTTTTAATCAAGATATAAGTGGGTGGGATGTAAGCAATGTAACAGATATGAGAGAGATGTTCGCATATTCGGAGGCTTTCAACCAAAACCTTTCAGGGTGGTGTGTTGAAAACATTGAGGAAGAGCCAAATCTTTTTGCCACCGGTTCTGCATTAGAACCTGAAAACTATCCAATTTGGGGAACATGCCCTCTGACACCTATTCAAGAGTATGACTATGAACATATATACGGTTTAACTGATCCCCCTTCTCCAATATTAAATGATACCTCAATGCATATAGATCCTAATCACGAAACAACACTCAAGCCGCTAGGAGTAGGGGGCCATCTTTACTTCAGGAATCTGGATGAGTTACCATACTGGGCAGAATTAGACGAAGACACAGGGCATATACATGTCACACAAACAGAAGAACCACCAAACGCCGAAGATCATCTGTCTGTTCCCTTTAGGATATATACATCAACAGAGTCCGACGCAGGAGATGATAATGAGGCTACATCTACCATAAATGAACCATTTGAAATGGATATAACTCGCGACACTGCTCCAGAGTAGTTCATCTTACCTAATTTTTGCTTGGCTTGTGTACTATGAGAAAGAAGAATGATCTGGCACAGCAAAATATTTAAACGAAACCCTCTGATGATAATATACAATGATAATCACTATAGATCTTAAGAAGGATAGCGAAGAAGACATCAGAGAGATCATAGAGTTCCTGAAGAAGCATATAGGGGATGTGGAAGAGCCTGCTCAAGAGCCAGCACAACAAGAACAGAAGCAGGAAGCTCCTCAACCAGCGCAGGAGCAGGATGCACAACAGGAAACCCAACAGGATGAGCATAAGGATTCTTTCATAGCACAGAATACCCAGCAGCCAGCTCAAGAGCAGCCACAGCAGGAACAACCTACGCAGCAAGAGGCCCCGCAACAGGAACCACAGCAGGAACAGCCCCAAGAGCAGCCTCCACAACAGGAACAGTCTGAAGAGCAGACACAACAGGAGACGCAATCACAGCAACCTGCTCAGGAGCAGCCTCAAGAGCAGCCTCCACAACAGGAGCAGCCGCAAGAGGAAAAGCAGAACGCTCAAGCAGGCTATGGGCAGGCCGCTGCAGCATTGATGGGGATGAATGATTCTGAGATACCTTCGAACATGCCTATCAAGGATCTCAACGATCTTGACAATCAGGATGATGACGATGATGTCAGCCATAATGATCTTGGGCTTGACATAGTACCATACTGATTCTCTCAGCAAGTTTTTTTAATAGTCGCCCATTATTCTATGCTATGGACTATGAATTCCTGGAGCATACAGCGGACGCGAAGTTCAAGGCTTATGGGGATAACCTAGAGCAGGCCTTCATGAACGCGGCTTATGCCATGTTCCATATACTCAAAGGGGAGCAACCAGTAAAGAAGAAGTCCAGAAAGACAATATCATTGGAAGCGTCCTCAGAGAAGGCATTGCTCCATGACTTCCTGAGCGAGTTCCTCTTCCTAATCGACACAGAATCGCTCATACTTTCGGAGATCGCTTCGCTCAAGATGGATGGCCTTACATTGGAATGTGAGGCTTTCTTCGATAAGGCGGAACACTATGAGACGACAGGCGACATAAAATCAGTAACATACAGCGAGATGGAGATAACGAAGAGAAAAGAAAAAGTGACTGTACAAGTTGTGGTGGACATCTAGGTGATTGAGATGAAGTTACGCAAGGTCAAGGAAGGCATATATGAGGTAAAGAAGGAGGGAGATATGCTAGTCCCCCTAAAGGTCTTCGCTTCTGAAGCGATCATGGATTCTCTCAAGTCAGACAAGGCACTGGAACAGGGCATGAACATGGCGTGTTTGCCTGGTATAGTGCGCGAGTCCATCATGATGCCTGATGCGCATCAGGGCTATGGATTCCCGATTGGAGGGGTGGCTGCGATGGACTACAAGGATGGATGCATATCTCCTGGTGGTATCGGCTTTGACATAAACTGCGGTGTGAGGCTGCTGCTGACTCCTTTCACCACTTCAGAGATATCGGGCAAGATGGACAGACTACTCAGCTCTATATACGACCATGTTCCTGTTGGTCTCGGGGGCGAATCACGAGTCAAGCTCGAATTCGAGGATGTTGACAGGATACTCAAGGATGGTGTGCAATGGGCTGTAGAGAATGGTTATGCTTTCGAGGAAGATGTCGAGAGCTGCGAAGAGGGAGGTAAGATGCTCTCTTCTGATCCAGCAAAGGTCTCACATAAGGCGAAAGCACGCGGCAGGAAACAGTTGGGCACCCTCGGCGCAGGCAACCATTTCATAGAAGTGCAGAGAGTGGATGATGTGCTTGATAAAGCCATCGCTGACGATTTCGGGCTCAAGGAGGATCATGTTGTTGTCATGGTCCATTGTGGTTCTAGGGGCCTGGGACATCAGGTATGCTCAGACTACATAAGGATGATGGAAGACTCTGATAGGAAGCTAATGGAATCGTTGCCGGAGAAGGACCTGATCTATGCCAGGTCTGGCACAAGACTTTTTGATGATTATTTCAGTGCAATGTCCGCAGCAGCCAATTTCGCCTGGACCAACAGGCAGATGATTACACATCATATACGGGAAGCGTTCAATGATGTTTTCAGCATGGACAAGAGAGAGCTTAAGCTTCTGTATGACGTATCCCATAACATTGCTAAGCTTGAGAAGCATCTGGTTGATGGTGAAGAGAGGGAACTGCTAGTGCACAGGAAGGGTGCGACAAGAGCATTCGCCAAAGGCCGTGAGGAGCTGCTCGGAAAGTTCCGTGAGATAGGTCAGCCAGTCATAATACCTGGGAGCATGGGGACGAAATCATATGTCCTAGTGGGTACTGAAGAAGGGATGGCACAATCTTTTGGTAGCACAGCACATGGTGCAGGCCGACTTATGTCAAGGCATAAGGCGAAGCAGAAGTTCAACCACAAAGATATCACGGATTCATTGGCGGCCTCAGGGATCAAGATAAGAGCAAGATCCCAAAAAGGGATCGCCGAAGAGGCTCCAGGAGTCTATAAGGATGTCGATGAGGTGGTCAAGGTCAGCGACACCACAGGCATAGGTCGGCTAGTGGTCTCCCTGAAGCCTCTCGGCGTGATAAAAGGTTAGGATCAAAGATTCCGCTTTGCCACATAATCCATGAAATATATGTCGTCGAGCCTGTCGATCATCTTCTTGTATCTCCCAAAATCTATGTATTCAGTCTTCTTGAACATTGATAACATCATCATCACCTCCTCAGGACTTATGCTTCAAGGTAGCCTGCCATGAAGCATTCCTCGCCAGCATCCATGACATCTTCTTCCGCTGAACCTACAATGAAGTCCTCATCATATATGTCCAGCGTATCTTTCTCGTTGATCTCTTCCATGAACGGGAAAATCTTCTCTGCTTTCTTAGGCTGGATGTCCTCAGTCATCATAGGAAACACCTCCCACTGAACTGTCTGTTGAATTCATCGAGTGTTCTCATTGCAGCTCTTGAGCTCAGCTCTCTTATCTGCCTGTAGAACACCTCTTCGATGGTCTTGTTCTCTTCCATATATAACATGCAATCACCTCTTTGCTGATGGTGTATCAATGCTTTGCATGCCTTAAATAGGTTGTTTGGGCGTATGTCCAGTGGATTCCATGATACGCGTTTGAGAGACTCTGCGCCAGCAGGTTTTCATCATAGATGGCCTGAAACCGAAAACATTTTGTAGATGATAGTGTCTAGTGAGGTCTCTGCAAGAAACTCTCTATAGAAATATTTTTAAATAGACCCTTTCTCCTTCAGCAGCATGAAAGCAACGATTGTCAATTTCAGGACTGCGAGGCACCACCAGACATACAATCAGGTCGTCTTGAAGGCAGAAGGTATCTCTGATAAGGAGGCTGCTTCCAAGCTAGTGGGAAAGAAGGTCTCTTTTGCTTGTTCTGGAAGTTCTGCAAAGACCATCGCTGGTGAAGTGACTGCTCCGCATGGGAATTCTGGTGCACTTAGGGCAAGGTTTGAGAGAGGACTACCTGGCCAGGCAATCGGCACATCCATAGATATAAAGCAATGATGCTCTTTTCTGGGAATATCTTTGAATCTAGTATTAGAAATATTTATAAAGTATAATCTCATAAAGTGCTCCTATAGTATCATAAAAGAGGTGAGCACTGATGTTCAAGAAGGGATCATTAAACCTTTCGATTAACGCGATTGTCGTTCTTATCCTTGCTGTGACCATGCTTGGGCTCGGCCTTATGTTCATGCAGAACATGATGGGTGGAGCTATGGGAGAGCTTGATGAGGTCTCAGGAACGGTACAGGAGCAGATGATTGATCAGATACGTGACAGCAATGAGAGGTTGGCGTTCCGGACCACTAACATAAATGTTGACAGGGCTAGTGATGTAGATAACTATTATGGTGTCATGAACCAGCTTGAGGATGTCACAGCATTTGATATATTCTTTGGTTGTGATCATGCACAAGGCGGAGGAAGTGTATCACACGTGACCTTTGATTATATCGAAATGACTACGCCGATAGGTACCAACAATGTCGATGTCCAGCGTGTCAGGGTCAATGCGGATCCTCAGGCATCTACTACATCTTACAGATGTGCGGTCTTTATAGAGAGTGAGCATGATGAAGATATTGAAGCTTTTAGAGGGAAACGAGAAGAATACAATTCCCTTGGCGGAACTGAGGACGATGAGCGACGACAGGAAATTATGGATGAACTGACAAGGGAAGGCAATGTGTATGAGTATTCATATTTCTTCGTGAATGTGGAATAAGGTGATCATTATGGCAACAAAGAAAAAGGCAAGCGCCTCCCAGAAAAAGGATTCAGGACATAGGTCTCATCCGAGAGGGCATACAGGGAAAAGGCAACTAACCCATGATCAGGAGTTCGAAGTTATGAAGCTAGTGCTCGACAAGTTCTTATGGGTGGGCTTAGGTGTCATGGTATATGGAATATGGCGGCTCGTATCTGGGGGCATGGAAGCGTTATTCCAGGGCTTAGGTTTCGTGCTCATAGGAGCATTGGTGCTCATGTTGTTCATGTACCTGCTTGTCAAGGAGTTCGAGTTCATACAGTGACTGAAGATGTCTCCTAAAATCGCATCACGAAAAGGTAGTATGGAGCTTAGTGTGAACTTCATAGTCAAGCTCATCATTGCCTTGGTGGTCTTCGGCTTTGGTCTTGTCATTGTTAGGAACATAATGTCTACGGCGGGTTCTGGTGAGTTGACACGAGAGATTGATACCCAGATGGAGAGCCAGATACGTGCTCTCATGGACACAGGCGATAGGATTGTGATCTTCCCTGAAGAGCACACTTTATCCGTTAACGAGCCAGGTACTTTCGCTCTTGGGATACTGAATGTGCTGGACTTTCCCGAACCTCCCGTCGATTTCTCTACGGAGATTGAGTGTCATAGTCACATCTCAGTCACAGGAGAATTTACAGAGAGCTGCTCATATGCTGAAGAATGGATTCTTCCGCCAGCAGGCCAGAGGATTGCCAACAATGAGGAAGGCAGCGAGGGTATAGCAGTGCGCCCCACTGATAATGCAGAGTTTGGTACGTATGTCTTCAATGTGAAGGTCAACTATGATCATGCTCAAGACAGTGGCACATATGGCATCACCAAGTTCCGTGTGAATGTGGAGAGATGATCACCACTCGATCTTATCCTTTTTTTCTATTCTTTTCTTCTTTATAGTACCTGCAGGCAGCTCTATGAAATGACAGCTTCTAGACGAGGGACGGACGTGCGGTGTGAAAGGCATCACATGCTCTCTCATATCGACCACTTTCTTCTCTTTGTCCAACCATATGATGTCTATACTGAAGAAGACGAAGAGCATGTGTATGGAGGCCACACATTCCTTGCCAAGGACAAAGACCAATCCTTTATCTTCTAGCTTCCTCCGGAACATCAGACCGCGGGCCCTGCTGAATGGATTATCGCATACCTCATGCTCTCCTACTACTACATCATTCTTGCTGATGTTGCGTATCATAAGCTATTGTATGCTCACCGCATTATAAAATTTTATATATACGGCCGTATTTGTCCATGGTATGCTCGATATCAGATTCATCAGGGAAAACCCGAACAGGGTAAAAGAGAACATGAAGAAGAAGTTCCAGGATCCAGCTCCTGTCGACAGGCTGCTTGAGCTAGATAAAGAGAGATTGGGTCTGATGAAGGAATCACAGACTCTTCGCCATTCCCGTAATGAGGTCAGCTCAGGCATCTCTGAGGCCAAGAAGAATGGTGATGAGGCGAAGGCAAAAAAGCTCATGAAGGAGGCTAAATCCATCCCTGAAAAGATATCTTCCATCGAAGAAGACCTTAAACGCATCGAAGAGGAACAGCAGCGCATCTTGGTAACCATCCCAAACATCATGCATGAGTCCGTGCCTCAAGGCAAGGATGATTCTGAGAACGTCGAGATCAAGAGATGGGGAGAACCACGGAAGCTTGATTTCAAGGTTAAGAACCATGTCGAGCTCTTAGAATCTTTAGGCTTGGCAGATTTCGAGGCCTCAGCGAAGACAACAGGCAATGGTTTCTATTTCCTGAAAGGCGATCTAGCATTACTGAATCAGGCTATGATACAGTTTGCCATAGATTTCATGCGGAAGAAGGGCTATGAGTATGTCGAGCCACCTCTGATGCTACGGAAACGTGTGCTTGATGCGGCCATGGACACTGAATCTTTCAAGGATACCATATATTCTATAGAAGGAGAAGATCTCCATCTCATAGGTACAAGCGAATATTCCCTGCTCGGCATGCATGTCGATCAGGTGTTCGAGGAAGTTGATCTTCCAAAGAGGTATTTCTCTTATTCCATGTGTTTCAGGAAAGAGATCGGTAGCCATGGCATCAATGAGAAAGGCCTATGGAGGACTCACCAGTTCAACAAGGTAGAGCAGTTTGTGTTCTGCCGTCCTGAGGAGTCATACAAGTACTATGATGAGCTATTGGCCAATTCAGAGGAGATGTTCCAGCAGCTTGGCCTACCGTACAGGGTCATTGAGTGCTGCTCGGGCGATCTTGCAACCTGGAAGGCTAAATCCTGTGATATCGAGGTGTGGCGACCAACAACGGGTGAATACGGCGAAGTCACATCACTCACGAACTGTACCGATTTCCAGGCAAGAGGTCTTGGTATAAGGATGCGTACAAAGGACGGCAAGAAAGCAGTCGTACATACGCTCAACAATACGGCCATCGCCACATCCAGAGCTATGGTAGGACTCATAGAGAACTATCAGGAGAAGGATGGTTCTATAACTGTTCCTGAGGTGCTACGTGCATACATGGGCAAGGACAAGATTACAGGCGTATGATATTTCTAAAAATATAAATACTAAATATGCCTTGAAAGCCACATGCGAAAGAAAGGTGATGATGTTCATCCGATTGTTCTTGTAGTGATAGGTGCGGTCGTAGCCATTGTATCTTTAGTCATGAATGCCACGCAGGATACTAATTTCACAGTATTCTTGATTGTAGGCCTAGTGATGGCATCTTATGGCCTTGTCAAATACTTGATACTGGGTAGAAACTCATCTGATGCATTAGGCCCAGCTGAAAAACCTAGCTCCCATCAAAACTCTGGAGGGAGACCGCATAACACTCCAAGACAACAGCCTGTTCAAGGTAATGTCATGTTCTGCCCACATTGCGGTCTGAGGCTGCAATTCCCTTCCAATTTCTGTCCACGCTGTGGTATGAGGCTCAGATAAGCTTGTATCAATTATACATATGTGTTCTTGGGCTGAATAAATTTTATAAATAAGTGACGGATGCTGTTCCAGGTCTGATGATGACATTGTATTGCTTTTAAAAACAAGTGAGGGGATTTTAGAATGGTTGATGAGAAATATGTATATTTCTTCGATGAAGGCGACCGATCGATGAAATGGCTTCTCGGCGGGAAGGGTGCAAACCTCTCGGAGATGACGAAGCTTGGAGTGCCAGTGCCGCCAGGTTTCACGATAACCACGAAAGTGTGTGATATGTATTACAAGAACGAGAGGCAGCATCCTGATGAGGTTGTGGAACAGGTAGAGGAGAAGCTCCAGCGCCTGGAGAATGACATGGGGAAAAGTCTTGGTGATGAAGAAGACCCTCTACTGGTCTCTGTGCGGAGCGGGGCTGCAGATTCAATGCCTGGCATGATGGATACTGTGCTCAATCTAGGTCTTACCGATAAGTCGGTGGAAGGTCTGGCGAAGAAGACTGAGAATGAAAGGTTCGCCTGGGATGCATACAGGCGTTTCATCCAGATGTTCGGGAATGTAGTCATGGGTATAGAAGGCGAGAAGTTCGGAAAGCTCATGGACGATTTCAAGGAGAAGAAGGAAGTCGAGGATGATGTTGAGCTCAGCGCTGAAGACCTGAAAGAGCTCACTGAAGAGTTCAAGAAGATCGTGAAAGATTCTACTGGAAAATCTTTCCCACAAGACCCAAGAGAACAGCTATGGATGTCGATAAATGCGGTCTTCGGCTCATGGAACAATGAAAGAGCAATCCTTTATAGGCGCCTTAACAGCATAACAGGACTTCTCGGTACCGCAGTCAATGTGCAGAGCATGGTCTATGGTAACATGGGTGAGACCTCCGGCACAGGCGTTGCATTCTCAAGAAACCCATCTACCGGAGAAGCCAAGCTCTACGGCGAGTTCCTGATGAACGCTCAAGGCGAGGATGTTGTGGCAGGTGTAAGGACTCCGTTAGATATCAAGGAGCTGAAGGGCAAGATGCCTGACTGCTATAAGGAGTTCGTAAAGATTGTTGACAAGCTTGAGGAGCACTACAAGGACATGCAGGATATGGAGTTCACCATACAGGAAGGCAGACTCTTCATCCTCCAGACAAGGAACGGGAAGAGGACTGCACAGGCTGCAGTGAAGATTGCTGTAGACATGCAGAAGGAAGGCATAATCGACAAGGAAGAGGCAGTCTTGCGTGTGGACCCTAACTCCCTAGATCAGCTCTTGCATAAGCAGCTTGATCCTAAGGCCAAGACCTCAAGCGATGTTCTTGCTAAAGGTCTGCCTGCATCACCAGGAGCTGCAGTAGGAGAGATAGTATTCGATGCGCACAAGGCCTATGAACTGGCCCAAGAGGGTAAGGATGTAGTATTGGTAAGGCTTGAGACATCGCCTGAAGACCTTATAGGAATGAATGCCGCAAAGGGAATACTCACCTCAAGGGGTGGGATGACCTCGCACGCTGCGGTTGTGGCAAGAGGCATGGGCAAATGCTGCGTGGCAGGATGCAGTGATCTCAAGATATATGAAGATGAAGGCTACATCACAGTAGGCTCTGAGGAACTCAAGGAAGGTGATCTGATCTCCCTTGATGGTTCTACAGGAGAGGTCTACAAAGGTGCGCTAGCAGTAGTGGATCCTGAGATGAGCGGTGATTTCGCTAAGATAATGTCGTGGGCTGATAAGGCCAGGACGATGAAGGTCAGGACCAATGCAGACTCGCCAAAGGACGCTGCGAAGGCTGTCGAGTTTGGTGCGGAAGGAATTGGTTTGTGCAGGACAGAGCACATGTTCTTCGAAGAGGAGAGGATAGGTGCTGTGCGTGAGATGATCCTTGCAGAGAATGAGGCAGGGCGACGGAAAGCGCTCGAGAAGATTCTGCCTTACCAGCGCGAGGATTTCGAAGGCATCTTCGAGGCTATGGATGGCAAGCCTGTCACCATAAGACTGCTGGATCCGCCATTGCATGAGTTCCTCCCTCAGGATGAGGAGCAGATCCGTGCCATAGCTAAGAGCACCGAGGTCTCTGTCAAGAAGCTCAAGCAGAAGATAGACTCATTACACGAGATGAATCCTATGCTTGGCCACAGGGGTTGTAGATTAGCAGTGACATACCCTGAGATAACAGAGATGCAGGTACGTGCTATCATGGAAGCGGCCATCAAGAAGAAGGCAGTCCCAGAGATCATGATACCGCTTGTCGGTTTTGTAGAGGAATACAGGCATCTGCGTGATATTGTAGAGAATGTCATCGAAGCTGTCTTCTCAGAGACTGGCAAGAAGATCGAGTATCTGATTGGAACCATGATAGAGGTCCCACGAGGAGCACTGAGTGCGTACAAGATAGCGCAAGAGGCTGAGTTCTTCTCGTTCGGTACGAACGATCTTACCCAGATGACGCTAGGATTCTCTCGTGATGATGTGGGCAGCTTCATGCAGCATTACATCGAGAAAGGCATCTTGGAGAACGATCCTTTCGCAGTGCTAGACCAGAAAGGTGTCGGAAAGCTCGTACGCGGAGCCGTCCAGCGTGGCAAGGATGCTAACGAAGACCTGAAATGCGGAATCTGCGGAGAGCACGGTGGTGAACCAAGCTCTGTCGAATTCTGTCATAGGCAGGGTCTGGATTATGTGAGCTGCTCGCCTTTCAGGGTTCCTGTGGCAAGGCTTGCTGCTGCTCATGCTGCAATAAAGGAGAAGAGGTAAGACTCTCTCCATTTTTTATAATTTATTACGGCTTGAGTCTAATACAAGTTGAATTTCATTCAACTGTACAGACAAAT
>CAZTTX010000016.1:0-16709 GCA_964616085.1 uncultured Methanosarcinales archaeon
CCTGAGTCTCGTATGGATAACGATGAGATATCTCCTGAGGAAGAGGGCTTCATGAAGGGTTATGAGGATGACTCTGAGGTCGAGGATGACTTCGATGTCAATTCTGACGAGTGAGTCCTCCGCACCATAAATATTATTAAATCAGATTATGTTCTCTTCGCATCCAGCGATATCTAATAAGACATGATGGTGGAGGTAAGACTATATGCAAGAGAAAAGAGTGATTAATGCTGAATCGGTCACAGAAGGACATCCTGATAAGGTGTGTGACAAGATATCTGATGCTATACTTGACAACATACTGGCCAATGACAAGAATGCTAGGGTAGCTTGTGAGACTGCTGTGAAGAATGGCGGTGTCTTGGTATTCGGTGAGCTGACTACTGAGGCCTATGTAGACATACCCTCAATAGTGCGAGACACGCTCAAAGATATAGGTTATACTGATTCTAACTATGGTATTGATTACGAGACTGCTTCAGTCTGGGTGCAGGTGACTGAGCAATCACCAGATATTGCAGATGGAGTTGGGCATGATAATAGCTCAGAAGTTGGAGCCGGCGATCAAGGATTGATGATAGGATATGCCTCTGATGAGACCGATGTCATGATGCCTATGCCATCCTATCTTGCTCACAAGTTATGCAAGGCATTGACTGATTGCAGGAAATCCGGAAAGCTTCCTTATCTCAGACCGGACGGCAAATCACAGGTGTCGGTTGAGTATGAGGATGGCAAGCCTACACGAGTTGAAGCGGTTGTCGTCTCGACACAACATTCTCCAGAGGTATCACAGACGCAGATTTATGATGACATATTACGCTTTGTAATCACCCCTGTGTGTGGTGAGATGATGGACAAGCATACGAAGGTCCACATAAACCCATCTGGTCGTTTTGTCAGAGGGGGACCTTATGCAGATGCTGGGCTTACGGGACGGAAGATTATTGTGGATTCTTATGGAGGTAGTGCACGTCATGGTGGGGGTGCGTTCTCGGGTAAAGACCCTACAAAGGTTGATAGGAGTGCAGCATACGCCGCACGCTACATAGCGAAGAATATAGTTGCAGCGGGTATTGCATCAAAGTGCGAAGTGCAGCTCTCTTATGCCATAGGTGTGCCTGATCCTATGGCCGTCAATATAGACACTTTCGGAACATCGAGCTATCTTGAGCATGAGATTGAGGCCATAGTGCGGAAATATTTCCCTCTTCGTCCACATTCAATAATAGAGAAACTGGCTCTTCTCTATCCACGTTACTATAATATCGCTGCCTATGGCCATTTCGGTAGGGATGATGTGGACTTGCCTTGGGAGAATACAGATATGGTGGAGTCCATTAAAAAAATTATTTCATCTCAGTCAAGTCTTGACAATTTCGATTGATTCAGGCAAGCGTCTTCCTGAAGAAGGAAAGGAAGCCAGAATGGCCTATCCTCTGCTGTGTCTTAGGCCTTATCTTCCTGCCAGTGAATTCCCATTCCCTCTCTGAGACTTCTACTGTCTTTATGTGTGTGAAACTCCCATGTTCTCTTGCTCTCTCTACCATGTCAGAAGTCTGAGGTATGGTTGGTGAGTATGAGACCAAGAATCCACCAGGTTTAAGTGTCTTGGCGGTGTTATCTAAGGCATCCCAAGGGGCAGGGATGTCCAATGTCAAGATGTCTGCTTTCACACGGATACTATCGGAAGTGATGTCCTTTTTACCTATCTCAAGGTTCTTGAGTCCTAGCATCTCTTTGTTCTGTTTTACTATCTCTATATGATCATCCCTGATGTCATAACTATAGACTTTCTTCGCAATGGCTGCCAAGGATAAGCAAAGTCCACCCGATCCCGCACCCGCATCCACCACGATGCTTTCTTTATTCAGACCAGTCTCCGATATGATGAAACCCACATCCTTTGAAGGGATTATTTGAGCATTACGCTTCATCTTAGCGAAAAGGTCTGGAAGGCGGGCATCCATCACCCTGAGTGCGATATCTTTATTAGTCCTTATCTCCGTGCCTTCTGATGAGTTAAGGTCCGCTGAGCTGATCGAGCCGAATTGGCAATGAAAGTCCTTGTCAGTGTCACGTATAAGGAATCTCTTTCCTGATTCATGCAGAAGAATTCTCTGTCTTGTCATGTGCATCATCTTGTTTGTCAGATTGTGCTATGTTTTTGAGGTCACTGAATGCCTTCTCTTCAGGTTTTTCTGTAGCTATAGGCTTGCCTTCTTCGAATCCTCTCGTGTATCGGTTCATATGCTGGTGCCACTCATCCTTTGAGAAAATATGATCATTGAACTGTTTCATCTTGTCACGCCTGTCGCTGGCAGCAAGCTCTTTGTTGATAGAGTTGATTGTCTTCTTTATTATGCCTTCATCCCATCCTTCTTGGTTAAGCTTTTTCCTGAGCTGCTGAGAATTATAGCCCTGCTCGACAAGGTTGTATGCTTCCTGTTTCATCACTTTAAGCTTTCTGTGGTACTCCACATTCTCTTTAAGGCTTACTATGGTCTTTTCGACAATAGGGTCAGGCCAGTTCTTTCTCCTTAGGACATCTCTTATCTTATCAAGATTGTATTGGTTCACATCTACACGTTCTAGCTCCTCTTCAAGATTCTTCAGTCCTTGTTTGATATCTTCATAATGATGCTTGAGTTCATCTTCTGGCCATCCTCTCTTTGTCAAGACCTTGGCAATTTTCTCTTTACTCTCTCCTGCAAGTATGAGCTTGAGAATCTCCTCTTCCAGGAAGGCTATAGACCTCTCCTCATCCAGAGTACGCTTCGTCTTCTCAAGAGCTTCTTCAAGGATCTCTTTCGGCCACCCATGCTCTTCGAAAAGTTCTAGAATCTCTTTATCTTCTTTGCCTGAGAGTACGAAACCCTTCATATGCTTAACAATCCTATCGATATAGTCCATGTATATGTTCTTCTTATGGAATTCCTTGAATCCTGCTTCTATGGTCTGCTTATCATATCCGTGTGAGATGAAATGCTGCCGTATCTCATCATCTTTCCATCCCAAGTTCCGATAATGAGGAATCTCTTTCTCGACAATCTTTGAGTATTTCTTCTCGACGAAAACGTCATACAAGGTGTCCATGACCTCTTCTCTCTCTTGGAAGCTGAGACCATGTCTCAGGAGGAAGTCCTTGAGCTTTCCTCTGTCATAGCTCTCATACTCGACATTTTCAAGAGCCTTTACGATATCCTTCGGATTCTTTCCTATCCTGCTGAAATTGTCATAGAAATCCTTGATAGAGTCAATGCGCATGGTTTTCTCTTTCTTCTCTTGAGGAGGCTGTGCAGCTGTTTGAGGTTGTTGTGTAGGCGCTGGCTTCTTTTTCTTCTTCTGTATGAAAGTAGTATAGACTAGGAAGGCAATACCTCCTAAGATACCTAACATCAGGAATATTATGAGTAGGATTGTGGCCATATGAGCACCTCTATGCTTATCTTGAGTCCCGTTGGTTTATAACTTTTTCCAGAAAAGAGATAAAAAATTTGTATCGACGCCGCTTCTCCCAGGCAAGAGAGAATGCATCGGTTTCGTAGGAGAGTCTCAACGCATCGGGGCAGCGTCCGTCGATACAATTCAACAAAAAAGGGCTGGCCTGTTCCCCTAAAGGAACAGAACCCAACCCCTCACACACACTTAGGGAGCTTGATCACCTTCCCAGGTCCTTGATAATGTCTTTGTCCTTCTCGATGGCTTTCTCAAGGGCTTCCTGGATATATTCGTTGAGGGAGACGCCTTTTACCACAGATATAATCTTGGCTTGCATATGGGTCTTCTCTTTCAACCCAATATTGACTTTCTTCATCTGGTCTCCCTTTGCCATCTATATCATTTTTGTTATCTTTATTATTTAAATATTTTTGCATTTTGGTGTTATTTGTATTTTTGTTCATTTTAGCATTTAATTATTTTCATTATGTTGCTTTATAATTTATTTATGTTACTAAAAGAATTTAAGTGTTTTTATATTTTTTGTATTTTAATTAATTATATGTTTTTATTATGGATGTTATTTTTATTATAGAAATTCTTGCCCGATTACCATTCCTTACCTTCCACCGAGAACATCATCGCTGCGAAAAGCGCTGCTGTCAGGATAGTCAGAACAACCATATAGGTGACCATGGGAACTTCGACGATACCCAATGCTAATCTGCTTATTACTCGTACTGGGTTGATACTGAATAGGGGGGTGCTGGCGAATAGGAGGAGAACCAGGAAGGAATATGTGAGTTGTGCTTTGGTCTTATCCATCATAGCGAGCGTTATTATCACACAGAAGATGAACATGATAAGATTCAGTACAATGGTTAGCAGAGTTATCTGTGGGAGGTTGGCTATCCCGATGCCTTGCAGTGATATGAGCGCTTGCCATAGCAGCACCTGGATGGTTGAGAGCGTCAATGTGGCTATTATGAGCTCGAATATGTATCTCCTGAATGATACTACTAGCATAAGGAGGTTTAGTGTCTTCTTCTCGAGCTCTTCCATCAGTATGTCTATGACCATGCCTCCCAGCAGCACGCCAGGCATGAGCAGCAGGAAGGGTATGAGGATGCTGTATAGTGTCTCGAAGATCTGGGTCGCTACGCTATTGGACCTCTGTGTCATCCTGAGCTTGTCAAGCATGATTGCGTCAGGTTCTGCGAGATTGGCTTCCCTCATCTCGTTCTCAAGGACCTCGAATACTCTTCGTGTCTCTGAAAGGATCACAGAAGTCTTGATGTCTCCTTTAGGTACATACATATCTACATAGACTGGGAAGAGTTCAGAGTCGCGTCTTATGCTTATGACGCCGTCTATCGCTCCTTGCTCGAAAAGGTCTAAGGCTTCGTCGATGCTCTCATGGCTCGTATGGGCGATGTCACTATCCTCAAAGAGCTCTCCGAATCTTTCAGTAAGTGACTCATCTCCTACTATGGAAATTGTAGTGCCATGCCCTAACATCTCATCCGGGCTGAACAGGTTTACAGAGTTTGTCAGCATGATAGACGCGGTTAGTATTATGAAGATCTGGAGTCCTATAGCGAATGCGATTGATCTCTCACGCAGAAGATCTGTGAATATCTTCTTGACAATTGGAAGGCCCCTAGCGAGCTTTTTCTCTCCCTTTTTCTTTGGCATCAATCTCCTCCAGGTCTTATTGGCCTTACCTTTCATAGCATACCACCTGTTGCCATTATGGAGAGTGTCATGTTTATAGCGAAGTGTATTGCGGTAGCGATAGCTATAGATTTGGTGAAAGTTCCTTTCTTGAACCTCTTTGCTGAGATACAGAACACGAAAGATATTCCTGTATGCAGAACGAAAGGTATCAGCAGCCCTGTCATGGCCAATGCAGCATAGGCTTCAAGGAAAGGCGCAATCATCACAAGCATCAATGCCTTCTCTGCTACAAAGAAGCCAGCTCCTGCCAGCAGGGCGTACCATCCCATGCGTTTGAGGGTAGCTCCTTTCCTGTCCTGGTTTATGAGGACATAAGGTCCCAGATTCTTGAAGATCTCTTCTACAAGTGCGCCGAACAGCATGAGGAGGATGAGAGCAGATATGTTCCTGAGACTGAGAAGGACTACAATCATCATGAGCTGTATGAGGAAGATGAGAGGTACAGAGAAGAACGCTACAAAGAATATGTTTGTGTGCCTTCGCCTCACTATATGATACACTGATGACTCGATTTTCTTGCTGATGCTCTCATAGCTGAACATGTTCGTGTCGTTCATGAGTTTCGAGCCTGCGAAAAATATCACTATAGCCGATACTAGTGTAGGCACGACTGCGAAGAATACGAGTTGTATACCTATGGCTTCGTTCCTGAATAGCTTGGCTATTATAGTAAGAGGTGATGCTAGACTTATCAGGGAGAAGTTCATCATGAAGGCAGGTATGAGAAGATAGCACGAGTAGAGAGAGATGAAGAATATCGCGATGAAGCTCAGCTCCTTATGGCTCCTTGATAACATAGCGCTCGTGAATGATATTGAGAGGTATGCCAGTATGACTGCTATAGCTACAGCAGAGGCAGCCAAAGCAGGCATGACACCTTGTGTGTTGGATATTATTACAGGTACGAACACAGAGAGAGATAGGATGAAGTATGGCAAGGTCTTGCCCGCTATTATCTCCAGCCGGCTGATTGGCGCCATGAGAAGGAAAATCCCTCGTTTGTTCATCTTCTCCGCCATCATGCTATTGGAGTATACTAATGATATCATCGCTAGAGGAAGTGTCAGCAGGACTACGACAATCAATGCCCCGAACTGGGAGAAAGGGTTCATGTCCTGGGCTGACATGTAGTCTACATCTTGCTCTTCTCTCTCATATTGCGTAGCTTCTTGCATAGGATGTCTCTCGACATCAGTTTGAGTCTCTTCTTCTAGAATGTCTTCATCTGGAGTCTCTGGAATGCTAGGTTCTTCTCCTGTATCCTCTTCTCTCGTACCTTCAACACTCCCAGCCTCATCATACACAGTTTCTTCAGGAATTCCTGGGTCATCATCCTCATCTGGCTGAGCATCATATTCCCTGAGCCCCATGCTCTCGCCCACTGCACGCCCAAAGCTATCGTCGTCCCTCTGGACCTCTATGACATTGATCCTGAGAGGGAAAGCATATCTCTTGTCATAATCCTCATATATGAGGTTGTTATATGCTTTTATGGCGGCTTCAAGTGAGAAAACTGCAGCTTTTCCTCTATCTGTGCTGTCTGCGAATACAAAAATATGTTCCCCATCGGCTTCGATGAAGACATCAGCTTCAGCTTCAGGTGCTTCTATGAATTTTCCTGTGGCGAGCAAGACCTCTTCTATCCTAGAATCTTCTGTGCTGAATCTGTAGAACGCCTCATTGCCTGTAATGCCCAGCTCCATGAAGACTGAGACAGAACCATATACTAATAGGCCCAACATCGCAAGGACTATGATTATCTTCTTCTCATCACGTGTCCTATGCTTCTTCGTCTCGAACTTCGTGACTGACAGGGTTCTCCTAAGGCTTCCCATAATCACCATCCATCATTGGGTTATCCTCAGGAAGATCTGTTCGAGGTTCTTCTCCTCTGTCCTTATATCGATTATCCTACGTCCTTTGTTATTGGATGAATCAGAGAGGAAACTGTTCAATGCCTTCGCATCCTTGAACTCTCTTATCTTGATCTTGCCTGAGTCGAAATCCTTGTATTTTATGATATACTTAGGCTCACCAAATTCCTTCTTCACGTTCTCGAGCCTATCGTTCAGAAGTACCTTTCCCTTATGCATGACCACAACTTTGTCGCAGACAAACTCTACATGGTGGAGATTGTGCGCTGTGAAGAGAATACACTTCCCTTCTCTTTTGAGGTCCATGATGTAATTGAGCAGGAAATTTGCGGTGTGTGGGTCAAGGCCTGAGACCGGTTCATCGTATATCAGTATGTCTGGATCGTTTATGAGAGATCTTGCGATAAGGACTTTACGTTTCATCCCTTTCGACATGTTGCCTAGTGCCTTGGTGAAATGCTCCTCATCCAGCTGTAGCGACTTGAGCAGATGGCGTGCCTTTTCGACTGTTTCCTTCCTACTCAGTCCGTAAATCTCTCCAAAAAATACAAGATATTCAATGACATTCATGCCCTCGTATATCGCAGTCTCTTCCGGGACGAATCCTAGGCTTTGCTTGATATGGCTTGGCTCTTTCCTGTAACTCATCCCGTTTATCAGTATCTTGCCCCTATCTGCTTCGAGCAGTCCACAGACCATCTTCAATGTGGTAGATTTACCTGCTCCGTTTGGTCCTATGATAGCAAGGATTTCTCCTTCTTCTACTGAAAAAGAAAGCCTATTGACTGCTTTCAGGTTATCATAGCTCTTCGATACATCAGAAACTTCAATCATTATATTCCCTCACACTCGGAAAAAATATCTTGCCTGCTATTTATGTTTTGTGTTAGATGCGGGCTTATTTTCCTTGAGTCGCCTGAGGTATGGACTCATGTAGAATCCTGCTATGAGCACCTCTAACCCAGAAGTGAACATCGATATGTGGATTGCTGCATCTGTGGATATCCTATAGCCCATATTGCTGGCAAGTATCACGATGACATAGAATGCATGTATGCATATGAAATAGAATGGTGGGACGAAGTCGTGCCATGGAGCCTTCAACGAGGAAGGATAGGCTACCATCACGATGTTCACCACAAACCATACGCCTCTGACCAGGAAATCCATATACTGGAATAGCAGTGCCATGCTTATGTCTGAGACTGCTATGGCGTTCATTAAGCCCAGATAGTTGATTATCCCTAGAAGTATAACAACCAAGATGCCTGCTATGTACCACAGCGGAAGTTTTGTTGTCTTGATTAGTGGCATCAGAAAGATTTGCGTGAGGGGACTTTATATATTTTCTGTATGTTCATGGCCTTATCCTGAACACGATGATGAATAGGAGGAGTATAGTTATGAACAGAGCCATGATCAGATTCTGGAGGAACTGATGAGCTTTGATGTATTCTGTCTCACCACTCAGGACATCAGTCTCTGTTATTATGCCTTTCACAGTATTTCCATCAGTGACGAGAAGGTGCCTGATTCCGTTCTCTCTCATGGTTTTCGCTACAGTATTGACAGACTCTTTTGGTTTTATGGAAAGTATGGGGGAAGACATTATATCCTTTGCCTTCAGGCTTTTCTTAGAACTCTTCGATAGCACTTTCTTCACGAAGTCCTTTTCAGATATGATTCCCTTCGGCTTGTCATCCTTGCCACTGACAATGACAGAACTTATATCTTTCTTCGTCATCTTCTCAGAGATTAAACGTACAGAAGCAGTCTCGGAGACGTACTCCACTTTCCTAGTCATGATGTCTTCTGCTAAAAACACTTCAAATCACTAAGCTCGATTTATGGGACAAATGTATTTAAATCTTTTGAAAAAATCAAAAAATAGATAAATGGCTCCATCCGAAGAACTACCATGGCCGCTAAAACCAAAAAGAAGTCCGCTGCCAGGAGTACCAAAGCATCTCCCAAGAGGAAAGGTGGCAGTGATGTTAAACCATCAGGTAGAAATGATGGAAGCTTCTTCACATGGCTGCATGAGAGATATCTATCAAGGTTCAAAGGTAGCTGGATCTTCTTAGGAATCCTGATTCTGTTCGGTGTGCTTTTTCCTCCTGCGATGAGCTTTGGAATCATGTATCTCATATATCGTTGTTTTCCAAAAGAGCCTCGGCTTTTCGATAGGAACATAATCATCTTCGCACTTTCTATGGTCTTGATTAGCTTAGTATCTCTCTCGCTCATAGGTTTGCCTTTTGATGAGGTGGTGAGCATGACTACAAATTCTACAATGTTCACTCTTCTTCTGGGTTACCCGTTCGTCTTTGCATGGCTCTGGTTTGATTGGAATTATGGGTTGAATGCCGACAGAAAACAATAAAAACAGTATGGCTAACCCTCAGCGCATGCGACTAATCTATATCAAGCTCTGGAACATACGCTCATACGTGAATGAGAAGATTGATTTTCCAGAAGGGAGTGTTCTGCTCTGCGGTGATATAGGTTCTGGGAAATCGACCATACTTCTTGCTATCGAGTTCGCGCTTTTCGGCATAAAACGAGGTGAGTTCTCCGGCGCGTCTATATTACGTAATGGTGCTGATGAAGGGCTGGTAGAGCTCAAATTCACTATTGATGGTGGTAAGGAAGTTGTGGTGCAACGCAGGCTCAAACGGACTTCAAAGACCGTGAAACAGGAATCTGGTTTCATCGCTGTCGATCGGCAAAGGTTTGAAGGAACTCCTGTTGAACTCAAATCCAAAGTACTTGAGCTGTTAGGATACCCCACTTCCCTGATAAGTAAAGGACGAGACATGGTCTACAGGTACACTGTATATACGCCTCAGGCAGAGATGAACCGAATCCTATTCTCTGATAATGAGGAACGGCTAGATACATTACGAAGAGTGTTCAACATCGACCGCTACAAACGTGTACGAGAAAACCTTCAGACAGTATTACGCGACATGAGATCAAAGGTGTCTGTGATGGAGGGAAGGATTCAAGACCTTCCTGATAAGTCGAAGCAGAGGAAAGCTCTTGTCTCTGAGATAAATGAAGTGACGCGCGAAGCAAAATCACTCGTTCCGATGATTAAGGATGTCGAAGAGAAGATAGGCAAGACTTCACAAGCCCTTTCTGAGCTAGAGAAAAGGATGCAATCGCTCGTAGAGGAGAAGAAGACACTTGAACATCTGCTTAAGGAAAAGTCTTCTGCACAGGAAAGCATAACAAAACTCGAGAATGAGCTCAAGCGTATCGATACAGAAGCGAAGAAGAAAGAGGCTAGGCTTCCAGAGGGTGATGCCAGTGAGGAGATTGTGGAATCCTTGCAGGCACATATCGAGAAGAAAAGAGCAGAGCTTGATGCTATGCGTGAGAAGAATAACCTGTTGACCCAACGTCTTAGCGATATGAAGGAGGAGATGAAAAGGCTTGAGGATGAGACCTCTTCGAAGAAGAAGTTAGAAAAGGAAATCTATGCTAAGAAACAGGAGATAAAGAGCATCGAGGTCGCCTTACGGCAGAAATCCTCAATCGAGAAGGACATAGAGAAGATAGAGAAGATTCTTTCGGAGCTGGGCAACAGGCTCGCTGAGTGTGGTGTCAATCATGCGAATGCCAAGAAAGTCATTGATGATGTCTCTGAACTCTCTGACTGTCCTACCTGTCATCAAGAGGTCACTGAAGAATACAAGAAGAGCATTGTGAAACAGAAGAAGCAAGAAATGAAATCTATAGAGACCCAGAAGAAAGAACTGGAAGAGAGCATCAAAGGTTATGAGGGCCGCTTGACCAAGTCAAAGGAGAACTTGAAGCTTCTCCATGAGAAGGAACGTAATCTCGAGAAAGAACGTGCTGAACTTGCACACCTCGAAAACTCGATGAAAGAGTTCGGAAGTAAGCGTGCCAGGCTGGAAGAGCTCAATTCAAGACATGAGAAGATGAAGTCAGATCTTATCCCTAAAGAGAATATTGATACACTAGCCAAAGAGCTAGAAGCTCTGCAGAAGAAGCACAAGATGATCTCTGAAAAGCTTTCTGCGATGAAGGAGATTGAATACATGAGAGATAGTCAGAAGAGGTATGAAGATGAGCTTGCTTCAGCCAAGGATAAATTGAAACAGCTTTCTGATGATATCAAGACTTCGGAGAATAAGGTCGCGTCTTATGGGAATCTTGAGAAAGAGCTGGCCACATTGAAAGAGAAGCAGGAGTCCGAGCGTAAGGAAGAGAAAGAGCTCATGATGCAGAAGACGTCTCTGCTCTCGAAACGTGAATCTTTGATGAAAACAAAAGACACATTGGATGAAGAGATTATAGAGAAACGTTCAATCAAAGAACGCATAGATAAGATGCTTGAGCTTCGCTCATGGTTGTCTGATCATTTCTCTTCCATGACTTTGCTTATGGAGCGTAGTGTCATGTCTCGGATCTTCACTGAGTTTGATGAGCTTTTCCGGGAATGGTTCAACATCATGATAGAAGATGAGGTGATCTCCGTCAGGCTTGATGAGGAGTTCACACCTATAGTTGAACAGGATGGTTATGAGATGAGCCTTGATGACCTTTCTGGAGGTGAGAAGACAAGTTGCGCCTTGGCCTATAGGCTTGCACTGAACAAGGTCATAAACGATTGCATCGATAGCATCAAGACACGCGACCTCATCATCCTAGATGAGCCCACTGATGGCTTCTCCAGCGAGCAACTTGACAGGCTTCGTGATGTCTTGGGAAAGCTTAATATATCCCAGGTAATTATCGTCAGCCACGAGGCGAAGATAGAGAGCTACGTGGATAATGTGCTCAGGATATCTAAGACAGAACATGTCAGCTCTCTCGTGTGATGCTTGCTGAGACATTGTGTCTTTGCCGGTCGCTCCTTTGGCATTCATTACATTCACGCCGCAGTCGCATACACGTCAAGCTGAGCTTGCCGGTCGCTCCTTTGGCATTCATCACATTCATGCCGCAGTCGCATAATCTGGTATTGCGCTGGTCTCGAACGAAATCAAACCTGTTTGATGGGTCGTTTCCGAAATAACCAGTTTCCTTTGGATATCCCGGTTCAAATCCGGGCTGCGGCGTTGCCTTACCCGTCTTTGAACCTCCGGTTCATGCTGGAAACTGTCGCTAGACTTCTCGCCCATCGTTAAACACATGACAGTAAACAATATAAATGGGCTCTTCTAGAATCAATATGTATGGCTGAGGGATTGAACAGAGAGACCGCACGTAAACGGCTTGAGGAATATGGTCCTAATGAGATCTCTGAGACCAAAGGGCATAAGCAGCTAGACATACTGAAGAGACAGTTTGCTAGTGTGCTCATATGGATACTTGCTATTGCTTCTGTCTTGTCATACGTTACTGGAGATATGGTGGAATTCTATTTCATAATTGCAATCATTGTCATAATAGTACTTACCGGCTTCTTCCAAGAAAGAAAGGCAGAGAAGGTCTTGCAAGAGCTCAAGAAACTTTCTGAGCCAGTCGTAACTGTCGTAAGAGATGGTGAGGTGGAAGAGATTGAGTCCAGACTTGTCGTGCCTGGTGATACTATAGTGTTAGAGATGGGCGACATGGTCCCTGCGGATGCTGAAGTCACAGAGTCCACCGACTTGAAGCTTGATGAGTCTGCTATTACGGGTGAAAGTGAAGCGGTCAAGAAAGATATAGGAAAGAAGGCGTATTCTGGAACTATAGTGGTGCATGGCAGAGGAGAGGCAAAAGTCGTGGCTACAGGAATGGATACTGAGATTGGTAAGATTGCGAAAGACGTCCAGGAGAAGGATAATGAGACTCCGCTCCAGAAAAAGATATCATTGTTAGGGAGGAAGCTCGGCTTAATAGCATTAGCAGCAGCATTCTTGATATTTATAATGGGCTTCGTACAACAGGCGCCACTCTCTGAGCTATTCACTGTAACGATAGCACTTGCGGTAGCTGCAATACCAGAAGGTCTGCCACTTGCACTCACACTTACATTATCCATAGGTGTCTTTGGACTCTCGAAGAAGAAAGCTACGATGAGACGTATGTCCTCAGTAGAAAGCCTCGGATCGACAACAGTCATCTGTACTGATAAGACGGGTACCCTGACGAAGAACGAGATGACTATTGAACGTGTCTTCTCATCGGGCAAGGAGTTCAAGGTCACTGGAGCGGGTTACGACCCTAAAGGAACTATAGAATACGATAAGAAAGAGATTGTATTAGGAGACCACCCTTCTCTTTATGAGTTGCTCAAAGCAGGTGTCCTTTGCAATAATTCTGCTCTAATACAAGAGGAAGATGAATTCATCATCCATGGGAGTCCTACCGAAGGTGCGTTGCTGACCTTGGCACACAAAGGGGGTATGCGTCAGGAAGAGCTGAAGGATGAGTTTCCTCGGAAGAAGGAGCATTTCTTCACCTCAGACCGCAAGATGATGAGCACTGTGAACAAGGATCCAGATACTGGTAAAGAGGTCGCTTTCGTGAAAGGTGCATCTGAGATGCTTCTTGAGAGATGCACCCACATGAGCAAGGATGGGAAGAAAAAGAAGATGACTCCTGCTGCCAAGAAAGAGATTATTGCAATGAACAAAAAATACACGAGCAAGGCCTTGAGAGTGCTAGCATTAGCATACAAACCGTCACCTAAAAGTCATGAGACGACGCATGTAGAGAAAGGTCTCATATTCTTGGGGCTTGTTGCGATGAAGGACCCGCCACGGGAAGGGGTGAAAGAGACTTTAGAGAAATGCCGTGAAGCAGGCATAAGGCTCAAGATGGTGACTGGCGATAACTCTGCTACAGCAAAGGCAATAGCCAAGCAGATTTCATTCTCGAAGAATCCTAAAGTACTCACTGGCAAGGAGCTTGCAAAGATGAGTGACAAGGAGCTTGCGAAGAAAGTATCCAAGATTGACATCTTCGCTCGCACTATGCCAGAAGACAAGCACCGGCTTGTCGAGGCCATACAGAAGAATGGTGAGATTGTTGCTATGACGGGTGATGGCATCAATGATGCTCCTGCTGTCAAGAAGGCTGATGTAGGTGTAGGTATGGGCTTGAAAGGGACTGATGTCACAAAAGAGGCCAGTGACATAGTTCTCCAGGATGATAATTTCACTACTCTTGTTACTGCAGTGAGCGAAGGGCGTAGGATCTTTGACAATATCGAGAAGATGACCTCATACCTTGTCTCAACCAACTTCGCTCAGGTCATGATAATAGCTCTTGGTATTGCCTTGCTTGGCTTTGAGTTCTTGCCGCTGATAGCGCTCCAGATACTTTTCATCAATGTCATTGGAGGGGAGCTGCTCGCCATATCATTAGGTATGGAGCCTCCTGAGAAAGATATCATGAAACGTCCTCCGAGGAGCACTGATATAGGGATACTCCATAAGCGTAACGTCTTCCTTGCGGTGACCTTGGGAATGTTCATGACTATAGTATGCCTCGCCGTTTTCATCCATGCAAAGCCGCACGAGGATCTCGACATGGCAAGGACCGCGATATTCCTAGTAAACAACCTGATGTTCGTAGCTTACACATTCAACTTCAAGTCACTCGACAAGATCCTTACATTGAAGAGTGTTCTCAGCAATAAGTGGGTATTGCTCGCTGCACTATCTACATTCATATTGCTACTTGTCACTATATATGTACCCCCTGTGGCTCAAATATTCTCTCATGTGGCAATGGGCTCTGATTTCTGGCTCATAGGGGTTGTTGCAGCAGTCCTTACCCTCGGTATTGTAGAAGTGATAAAATGGTTTAGCAATAGTATGATAAACACATCGTATATGTGGAAACGCAAGTGATGTTCATCGTTTTCCTGATGCTTGCTGTACGAAGCTAGAGAGCGCTTCCTCAAAGCCCAATCCATCACTGGGCCTTAGCTCCACATCAAACTTGTGCTCCTCTGGAAACTTCTTACAAACCAATGGTCTGCTCTCATACACAATGCATATCTTCTCATTCTCATCGTAGAAGGGACAAATGTCGTGGTCCAGTGACCAATCAATCACCACATGCTTCCCATCGACGAGCTGTATCTTCTTTGGGATTAACTTAAGCTCCATATCCTGCTCTTTCGCATACCTTAGCAATACATCCCTTTCTTCTTCACTCAGGGATATCGTATATCTGCTCATGGTATATATGTAGAGAATACCTAACTTATCGTATATCCTCCGCCTGAGCTTAAGATCTTCTTCTTCATCAAGTATGGGCATGTCTCTGATTCTGCAGCAACCACCGCACCTCAGGCAGCTTGTATTTTTCATGCACTCGAATCTGCTATCCATGCCTTTGAGAATCTGCTATTGCTTTTAAAGCCATATGCTCATCTGTGCTGTTGGCCTTCCATAGCCCTGACAGCAGCCCCTATTATGCCTGGCTCTTCAAGAGAACTGAAAATTATTCTTGCAGTGCATGCAGGTCTCCTGCACCTCTCTTTGAATGATTCGTGCATCTCCTTTTCAAAGAACTCTCTCGATCTTATGACGGACCCGCCTATCACGATAACCTCAGGATTGAACACATTTGCCAAAGATGCCAACCCTAGACCCAGATATCTTCCTGCTTCTGCGAAACTTGCTTTGGCAGCCTCATTGCCTTCTTTAGCTCTCTTGCCGGCCTCTTCTGCGCTCGTGCCACAGCGCCTTCCTATAGCAGTCCCTGAGGCCAGATTCTCCATTGAGCCTTTTACTCCTGAATGATATTGCTCGGATGATGCCTCTATGATTATATGACCTATCTCTCCGGCCGCCCCATCCTTTCCTTCAAGGAGCTTTCCGTTCACCATTATGCCGCCCCCGATACCTGTGCCTAATGTCACATATATCGAGTCTTGAGTGCCTTTTCCTTCGCCGAACCTATGGACTGCTAGTGCAAAGCAATTGGCGTCGTTCTCAATGAGTACAGGAAGCTGGAACTTATCGCTAAGGATATTTGTATCAAAACCATCAAGAGCGGTGATATTGGGAGGGTATATCAGACCATTCTTCTTGTCGATTGGTCCTGCGATTCCGATACCTGCGGCTAAGGTATCTTCTCTGCTCAGCTCTGAGAATGCGGATATTGCCTCTATGATATCTTTCTTTTCTTTTGGCGTATGGCAATTCTTCTGTGCAAGCATCTTCCCATTCTCGTCCACCAGGGCACCCTTTATGCCTGTGCCGCCTATATCTATGCCGAGGTATGTCGCCATCATCTGGATGTTAGTCAAGAACTATAAAAACATTCTGCTCATGGCAAAAAGAAGTTTTATATATTCCATATCTTCCTTCAATCTACAACATAGATGTCCAAAGTGATGACTTGCCCATATCTTCCATCCGGTTCAAATCTAGTGAAGAAGGTGATATCGACCTCAGCATGACACTCCTCGATGATGTCCCTGAAGATGCTGTCATGGGCGATGAGTTATACTTCTTCAACATGTCGGTCCGCTCAGATTTGGAATCTATTATTGAGAAGGCTGAGTTCGTGGCACAGGCCTGCATCGTTCTCAATCATTGCCATGTTATCATTGGCAGTCTTTCTCATATCGGTCTCAATCGTACTCATCTTAGTGCTGATTCGTCTCAGGAAATGACTTATCATCTCTTGAGATCTTTCTTCAGATTTTCGATGATGTCCACCGGACTCGGGTCGATGCCC
>CAZTTX010000017.1:0-16630 GCA_964616085.1 uncultured Methanosarcinales archaeon
AGGTCATCGCTTTCCCGAAGAACAAGTCTGGTGAGAGCATGATCGACAGATCCCCTGGGATGATGAGGGAAGACCAGCTGAAGGAGCTCAAGCTCAAGCTTGATATTGCAAGAACAAAAAGGGACTGATTTGATGCATCATGCATCTTCTCTGTATTCTCTTATTATGTCATCGGTGCTTTTAGAACAGCAATCGTCCTTGCTGAAACCCAGCATCTCTGCACTTTCGAAAATCTTTTCTTTGCTGACCGCTTCAATCTCAAGGAACGGTGGAATCTCAGAGAAGTCATCAAGATACTTGTCTATCTCGAACTTCACGCCATCCTTCTCATAGCTTGTCCTTGTCTTTCTCAGCATTTTTTCCTGCTTGAAGTCGAGCGATTCTATGATATCTCTCATCATCTCGAGGTCTTCCACTTCAGTCTCATGCTCATCATAGATCTTGACCTCGTCCTTGCTGACCTTTCGTTTGAAGGTGATAAAGCTCTTGTCACCCATACGTCTTAGTCTGAGCATGTTGTTGTTCTCTTTCAGTCTTTTCCCGTTATCATAGAAATAGGTCTCGACCAGGCCTTCGAAGACCTTCTCTGCACCAACCTCTTCGAGCTTGGTAGCTATCTCCTCGGGTTTGATATCTAGGATCTTGACTTCGATCTCTTCCATCCTTTATCGTTTTCAGGCGTTTCTTATAAATCTTCTTGATTGTGGCTTTCTCTTCGCTCCAACAGTTCTCTGGTGTAGATGGCATCCTGGCGCACTGAAAGATTAATAAATACTCTCTGATTCTTTGAGATTATGCCTAGGATAGCTGTTGTGAACAACGATAAGCTCAAGGACATGGAGCGGAAACGCTTCCTTCAAGGGAAATGTCCTGTGAACCGGAGCGGTAATGAGTGCATATATTTCGATGGCGATAAGCTTATGATAGACGAAGGGCTATGCATCGGATGCGGCATATGCTCCAACTTGGCTCCTGAGGCCATCAGCATAGTGAACCTTCCTGAAGAGCTTGGAGGGAGCATCATACATCAGTATGGACGCAATGGCTTCCACCTGTACAGCATGCCTACACCAATCTTCGGCAAGGTTGTCGGTATTGTGGGAAGGAATGGTATCGGCAAATCTACGGCCATGAAGATCCTTGCCAGGATGCTCGAGCCGAATTTCGGAGAGAACGATGATGCATCTTCGCTTGTTGAATTCTTTAAGGGTACAGAATCACAGAACTTCTTCGAGAAGCTGGAAAAGAACGAGATCAAGGTCTCCTATAAGCCCCAGAAGGTTGAAGATATAGCCCGTGCTTACAAAGGCACAGTGAGAGACTTGCTGTCGAAGGTGGATGAGAAGGAAGCACTTGATGAGATTGTTAAGGAGCTCTCTCTAGAGAAGTTCATGGATACGGATATATCTAAGATATCCGGAGGCGAGCTCCAACGTGTGGCGATTGCAGCCACAGTACTCAAGAAGGCAGACCTTTACCTTTTCGACGAGCCTACAAGCTATCTTGACATTAAACAGAGAGTGAAGATATCCAAATTCATAAGAGGCCTGGCGACCGATGATACCTCTGTCATGGTAATAGAACATGATCTGATAATACTGGATTATATGGCTGACATGATACATATAATGTATGGTAAGGAGGCTGCTTATGGTATAACTTCTAATCTTCATACCACAAAAGCAGGTATAAACACTTATCTCTCAGGGTACATGAAAGACAGCAACATGCGTTTCAGGGACAAGCCTATAGAATTCATCGAGAAGGCGCCAGCAGAATTCAGCAAGACCTTTGAGGTCACCTCATGGTCGGAGATAAAGAAGAAATTGGGCAGGTTCTTGCTGGAAGCTCCAGAAGGCTCATTGTACAAGAAGCAGATTGTTGGTATGCTTGGTGAGAACGGCATAGGGAAGACCTCTTTCGTGAGGATATTGGCAGGCCAGGATAAGCCAGATGAAGGTGATGTCGGTGATGAGCTCAAGATATCATACAAGCCACAGTATATCGAAGCTCCGAGTGTGCCAGTGGCAGTACATCTAGAGCACGCCATCAAGAAGCATAGCAATACCCTTGTGAAACCTCTTGGGGCTGACGCGATGCTTGATAAGAACCTTGATGAGCTCTCCGGTGGTGAGCTCCAACGCGTTGCCATCATAAGGGCACTATCCGAAGACTCAGACATCTACCTTCTGGACGAGCCGAGCGCTTATCTTGACGTCGAACAGAGACTCCTTGTCTCTAAGATAATAAGACAGCGCATGGAAGAGACCGGCAAGTCTTGCCTTGTTGTAGACCATGACCTGCTATTCATAGATTACATTTCTGATGGTCTTATAGTGGCTGATGGAGAGCCTGCAGTGAAGGGCATGGTGAAAGGTCCTTTCGATATGGAGGAAGGTATGAATAATTTCTTGAGGGATTTCAATCTGACCTTCAGACGTGATGAGGAAAGCCACCGCCCACGTGCGAACAAACCTGAATCGCAGATGGACAAGAAGCAGAAAGCCGAGAACAAGCTCTATTATGCATGATTACAGATTATCTCGAGATCATCTTCTTCATTTCTTCTGTAAGGTGTTACTCTTGTACTGCATGAAACCGAGCGATATACCCAACAGCGTCATGAAACCGACGACAGGTATGATTATCCAGGCAGAATAGCTTGCCCATATGACAATGACGGCAATCATGCCTATGGTAGTTCCCCCAATCGCTCCTGCAATACCCGAGAAATCCTTTGACTCATCTTTTCGTGCCATAGACTTCTTGTATCTATCTTGTTAATAAAACTATCTGCTCTAATTCTTCTTTATCGCCTTCAAGAAACCCATGAACATTGGGTTGGGGCGTTCAGGCCTTGAAGTGAATTCTGGATGTGCCTGTGTCGCAAGAAAGAAGGGATGCTCATCAATCTCTATGAACTCTACCAGCTTACCATCTGGCGATATCCCTGAGATCCTCAATCCGTTCTCTTTAAGCATATCCATATATCTCGGATTCACTTCATACCTGTGCCTATGCCTTTCCACCACACTCTCTTTCCCGTAAAGTCTCGCTGCCTTTGAACCCTTCTCAAGTAGCGCAGCGTAGTTCCCTAATCTCATGCTGGCTCCATACTTCTTTCGTCTCAGGAGCTCTTTTTGCTCAGGCAGGATGTCTATGATTGCGTGCTCACAATCCTTATCAACTTCTGTTGTGCTGGCCTTGAGCCTGCAGACATTCCTCGCGAACTCAACAACCGCAAGCTGCAGTCCATAGCACAGGCCAAGGTATGGCTTCTTGTTCTCCCTGCAGAAACGTATTGCGTTCATCTTCCCTTCAATGCCCGTAGCTCCGAATCCTCCTGGCACGATTATACCATCATAATCCTTCAAGAAGCCATCGGGGTAATGGTCACAGGCCTTAGAATCTATCCAGGATATCTCAGGATATACGTTATTCTGGTAGCTCGCATGCTTTATAGCTTCTATCACTGAGACATATGAGTCCTCCAAGACGAAATCTCCTGTCTCGAAATATTTGCCGACAATACCTATCTTCACCCTTTTCCCGTCCTTCTTGAGCTTCTTCAATCTCTCTGATCTCTGTGCCCATGTTTCCAAGGTGCCTTTCTGGTGTGGAAGTCCGAATCTTTCCAGTAGCATCTCAGTCAAGTCTTCCTTTTCGAAATTGATAGGGATATCATATATGGATTCTATATCGGGCGCGGAGAAGACATTCTTCTCTGCTAGATTGCAGAAGTTAGCTAGCTTCGTCCTTCTCACATCATCGAGTGGCTTGCTTCCACGTCCAAGGACGAAATCTGGCTGTATGCCTACACTATTCAAATATCTTACTGAGTGTTGTGCAGGCTTTGTCTTCATTTCTCCTATGTTTCCAGGGACAGGCAGGTAGACGATATGTATGAATACCACTTGCTCCCCTTCAAGTTTCATCTCTCTCAGGGCTTCGAGGAAAAGGACATTCTCGTGGTCTCCTGTTGTTCCGCCCACTTCGATTATTGTGAAGTCAGCATCTTCATCTTCTGAGGACTTCCGTATCCGCCTCTTGACCTCATCAGGTATGTGTGGGATCATTGAGACACATTCACCATCATATGCCAGGTTGCGTTCTTTCTTTATCACATTCATGAAGACCTGGCCCGTCGTGATGTTGTTGTTCCTGCTGAATTCCTTGTTGAGGAAACGCTCATAATTTCCTATGTCTTGGTCGGTCTCGCCACCATCATGCGTCACAAACACCTCGCCGTGTTCTGTAGGTCTCATTGTACCCGCATCTACATTCACATATGGGTCTATCTTCATCAGGTTGATGTTGAATCCCTGTTCCTGGAGAAGACGGCCAATCGATGCGGTAGCGGTCCCTTTTCCGACACCTGAGAGGACACCACCTGTGACAACAACGTATCGTGTCTTGGTATCCTTCTTGTCTATCAGCATGGATTGAATTCCGTGTTCGTTGTTTAAATAATTATGTGAGCTTGGATATAATCATTCCTTAGCAGATTTCTCATACTTATAATCATCATATCAAAGCGAAGCCAAGCCCTGCATAAGTCCATTGAAGAAATGCCCACCATCGAACGGCACTATAGGTATCATGTTGAATATGCCCAAGAGAAGATTTATCTGCTTCGTCAGCCCAAGAACTAGTACAGTCCGTTCGCTGAGCTTCCTCTTTGACTTTAGGATGTAGGAGCAAACGAAGAAAATCAGGAAATTCACAGCGGGGCCTGCTATGGCAATACCTGCACGCTGGAAATGTGTAACTGCAGTAGGGTCGAAGACCACGAACGCAGGCACCAGGAAAATGAATGGTGATCTCAATATCTTGAGCAGGAGCGCTATCCCCAAGAATGTATAGCTTATGTTGAATGTCGCCACAGATCCGAAGGCCATAGCAGTGAACTTGTGTCCTAGCTCATGGAGTATGATAGCGGGTGCTATGCAGAGTATCGCCAGTTTCAGGTCATCCCAATTGAATGATAGTGGTCCTATGTTCACCCTATTCCCTGCAGAGTATTCTTTGATCGGGTCATACTCTTCCATGTCATTCTTCACTGCTAAAGATGTCTTTGCAGCATCCTTCTTGTTATACCTGGAGAAATAATCTGAGAATATGAGACCTATCACGAAACTCATCACTACAGCATCTATAATCTCTTGCAGCGTGAATATCCCCAAGACCATAACCATTGTTATCGGCGCCTATTTTAATTATTTTCTGTTTCAGAGGATGTCCAGTTCAGGGAGTTTTGGAAGCATTCCAATAAATATTTAATCTAGTCTCCTACTGGAAGATATATGGGCAAGGCATGGGTATTGACAATAGGTATGGGTTATGGGCATCAAAGGGCGGCGTACCCATTGAAAGATATCGCTTATCCTAGAGTGATAGATGTAAATGAGGATTCTATAATAAGTGCTCGCGAGAGAAAATTCTGGTCAAGATCCCGTCGTTCATACGAATGGGTCTCTAGGATGCAAGAGTTTCCTATCATAGGAAAGCTTGTCTTCGGAGCTTTTGATAACGTCCAGGCGATAGCGCCTCTTTTTCCTTTACGCGATCTCTCCAAGCCAACTTATTGGGCAAGACTAATCAGATATTCTATAGAGAGAAAAGAATTGTGCAAGGATCTTGTGGCTACAATCTCAGAAACTGACTTGCCTGTGATAACGACATTTCCCACATTAGCCATGGCGATGGAATATCATGGGTTGAAAAATAAGTTATACTGTGTTGTCACCGATTCTGATGTCAATCGCATATGGGTCTCGACAGAGCCATCCAAATCAAGGATTATCTACATGACTCCTTGCAAACATGTGATGATGCGGTTAAAAGAGTATGGAGTTCCTGAGGAGAACATGATACTCACAGGTTTCCCTCTTCCTAAGGAGAACATCGGCAAGTCCCAAGGCATACTGAAGAAGGATATAAGAGAAAGGATATCGAATCTTGATCCTGGTAGGAGGTTCATAGATCTTAATAATCCAGTCTTGAAAAGGTCACTAGGGGGCTCCATACCAAAGAAGAGCGGGCGTAAGCTGACTATATGCTATCTCGTTGGTGGTGCAGGGGCACAGAAAGAGACCGGGATAATCATAGCCAAATCCTTGAAACAGAGCATACTCAAGAATCGCATTAGATTGATACTGGTAGCTGGTACACGTCCAGATGTGGAAAAATATTTCAAGCTGAGGTTGAAGATGATTGGGCTTGAATCTAGGTTGGGCAAGAATCTCAGGATACTTTACCAAGAGGATAAACAAGAATATTTCAAAGAGCTCAATTCTGAACTCAGGCATACAGACCTTGTATGGACAAAGCCAAGTGAGATGTCTTTCTATGCTGCGCTTGGTATACCTATCATAATGACCAGACCTTTAGGATCGCATGAGGGTTATAACAAGGCATGGCTTGAACATATTGGAGCGGGGATAAAAGGAGGAGACCCGCGCTACACTCAGGAATGGCTTGACTACTGGCTCGAAAGTGGACGTCTGGCCCATTCTGCTTTTGATGGTTTCCTAGAAGCACTGAATATGGGGACATATAACATAGAGAGCGTAATTGATGGTGATGATGAGAAGACAATCTTCGAGAGATGAGGCTGAGCATAGTGACAAGATATAGTTTTCCTGATGATTTCATGATAGGTACGTCAACATCTTCTTTTCAGATTGAGACGCCAGTTGATCATCAGCTTAAAGGTCTAATCGGGAAGGACGGTTCAAAGCTGATAAGCACCATAGCCCATGAGCAGCGCAGGTCTGAAGACGCGAGACATATAGCTCGGCTTGGTGATGCTTATAGGTTCTCTCTGGATTGGGGGCGGCTCCAACGTTATCCCTATGAACCATTTCAGACTGATGTTGTCAAAGAATACCGATCTTTTATGGAAAAGCTTCATCAATCAGGCGTGAAGCTCCATCTTGTCCTCCACCATTTTGCCAACCCTAATTGGTTTGAGAACCTTGGGGCCTGGCTCTCGCATGAATCATCTGAGATATATCTTGATTATGTGAGACAAGTGAAGAGACATTTCGGTGACCTGATCAGCAATTATGACACCTTCAATGAACCTGGTGTATATGCGACATTCTCGTACCTCTCAGGATTCTTCCCACCATACAAGAAGATGCGTGTCATCTCTGCAGAGAAAGTCATCCGGAATATGGCGTATGCCAGTGATCAGGCGTATGATATGCTCAAACGTCGGAACGGGAAGTGCAATGTCGGTTTCGCGAAGAGCGTCCTGAAGCCTCTGCCTATATCCCTGCTTGGAAACGTCTCTGCCTTCATGTACAAGAGACATTTCATAGGATCGATAATGAGGACGTTCAAGAAAAAGGACTATCTTGGCCTAAATTACTATGGTGAGATGCCCATGGGCCTCATGCCTCTCCCGCGTCCGAATGACAAGAAGAAGTTCGACAGCTTGGGTCTTGAGCACGATGATCTTTGGGTTTATGACCCGGGAGACCTCAAGAATATCATATTGAGCCTCCAGAAAAAGCACGGCAAGCCCATAATAATAACTGAGAACGGTTATTGCGGCAGTGATGATAAGAGACGTTCACGCTTCATAGAAGAGCATCTTAAGAGCGTGCATTCTGCAATATCTGAGGGTGCAGATGTGCGCGGATATTTCTATTGGTCAACATTCGACAATTTTGAGCTATTCCTTGGGAGGACATACCGGTTCGGTCTTGTGGATATAGATTATAGCAGCATGCGTAGGAAACCTAAGCCGTCCGCTAGATTCTATCAGAAGCTTGTCAAGGAAAAATCCTTCGAATGCCATGATAATCTACGTCATCACTAATGAAGATATCAGAAAATGAAAAAATAATTTAAACCAAGCCAAGCACCTTACCCTATGGACATAATAGAGCGCTCATACAGGGAACTGTTCCCTGAAAGAGAATTCAATTACTCTACGCGACTCAGATATTCTGCGGCCTTCAATGATTTCAATGCGAACATAAGATTCCATAAGCACAAGGCCCTTATAGTTGTGAGCCTATCGAGACGCTGGCAGGAGGTATCTGAGGACATAGTCATAGGGCTTGTGCAGGAGCTACTCATGAAACTCTTCGGTAAGGGTGAGAAGCGCAGGACATTACAGATGGACCTCTACCATATATATCTCAAGAACACGCATATAACTGCAGAGAAGGACAAGATAGACTCTCGTCTCTTACAGTCCTTCAGACGTGTCAACAGCAAGTATTTTGATGATTCCATAGAGCAGACCAACCTTGTCTGGGGTCAGCGATCAATGAGGACATTGGGTCGCTATGAATATGGCTCGGATACAATTATGATATCTTCAGTATTCAAGGATGCGCCAGAGATATTCATAGATAAGATTATGCATCATGAGATGCTGCATAAGAAGCATAAGTATGATGTCAAGGCAGGTCGATGCACACATCACACAAGGGCCTTCAGGGAAGAGGAACGGACTTTCGAAGATTTCGACAAGATAGAGAAAGAGATCGGCCGATTCATTTCCATGAGAAGGATACAGGACAAGTCTCAGATGCGCAAAAGACGCAGAGGAATTCTCGGGTGGTTTAATGGCGCATAATAATCCGGTGTATGAACCAAGAGAAGATAGCTTTCTCCTCAAAGAGATTGTAGAACAGTACGCGGCTGGTGACCTGCTTGAGATTGGTACAGGCTCAGGGATATTGGCACGAGCTGCTGCGGGCATGAGTGCAGTAAATAAAGTTGTGGCTGTTGACCTTAATCCTGCAGCTGTGTTACATGCAAAGAAATCTTTGGATTCTCTCTCTGATGCCGAGAGGAAGAAAGTGACGGTGAAGAAGAGCAACTTGTTCAGCAATATAAAGAGAAAATTTGATACCATCGTCTTCAATCCCCCTTATCTTCCAGAAGAGAAAGGATACAAGGATATGGCACTCGATGGAGGGAAGAAGGGTCATGAACTGGTATGCAGGTTCATGGATGAGGCAAACAAGCATCTTACCCAACCAGGCATCATATTATTGCTTTTTAGTTCTCTTACAGGAAAGGAAAAGGTGGACGAGGCTATCGAATCCAATTGTCTTTCAAGTGAAATTCTTGCAACAAGGCAGATGGGCATGGAGGAACTTTTCGTATATAAGATAGAGAAGAGCACATTGCTCAGAGAGCTAGAGATGAAGGGCGTTGAAGACATCAGGAAGTTCGACCGTGGCAAACGAGGCCATATATTCACAGGTTATCACAAAGGTCAGAAGGTTGCTATAAAATCTAAAAATCCTTCTAGTGGGGCATCAGAGAGCATCAACAATGAGATTAAGGTCTTGGATTTCTTGAGAAACATCGGCTTCGGATCTATACCTGATGTGATCCTGACAGGTCACAATTATTTCGTATATAAGTTCATAGAAGGACAAAGTCTTGGAGATTTCATAGTATCATCAGAAACTGATGAGATACGTGATGTGCTCTGTTCCATACTTGATATCTGCCGTGCTCTTGACAAGGAAGGCTTCAGCAAGGAAGAGATGCACCGGCCGCATAAGCACATATTCATCTCTGATAACCAAGATGTGAAGATGATAGATTTTGAAAGGGCGCATGAGAGCGATAAGCCGAAGAACGTGACTCAGTTCTGCCAATATCTCGTCTCTTCTAGGATCTCAGGAGAGCTTTCCAATAAAGGTCTGTGCTTGGATGTAGAAAAACTCAGGAAGCTGTCTGCAGACTATAAGACAAAGTATTCTGAACGCACTTTCCAGACAATCAAGAAAGAATTGTGAGAACTATGAGGACTTCACTCATACAATACTTCATATATCATGGTCCCTTCTTCATCGTCAAAGATTTTTCTGAAATGATCCATGTCCCTGAAAAGGAAGAGAAGGCCATCTTCTGGATGTAGCCATATTCTCCTCTGCATCTTGCTATCAATTAGTATATAATCAACTTCATGCTTCCGCAGCAAGCCCATTGTCCTATCCAGCTCTCGCGATTTGAATATCTCGTGGATGTCAGACCTGATTTCGGGTGCATAATCAAAATGGTTGATGAGTGTTGGCTTTCGTGCTATGTTCTGTATGAAAGACGAATATCCAGGTTCAGATAGAACGACTCCTTCGTCAAGCTCAGCCATCCATCTCAGAGCATCTGCAACCTCTCTCCTGGGCTCGATCTCCGACACTCTTGGAAGATAAGATAGCTGGGTGAAAAGAAGGCCGCAAACAATCACAAGGACTGTGAGTTTCTTGAGGTCCTCAGAATACCACTTGCGTTTTATCAGCACAGAAAAACCATATGCTCCATAAGCTGAAAGCATAAGATTGAGCATGAATATGAGTCTTATATCTACCAAAGCCATAGAGCCAACTGCAAGCATCACGCCAAGAACATAAATCTGCAAATTCCTCTCTACAAAGGCAACAATAATTCCGATGAGCGCCAGAACTAAGGTCATGATGCCAAAACCTGACATTGCTCCGAGTTCTGCAATTGAGTTCTCAAGTAGTGATTGTATGCTCGGACTTATTGTCCTGAAAACTGAGAAGCTGATGCCTGAATATACCAAAAGTATGCCTGAGGCCAACAAGGGGAAAAGTGCATATTTGAGTGCTCTTGGCTTTTCCATGGATGTCGCATAGAGAGCCACAAGCATGATGAATATGATGCTATACGCTACACCGAAGGAAGGTATCAAAAGGCTGACAATCGCCAATGCTGTCCTATGCCCCGATTTGATAAATATGCATGCAGCGAGCGTAAGTGCAGTGAAGAGAACTATGTGTGATATATCCATCGAGAAGAATATTGCTGCAGGAGAGGCGATGGCTAGTATGATTGCTGTATTGGATTCGAACAGCGGCATTCCGCTCTTCCGCATCAGGACATATGATAGCAGCATTGCAGCAATGACGATAAACACATTCAGTAACTTGATAAGAGTTGTATTGCCTTTTGCGAAAGATAGCAGTATTGTGAGCAGATTCACACCTTGTAGTTCTCCTGAATCAGCAAGCTTATCTTCAGCACCTGCGCCTATGACTTGCCAACTCATACCTGATTCTTCTATTGCCCTGGCGATTCTCATATTATAATTTCCTTCGGCTCCAGGCACATCTTCTCTATCAAATCCCCAGAGACCATATGATATTGTGATGGTCATGATTAACAATATGAGGGCAATTGCAGGAATGCGTCTGTCTCTGATGAACTTGACTACAGGTTCTGTATTCATCTTCTTTGCCATCCTGTTCTACCTATCCTCTTCTTTGTATATATCCGACTTCTGGCTGGAAGAATATCTTGTCTTTTATGTATTGGTTGATTACTCTTCTTATCTCGCTCTCACTAAAACCTCTTTCCAAGGCTGCATAAAAGAGCTCTTCCAGCTGGACTTTCTTATCATATGGCACAAGAGAGTTTATCAGTGCCATCAGCTCAGTCTCACGATCATCCTGGAGTTCCTTCCGAGTGGATTCGTTTATCATACGCTGGATTTTCAATATCTCATCGAAATCATTGTCCATCTCTCTCACCTGACCTCAAGGAGCAGGTGACCTCATAGAGGCTGTTCGCTCCATCCTTTCCCATGAATACATTATTGAAACATCTCTCATTATCTAGCACAGACATCGAGTCTTCACCGTAACGTCCTACAATCTTCTCGCTCACGAAGATATAATCCACATCATACTTCTCTAGTATCCTCAATGCGTCTATCACATATATAGTTGTGAAGAACTCATCGATGTCATCAAGTATAGCACCAATGTCTTCACTCAAAAGGAAATTTGAGTCTACTACTGTGGTGCGCCTGGTGTAATATCTCACTAGGAATCCCTCTTCATATGACGAGAGTATGGTCGAGTCCTCTGGTGTGTTCTCTCTTGCCCATTCTAAGATCTGGACCTTATCATGCTCTGGCGCTTCTTCTATCCTCGAGTTAATCAGCGCGAAAGTGGGAGATAGGGTCGTCAGGAAAGTTATGATTACGGCTACGGCCACAATGGGCACCCTGAATGACGAGAATTTGGTCTTCTTGAGATAGTTCAGGAAAATCTGATAGTATTTGCTCAGTACAACCACTAGAGCTACGGAGATTAATATCAGTCCCGTCTTAGGTATTATCATCCTGAGCCATAGCATTATGAATATGGGGATTGAGTAGCTCAAGAAGAAGAATATGAACTTAGATTTGCGTTCTCTGACATATCTGAAGAATACTGAGACTCCTGCGAATGTGGGCACTATACCTATCAATGTCACGGCATCCAATATGGTGATGGTGTGGAAATATTCCGCGAATATCTGTGCAGGTATGTTCTGCCAGATTATGTTAGTCCCATACTCTATGAAAGCATTCTTGAAGATCAGGAACTGTGACCAAATAACTATGAATACAGATACTAGTATGGCCTCGATCTCGACATTCTTGTGATTGAGCCCTTCCACCTTGACGAATGTGAAATACAACAGCTGCGCGGCCACAACAAAGAATACTGTAGGATGAGTGAAGCTCAGGAGAAGGATTGACCCGATGTATATCGGGATGAACTTGTCATCGTTGCTTATCATAAGGAAAGAGTAGAAGGAGAAGAGTACCAAAGGCACAACCAGACTGTAGATTGAGATTGAGTTGAAAGTCTCGAGGAAGAAAACAGGTATGAATCCCGAGAGAGAGGCTGCGAACAAGGATGCCTCTTGGTTTCTCGTGAATTTCATAGATATGGCGTAGACTATGAAGACGGTGGATGCTGCAAGCACATTTGGGACGACCTTACCCACCACGAAGATTGGCATGAAGAGGTTGAAGAAAGCTAGGATATAGTAGAACACAGGGGGTAGGATGGTCATGCCTCCGGATCCGCTATCGGCTATCTCTGGGAAGCCAGTCCTCGATATGTTCTCTACCTGTTCGAGCACGAAGTATGCAGTGTCTGTGCTGAATTCGGGGGTCATGAGTGCGAAGAAAAGTCTTGTAGCTAGGACTGCCACGAAGACAATGAAGAGGGCCATAATCCCCCAATTGCCTTTAACATACCTCAACATGGGGCGTATGATGTCCTTGCTGAGCACTTTTGCGTTTTTTCTCAACATCTATAGGATATAACCCAATCATGTTTAAAAATCTTTAGAAGTGTACATTTTCTGGAACCTACGCAGCAAAACGAAATATTTTAATAATGACAAATACTCTTTAAAAAGGCGCCCTGTGGCGCGGTGATAGGATGAACATAATATACAGCATCTTTGTTACACTCGTGTGGTTCCTTTCCACATACTTTGCTATAGCTCTGCTGCTAACACTCCTCACGAATGAGAATAAGTTATACAAAGGCCCACGTTTCTTCAAGAACGAGGAAAGGCCAAGAGTCACAATTCTTGTTCCAGTATATAACGAGGGTGAAAAGGTCAAAGAGACAATTGATTCTCTGAAGAGAGTAGATTATCCGTCTGGGAAGCTTGAGATAATTATCTTGAACGATGGGAGCAAGGATAACACGAGCGAAGTTGTCAATGAGGCCATCAAGGGCACAGACATGATTTTTGTAGACAATCCAGAGAATAAAGGTAAGGCAGCCACTCTCAACCAAGGCATTGCATTGGCGACAGGAAAATATGTTGCGACCATGGATGGTGATTCTGAAGTTTTACCAGATGTTCTTGAAAAGGCCATACCATACTTCAAGGATCACAGAGATGGCAGAGAAGTAGGTGCAGTAACTGTCTCTGTAGAAGTGAAAGAACCGAAGACTTTGCTCCAGAAGATTGTGGAAGTGGAGTATGTTATCGGGCTTGCTTTGGCACTCCGAGCGCTTTCCTTTTTCAATGCGGTGCATGTGACTCCAGGACCCTTCTCTATATACAAAAAATCTGTCCTGAATAAGATTGGTGGTTTTGATGTGGGAAACATCGTTGAGGATCATGAGATAGCAGTGCGCATGCACCAGGCAGGATATCGCATCACCAATTGTGCTACTGCAAAGGTCAGGACAATCAGTCCAGGGACATTCAAGGAGCTTTATGTACAGAGAAAGCGTTGGTATACAGGCTCATTACTTACTCTATGGCAATACAAGTCGATGATGCTGAGAAGGAAGAACGGGCTTTTCGCCTTCATATACCCTTACACATACCTTGTTGTGACCTTTGGTCTTATCCTTTTTGTATATACCATTTTCCTCACACTTAGCAACCTCTTCGAGACACTAGCATTTTATTCCCTGACCAACTATAATTTCTTATCACACTTCGACCCGCTGAACATCGATCTACTGCGTATTGGTGGCCTGTCGATTTTCGGAGTGATGGCAATACTGACGACAGCGACAATGGCGACTTTTGCGATGAGAATTGCAAAGAAGAGAATGAGGACAAGGATGCCTGGCTTTGTAGGTTTTGTATTCTTGTTTTTCCTCTATCAGATCTTCTGGGGTTCATCTTTCGTCTCTGCGATATCTAGGAGGAAAGTCAAATGGCGATGAAACGTAGAAATAGAAAAATCTTCTTTACAGCTTTCTTGATAACGATAATCCTGATGCTCTCTATATTCCTGTCAAACGCTCTCTTGTCAGGGATGAGAGAGGATGCGCTCGAGACGCAGATGGATAATATTGTCCAAAGTCACGAGGAGATGCAGACGCTGCTCCTCATGGCAGACTATTTCGGTGAAGAATACACCTGCCTTGCTCTACGCAGCATGCTTTTGGGTATGAACGATGACCTTTGGGACCTCGGTGTGAAGATTGATCAATACCGTCAGGCCAGTGAAGAGTTTGCAGAGACACCCTTCTATGCACAGAAAAAACGTCTATTCAATCAACGTGCGACGCTTTACTATACTCTATTGAAACGTATAGATCAAGTGTGTGGGACTGGACAGACATTGATGACATTTTTCTATAGAGAAGAAGAGGAATGTCCTGATTGTGATCCTCAGGCATTTGTACTCACAGACATACGACACGAGCTCGAGCGCCAAGGGAGAGGTGATGACTTAGCTCTATTCTCTTTCGATGCGGATCTTGAACTGCCGACTGTAGACTTATTGATGAGATATTATAATGTTACAGATTTCCCTTGCGTCGTGATTGGAGAAAATCCTTTCTGCGGTCTGCGTAACAAACGGGAAATGGTAGAACTCTTATGTGATCAGACCAATGGGTCTATCTGCATATGATTCTTATAGTCTTTGCTATTTGTCGATGTGAGTTTTACTCTACCTCAAATCTCAAGATAGCTCCGACCATCCCGATGTTCTTCAGCTGGACACCCTCACGTGTCTCTGTGGAGACAATCTTGATGTCTGTCCCGACATTCTTAGATTCTTCTTCGAACTCTTCCATTATCTTCTCATCAAGCTCTTCTGAGAGTATAAGCGTATCAACTGCTCCTTGCTTGAGTAGCTCCATGACCTGGTCTTTACCATAGCTCACCTTTGCAGGCTCCTTTGCCATGCGCGTCAGAAAATCGTTCATGATGTTCTTCTCATCCGCTATATCCTCATTCGCCAGCACGTCTTCACATTTATCGACAAGCTCATGAAGGCCATATTCTCCTGTGTAAGAGAGATCCTTGATAGCGACAATCTTCTGCTTCAGTTCGTTATTGATGTAATTTCCATCAATGAGGTCGTTCTTCGTCCTTCCGGGCCCCCCCACAAGGATACCTTTGATGTCTCTGTTCTCAAGGAACTGTTCTTTCATGTATTCTGCTATTCGCTTGTAGAACTCAATGGCGGCACCTTCCCTGAGACGTTCGAACCTCTGTGCACTCTGTCCGCCTGCTCTAGTCTTACCGGGGACGTTAGAGTGTGTATTCATGGTAGGTATCACAGTCTTCCCTTTCAGGAGACCTATGTCACCATCACGTCGGTCCATCACTACGAGGCCATATATGTCTTTGGTCTCAGCTAACTCTCTGAGTATGTCAAGGTGGAACTCTTTGTCGCATCTGTATATCCTTGTGTTTATAGGCACGGGTGGTTCTATGCTCCACACTTTCACATCACTCTGCCCTTCCCTTTCAGCAACATTACCCGCGAAAGCGGCCAGACCATTGGGTGGCGTCTGATTGAAAAGTTTCAGATGCTGTATCATCCTTTCAAGTGCATCTATCACATTCTTTTGTGTAGATTTTGATTTTATGTTCGCAGCAGTACCTTGCTCTTGTGAAAGATGTGTCAGTATCTTATTGATATCATAGCCACTAGGCACATAGACCGTCACCAACTCAGTATTACGGCCCTTATGTTCCTCGAGCTGCTTTATGAAATTTCTTAGCCTATATCTCTGTGCTGCGTTTATCTTCATGAGGAGCAAAAATGAGGGATTGTTTATAAATCTTGGGCTGCTTTGTACTTATCATCGCCAAACATGAAACCACTTTAATAGTATAGAATCTGTGCTTTGCTCGGAGACAAGACCACAGGGTCTGTCCCAAAAGGTAGAAAAATGTATACTGGCCGTAGCAGTCGGCTGGTGCGGGATTATCTAATCCCGCTTGACTGCTGACTGGCTGGGGTTGTCCATACGGGTAAGCCAGTAGGTCAGTATACAAAAAAACTCCATTTGGGACAGACCCAGACCACAGAAACTTTTATAAATAAACTGGGTTTCTTTCATGGCTGTCCTGACGC
>CAZTTX010000018.1:0-14695 GCA_964616085.1 uncultured Methanosarcinales archaeon
AGTATCGTGAATCATCATCGCTCGACTCATGGCTCTGTACCCAAATATCTTCAAGACGTGGAAAATCATCATTTACCGTAAGATGAGTCGCAACTCTGGAGAAAATTGCTTCATTACCATGTATGTCTACTATGCTCTGGAGGATGACCTCTCCGCTCGAGAACTCACTACCTATACCATGAGGCGATATGAGCCATGTACAACTACTGCTGCCGCATTCATCTGGCTTTATGTTCTGACGTCCGCCAATGGCTGAAGCGCTAAGACGAGTCCTTTCCTTATCAATCTCTGCAGCAGCAGAGAAATCAAGTCTGACCCTTGCAAAATCTGGAGATATGTAATCCGTGCCTTCATATGCATCAAGGCTCGATAAGCTGAGACCACTAGGTGGGTCAGCAACGATGCTAAGACTCTCCGAATCATGGAATGTGCCCTCATTGCCGAAATCATCAGTAAACGCGAAGTCAACATATATACGCAAGCTACCAGAATCCCCTGGCCTTATATGTATTGGGCTGCCATCCTCATATTCCCTGATTTCACAGACATAAATATCATCATGTGGGAAACAGTCATGAGGGTTCATATATACATCCCTGAATTCGTCAGCTGCGTCGCCAGAAACATCAAAATCCCTCAAAGCGCCTTCGAGTGTCCAGTGTTGATCAGGGCGCCTATCAATCTCAACAAATACACATACATCATCAAACCCAGATCCACCGATTGTGCCCATGGAGAAATCTGGATCATAATCACCACAATCCCCTAAAGTCCAACCTTCAATCTTGGGAGGGGTCGTTACAACATTTACGCGTCGATTCGGCGAGACATCCTCGTTCCCTACGCCGTCTTTCGCAATGACATATATATTGTGCTCGCCTTCAGGCACAGACATTTCCCAGTATCCACTTTCCATCTCTTCTGAGATATCATAGACATTAGGATAGGTCCCGGAACTGTCCTTGTCAAGACGTTTCTGTGCAAGAGGAATATCATTACCTCTATAGACCATAAGCTCTTTCACACCAGTTTCTTCATCTTCTACTTTGAATCTCAGCTTTATCCCACCAGATTTCCCTCTCACCTCGAAATCTGAAATGGTTGGAGCTACATTATCCCTAGATAAAGAGAATTCTCGTGTGTCTACAGGGTCAGCATTGGGATCATCAAAGAGCCTGATTTCACCCCTTGGCAATCCAGATTCAGTATTTATTGTCCTTTCTTCCGACTCCACCCAACAGGCGTAATAACCCAAACTCTCCTCGCATTCTTCGAAATGAGTATTCCCTGCTCGTATCTGATTGGGATTTGGCTTGCTATCAGCTTCTATATAAACCTCTATGCGCAAGGTTTCTGGCTCTCTCAGTCTCATATATCCTGATATGTCATCTTTTCCATAATAACTGAGCGCATCAACATCTTCAGCATCTGCAAAACTGATGCCAGCAACAGGCATGGCTACCAAAAGTGGCACAAGCAATAACATCATAAATATCTTACAGCATCCACTGATAGTTTCTTTTATCATCTGCATTCCTCACTGCTGAACTCGCCAAAACAAGGTCTCACGAACGAGCTTCGTCTCTTTGAATAGAAGTCTGCCTTACCAAACTCCTCAAGATCATCATGGTCAAGATTTACTCCTCCATCAGGAATATAAGGTGAAGCGATTACGTAGAAGGTGACTTTACCCTTCTCTAAATCTTCGGCAGTTACTTCAAGCAGACCTCCATGGTCCTCATCAATATATAGCATCCCTTGCGGGAATAAGTCGTCAAAAGTAATCTCCGGAAGAGTCACAGTTGTAGAGCCAACACCGAAGAAACCACCTTCCTCTTCCTCGTCCTCAGGGATGACCACTGCAGGTATGTCTTCATGTGTGGTATCTAAAGTGAGTTGGGCATTCACACGATATCTTCCAGGTACCAAGCTAATCTCTGCTTTAGGATCAGTACCGTCAAAGTATGCTACTGTAGAGAAATCATCAGAAGAGCCCTCTGCGACTTTCTCGATTGTCAAAAGTACAGATTCTGCTTCTCTTAGGTCCTTCACATTATCATACTCCAAGTGCCAAGAGGATCTACCCATAGGTCCCTCGCTCTTTATGTTAGCAAGCACTTTCACCTTTGCTTCCACATCTACAATAGGATCCAACTCAAAGTTTAGAGTACCAGGACCATCACCCTGTTCGAAAGACATATCTATAATCTTAGGCCCATACTCTCTAGAGAAGAGCTCTATGTTTCCACCTATGCAGCTCGGGAATTTTCCTTCGAAATAAGTTCCATCATTGTGCTGTGCCGTATTGCCTAATAAGCAACTGTCAGGACCACATTCATATTCGATTGCGACACCTTCAATCTCTTCGCCAGTGACAGAGTCCACAGCAACTATGCGCATATTTTCCGTGTCGAGATTATTGGAGTGGCATATTCTTGAAGAATCTAAACCTGGCCTGGATGTCACATTAAGGTCGATAGACTCGTCACTCTCTCTCGCAGGCATATTGGAGCGCACATTAGTCTCCAGAGCAAAATTCATCAAAAACCCATCAAATTCAAAAGCCTGACGATCTCTGACCGAGATGAGTACTGGGAAAGAGACATCATATGTGAATTGGTAAGTGACCGGCAGGCCTTCCCTTAGAAGAGCTCCTATCCCAGGGATATCACTCAAGAAAGGCATTTCAGTCTGATCAGGTCGCACAACCTCAGAGTTACCTATCTGCAGATACATATCCCACCAAGTCTTATAATCAAAATTTATGTCATAACGATACGGATTCTCGATGTCGTCAACGGAAAATATCATACGGTCGAACACTGCAATATCATGCGCAGAATCAACCGAAGCATAGGCGAAATTATTAGATTCAAGTACAGAGAACATAGGTATATACGAAGCCAGCATCGACATCATGCTCTGCTTGATCTCTGTCCTTGTCCAGGAGAACCGCCGTTCCTCGAATCTTGAAGTCATAGAAGTGAAAGAAGGTGGAAGTATAGCATCAGGCCCTGTACCAGAATACAATGCAATCAGTTCAAGAAGTGTCATCTCGAGAACTGCCTCTCTCTGCTGCAATTCAGTGAGCTTCTGACCCACTTTCCAGAGATTTCGCAAGTCAATATCAAGTCGAGAACCAAACCTTTGCATAGTCTCCGAACGTCCACCAAGCTCGACTTCAAATGGATAGTCCATAGACACCACAAGATCGTTTTCTGCAATCACCACTTCAACAGATGGTTCTCCTCTTACATCAAACTCAAATCCCTGGTCAGAAAATCCACTGAAGTCACCCAAACAAGACTCAACATTCTCCTCGACGAATCTTTCAATCTGGCTGTCCACAGCAGCGGAAGACCCTCCTGTGAGAGGTGGCATATTTGACGCGAAAGTACAGCTATCTGTATTATGGCAGTCGTGGTCAGATACCATGTGCCACCAATACGCTATCTTATATGTCTCAGCACGTGGCCAGAAATGGATAGCATTGCTCCTTGGAGAGGTAGGATCCACACGATTGGCCCTTAGGTTATCTGTGCTGACATAACCACCATGTCTGCCCACCCTCTCAACAGCATCACGCGCCACTGTCTCGACACACGTTGCCACAAAATCTTGGACAGGCTGGAAATCAGACCCTACACGTTCTTGCACTATACGACTCTCATCCTCAATCAGAGAACCGCGAAGCTCGGACTCTCTTAGGACTAAAAAAGAAGTAACTCCAATCAGGATGAAGATACCAACAAGTATGAATATTGTGACTTGCGATTGCTTTCTTACCCGTAACACCTGATCACCTAAACAAAAAAGATAGCTTTCTTATGAGATGATAGTTTATATATTTTTCCTCATTTGAAAACCATAAGAACATCTATTTGGAAATTAACCACACAAAAAAATCATTTCTTGGCCTTCTTGCTAGCACCTTTCTTTGTAGTTTTTTTGGTTTTTGAAGAAGTGCCATGATATTTTTTGAAGAGGCCATCGAGCTTATCAAGCTCATACTTTATCTTCTTGAGATCAAGCTCTCCTTCGTCAAGATGTTCATCTATATCCTTGAACTTCTTCATGAGCTTACTATTTTTGAGAGCCTTTTCGAGCTCAGCCATTTTCTTGGAATATGAGAACTCTATCTTCTTCAGCTCAGGGTTCGAACTTATGTGCCTTGCACCGAGTTTTGCCTTGACCTTGTCTTTCGACTCATTGAGCCTCTTGGAGCGATGATGCCCTTTAGAGTCCACATATTTCGCAGCACTCTCAGGAAGGAGCATGCTTGCACCACAAGAAGGACAACTAGAACCAAGATCATCAACCTCGAACACCTTCTTTGAAAGGGCTTGCTTACAAGAAGGATTATTGCACAGCGCCTTCATCCCTACCACCGCTGCTGATCAGCAAACTTATATCATTATACAACTCTTTAATTGAAAGATGAAGAACCTTGCGATCATTAGGTGAAAGGCTGGCCTCCTGGAATCTCTCGACCAACCTATTATAATTGGTTTTCGCTTTATCTATATCATTATTGATGGCAAGAGTCCTCGTCTGGTTCATCATCTGCTCTATCTTCATCCTTTCATCGGAGAGACCTTGTGGTAGATCCTTAAGATCATCACGTAGTGATATGTCAATAGCGGGAGCCTTATCCACATCTGTCTGCTGTTTCTGCATGAATAACTTGAACTCTCTATTGTCAAGCTCCTTTCTTTCGCGAATGAGATCAGTCTGCAGTGTGAGAAGGATGCTCTCACGCTCATCCAATTCTTTCTGCCGCTTGTCAAGCTTCTTTTCTTTCTCCTCGAGAGTCGCCTTTGTATCCTCAAAAGATGACTTTGACTTCTTGTACTGCTCCTCAATACTCTTCAACTCTTTCTCGAGTTTTTCTTTCTTCATCTGGAGCTTCGAGACATCTTTACTTAAGGCGTTCTTCGTAAGCCTCTCATCTTTAGGAGCATTATCCCCACTTGGGCTTTTACTACTCTTGCCGAAATCTTGAGTATCGGGATCCACAACTTTATCCTCCTTAGTCTTGCCACCGGACATCTCCGCCGTGATAGAATCATCAAGGAATGATGTTGAGGACTGGTCAAAATCTTGAGACAGGTCTTTCGGCTCAGTAGCGATCTGCGCATCATCAGCATCACCTTCACCACTAGCACCATCAGTACCACCCTCGCCAGTAGCATCCTTTTTAGTGCTCGATATGTCCTGCGACAGGTCGGTAGGCTCTTGAGGTCGTACTGTTGCATCTTCTGCCTCTGCCAGCTCTTTGTTCTCTGATGCATCATCTGTAAATATATCTCCACCCTTTCCAGAAGCTTTTTTCTTGTCAGGGTTTTCTTTACCTAGATTAAGTCGTGCACTAGCAACATCTTGGGCTTTCTTGGGATCATCTTCCCCAAAAGAGAGAGCATCATCTTTCTTATCTTTCTCTTTTTTATCCTCCCCTAGAACAGGAGCTTCATCTTCAGCCTTATCATCTTTGCTGCCCTTATCATCCTTACCTTTACCACTTTTTCCTGAACCGAAGAGACGTGACAAGAGGCCTTTTTTCTTCTTCTTCCCAGAAAGCTTGTATGAGTTATCGGCAGCAGGCAAGCCCATCTTCTCAGATGGATCAGGGATATCTGTGCCATTATCTAGAGGTTTTTCCATGCTGAGAGGCATCTCACGCTTATGTGGCTCTTCCTTTGCATGCGTCTCAGGAACAGAATCAGGATGTGTATTCTTCTCATCAACTTCTTGCGGCGGTGCGGCCGAATCCAGAGGTGTATTTTTCGTATTTTTTCCTTCAATATCAGGAACATGTGAATCCTCGGCATAATGCTCAAGCTCTTCGGTCTCTTTCTCAAGCTCCTTGAACTCCTTCATGTCTTCCTTGCTCAGGACGGATGAAGCCTCCTTGTCCAGTTCGCTCATGCTTGCTGAAGATAGCGGATCCTTTGCCTTATCGTCTTCAGCATCAGATGGCATCTCTGGTTTCGCAGGCATTCCTTCTGTATCCTCTTTAGAATCTCCTTTCTTACCTTCCTCTGCATCTTCCTTACCGCCGAACATTTTCCCGAAGAGACCTTTCTTGCTCTTGTTTTCCTCCTCATAACCACCATAGCCAGGAAGTGGTGGAAGCCCTAGTGTCTTGTCCATGTTGCTCACAGGAGAATCGAAAGTGGCAGTAGAACCTTGCTCAAGCTCCTCAAGCCTCTCATGCATTGAAGTGCCAGGCTCCAGATCAGAGACATCATTTGTCCTTGGCTTAGCAGTCCTTTTGCGTGAAGAAGAATTCTTGGAGACTGCTGAAGACTTGCTTGCAGATGTCTTCTGCGCAGTGGACTTCCTTAAAGTTGATTTCTTTGTGGCAGACTTGGTAGCAGCTTTATTGGCAGGCAAAATTTTCTTAGATGTAGATTTTCTTGATGTCGTAGCCTTTGATGCTGCAGCAGACTTCTTTGAGGGAGACTTCTTTGAAGCAGTAGCCCTGCTCTTTGGAGTAGAGCTATTAGATGTGCTATTAGATGTCTTCTTCTTTGAAGCTGATGTCTTTGCAGCAGTAGGAGAGCGTGAGGTTTTCCGCTTTGTGGCCACCATGGATTCACTTACTTAAATTTCATTTATTAAATTTTGTCGTAACAAGATAGTGACAGTGAGATGGAATTACCAAACATAAAGACGTCGAACTGTACCATAACCTTTATATACCATGTCGCCAACAAGTGGAATATGGGATCCCTTACCCAGTACATGAGAAAAGAGCTCATCTTCTACATAAAACAAGAATACGACAGAGGGGTTCCTATGGCCAGGATAAGAAAGTCTCTTATGGAAGGTGGCCACCATCAGAATCTTGTCAAGGAAGCGATGAGAGCATTGAAGCGGACCAACTACAATCTGATTAAGGCACTCAACGAACCTATCAAGTCAGATCTGGATAAGGAGTTGTACTTCAACATCATGAACTCTCTCATAAAGTACGCTGAGCATCAGCTGGCCTCAGGAAAATCAGAGAAAGAGGTCAAGAAAGTCTTGAGTGACTATGGTCATTCAGAAGAGATTATCGAGAAGGCACTCAAGGGCGTCAAGGACGAGATACCTGGAGACAGCAAGGTTCTCATGAGGCTTGATATCGGGATGGTGCTAGGTACAGTACTAGTCATCCTGTTCAGCGCAGGAGGTGCGAACGAGCCATTACATCTTGTTGTAGGCGCTTTCACGCCAACTCTTTTAACGATAGCAATGCTTAATCTACAATCATTCAGCAAGGGAGGGAAAGGGCTGGCATGGGTATATGCACCGTTCTTTGCTTTTGCGTTCCTTCTCCTTGGAGAGACAGGAGTGCTTGGGCATGGGTACAATCTCCTAGGTCTTGCTATGCTGAACCTTATCATTTCCCTTGCATACACATATGTGAAGTCCATAAGGAATAAGGACGTCCAGGAATATCTTGACAATCTGAAGGCCTCAGTAGCGACAGACTCAGACAAGGAAGTCAAGCCAAAGGATAAGAAAAAGAAGAGCAAAAAGAGTGATGAAAAGAAAAGATGATGAAGGCAGGATCAACCTACTGCCCTGCGCACATCAGTTATCTCAGCAGATGCCACTTCTTCAAAATCGGATATCTTCTTCTCGATCTCGTCAGTGGTGCCCTTGCTCTCGTCCATCACAAACGTAAGCAGAACTGCTTTCAGCCCGAAAGCCACGGGCTCTTCTTCCTTCTTGCCAACCTCACCCACGGATGAAATGACCTCTTCTGCTTTCGCAGCTAGGGCTTCCAAATCCGTCTCAGGAGATTCTGGCATTAGCTTCATGGTTACAACAACATCAGCCATACTAATCACCTCTTGAACATGACACGAAAGAATCAGTTCGGGCCCTCGAAACCGCAGATAGCACACTTGTATCTGGCAGCGAGCCTTCTGGCTTGCTGCGACCTCACGATGTCGCCTTCCCCGCAATTAGGGCACTTGAAGCACACTGAACCATTATCATTAGAGATGTCACGGCCAGTTGATACGCATCTGTTCTGTCCTTCCATGATATTACCTCAGAGCCAAGTGATTGTGGGTTATTTAAAAAGTTTCTCATTCATAGGCTCGTTCAAAAAAGAATTGCTTTGTATAGTGGCCGTAGCCGTCGGCAGGTGTGGGATTGCTTAATCCCGCATGACGGCTGACGAGAGAGGGTAGCTCCTCCGGATACTCTCGTAGGCCAGTATACTTTGTATGTTATTATGTTATTTTGAACAGAGCCAATTCATAGCAGCGCTCACTCACACCCATCAACATAGAGGAAAGGGAATGCATGCTCTAGTGTCTTACATAGCTCCAAGTCATAGCTGCTCTTCTTCCTCAATGAGTATACCTCTCTAGCAATCAGCTCTAGTGGTGTATCCATCTCATGATCATCCTTTGCTAATGGGATGTTATAGAGTGCGATTTCGATATTATCCATATCGATGCATATGTCGTTCATTGCAGCGTATGACATCACGCGATCGACAGAATCTTTCAGTTGCCTCTGACTCATCCCTTTGAGCTTATCCACAAGATAACCTACATCCTCTTGTGTGACGTAATCTCCTCTCAAACCAAGAACATTCTCTTCATCCATACTATCCTACCCCCTTCGGCATCATCTGCCGGAATGCGCAGTAGTAAAGCGCTAATTATTAAGGTTTCGGCATCAAAGAATATTTTCTGAAGAATCAGGAGGCATTATGTCTGCCGGATTATCATGAAGCCCTACAAGTTTCCAGAGTAGCATATTAGAAGCGATCCTGAGTCCGTTCATGACTGTCGTGCCCTTATACGTATCATGGTATATGGTCCTTATGCCCACTGTAGAGCATCGTAATCCATGCTTATGCACACGCGCCAACATCTCAGATTCCATCGAGTAATCATTAGACTCCCACCTTATAGCGTGATAGGTCTCAGCAGTGAAAGCTCTGAAACCTGATTGTGTATCCTTGACATCCACACCGAATAGGACTGTAGAGATCTTATGCATACCATAATTGCCCAGACGCATGACAAAAGGCATCGAGCTGTTCCATCTCCTGCAACCGACAACCACATCATTACCTCGCTCAAGCTCTTTCAGTAGTTTAGGAATCTCTGCAGCGTCATGCTGACCATCAGAATCCATGACTACAATCTTGGAAGCACCGTGTCCAACCGCATAATCACAGCCTGTACGGAGTGCCGCTCCCTTGCCGAGGTTCGTAATATGCCTCAGGACAATAGCCCCTGAAGATCTGGCGACAGAATAGGTGCTGTCTGTGCTGCCATCATCCACAAAGACTACATTAGAGCACGATGAGAGAGTCTTCTTGAGCACAGAACCAAGCTGGCTTTCTTCATTATGCCCAGGCAATATCACATAGACATCATCAGGAAGTCTTTTTGGCACCTAATCACCCCATTATCTGGACTTCTGTGTCCTGCTCGATCGGCTGTGCAGGCTGTTGCTGCGCAGGAGCTTCTGCCTCAGGCACCTCGATGCGCGACTCGAACTCTTCGGCCTCATCGAAATCAAGATCTTCTGTGTCGGAGCCTATGTGCTCGAAGAATCTCTCCCAATTCACTCTCCAGATAATGACTCTGCCGCCAGGAATTCCATGCTCATCATATACCTTGTCGAAGAAGTTAGTACCCGCTCCATCATGGAAGAAGAGACGTGTGAACATGCTCGCAGTCTGTTTAGGATCCATGAGTGCAACCCTGTAGCTATCGCCACTGCTGATGAAAGTCATACCATAAGGTACCATAGCATCATCGAACTCATTCTTCCTGAAACCACCATTCTCAACATAGCTGACAGCAGAAGGTGTAGCATCCGGCATATCTTGGCCCGGAGCGACTATCCCTGTATCGCCAGAAGACTCATTGAAAAGGAGATTCAGCTGCTGACCCTGGATATTGAGCCTGCACAAGTGCAGATCCTCTTCCTGTCTTGAACATCCCTGTGGAGCTCCCAGATAACCTGGCCATGGTGCTATCCACTGCTCAGGATCCTGTGTCTGGATCTCATTGTAGATCTCTGAGGCTCTTGCCTCATCATAGCTGTAGTTCTCGATGAGCATCTCTATGCCCTCGCCTCTGTCAGCCTGACGTACATTGATGTACTGTTCTGCCCTATGGAAGTCCCATGCGCCGAAATGGCCCCAAACACCACCTTTGCCTACCATATCCTCGGAGGTTATATAGTATACCTCAGGAGGCTCACAATGCGTATACTCAAGGACCTCTTCAGCAATACTCTCAGACACCCCAGCATCCAACATAATTTCCTTAGCGCCTGTACTGTTCGTACGCACAACGTCATATAGGATGTTTACAGAGTCAGGTCCGCTCAGAGGAGAATCCTCAGAAAGCAGATTGTACGCCTCATTCCTGCCACACGACATCTTCCTCAAGAGTCCTGCAGTCAGCACCTCATCCTCAGAAAGCAGAGACCTACCCATCCAATGAGCAGTATTCGTGTTCTGGGAACCACCATCAAAGAAAACAGCACGTTCTGCGATAGCCTTGAACCAATGCCCATAATCCCACCACGAACCTATGACAGCATCATTGCTACCTGTCTCGTTGATGCCCTGAAGACCATGATACCACGCATCATTCATGTGCGGCAGATAGTTGCGTGCAGTGTTGACAGACGAGTCCAAGAAACCTCCATCAGCAGAATGCATCATGAAGAGCCCGATGAACAAGGCGCCTACGAGCACACTCACTGCCCGGAGATTGAATCCTGTGTTCTTTGATGCCATCTCTGAGACCTTAGTGCTCAGCACACCCATCAGGATACCGAAGCCCAGAGCGAAGGGAGGTACTATGAGCATATTGAACCTTACGCCGCGCGTAGAGGCAAAGACCATGCTCACGAGCCACACAGTTATCAAGGCCGCATAAGGCACACGTATGTCTTTGATGTCCTTGTAAGGATAGAAATACAGGTTGAAGATTGCCTTTCCTATCACCGGTAGTGAGAGGACCACTGCAAAGACAAAATAGTTCCATGCGTCAGGATTGGCCAGGACGACCATATAATATATCAGAGAACCACCCACATAGGCAATCTCACGCCACATGTGCTCCTTCTTCCACACAGCCAGAGTGACTATGCACCCTATGAAGGCCATGGAGAACATGAGAGGCCCATTGAACGCAGAGACTATATCTGAATGCGCTGAAGGGTTGAGCTCTGCCACAGTGGTCATGACGTTCGGCCAGATATCATAGCGGGCCACATCACGGATCCTTATGACACTCATGGGATACTCATAGAAGATGCGGATCACCGTATCAAAGCCAGCCGTTATTCCTGCAATGAGCATGGATCCAAGCGCGAAGCCCCCCATAGCCCCAAGCTTCCTCCTGCTCTCCTTCGAGGTGAAGATTGAAAGGAAAGACTTGTCCTTCTTCATAGCCAAAGCCAAGAGCCAGACTGCATAACCAGCCATAGCAAGGAACACGACAAGGAATATGTACCACCATCCCTGCCAAGAGAACGCAAAGAGCACTGTCGAAAGGAGCGCTAGTGCCGAGAACATAGCAGTCTTCTTCCACGTCTTGGCATAGAGGGCCTCAATCATGAACCACACTATAAATAGCGGGAAGCCCAGATTATAGAGATCTGTATCGAAGAAACCACCCATTGTCCTAGAGACGAACGAAGGATGTATTGCAACGATGAACGCCGCGATGGATCCTGCCACTATGCCTCCGAACTTCTTCGCTATGAAGAATGCTGGGATAGCCGTAAGTGGAGCAAGAACCACTGTGAAATAGAACACTGTCCTCATAAGAGAGAGGTCAGGGAAGAAATTGCTGAGGAACATGTATGAATATGCACCTATATAGATGTTGGTCTCCGTATCGACACGCCTCGCGGTATCTCCAAGGCCACGAGGATAGAACATCAGCCTATCCACTTCGCCCCTGCCTTCAATATAATCATCCCCAGGAGCTCCGCGTCTTACCACATTACGTGCAAGCCTGTACCAATGATAAGGGTCTATGCCTGTAAGATATGTTGTGCCATCATCATCCTGGAGCTGTGATCTGAAGAAATCGGAGGCCTGCTCAAGCTGAAGCTGATACATCTCACGATTCTCTTCTATGAACTGGTCCAACTGGTCATCTATCATGTCTTCCATGTTCTCAGGAGGGAGATTCGGGAACTGTTGTTGGACCTGCTGGGCAATCTGCATTCTGAGCTGGTTGTTGATGCTATCAGCAGCCCACTCATCAGCCATAGGAACCCATGCAGGAGTAGCTCGGATGAAACCACCAAGGAAAAGCACGAAAAGTACGATAAGGACAGGGACAATCTTTGAGGCAATAGAGAATGCCTTATCAAGGCTCTTATATGTAGAATCTGGAGCATCACCCGATATAACACGCGATACCCTTCCGAAAAGCGAGAGATCTTCCTTCTCTTTCAGACCTTCAGGATTAGCCTCAGCAATGTAAGAGCCACTATCATTCTCGCCATTGTCATTTCCTTTGTGATTGTCGCCATCATGCCGCTCATCTTTTTCTTGAGCACTCTCATGCTCATCTGACCGGTGATGATGCATCTTCTTTTGCCTCTTAGAAACCATCAGATACCCTCCTCAGTGGGCAATGGGTAAGGGCGAGATTTAAAAATTTTGTCAATCTTCTTCATTAGTACTGCGCAGTAGTACAAAAAGAGAAAAATTTAAATAGTTGTTATCACCTTGTAGTCGTATAATTGTACTCAGGTCTGTTTCAGACCATCAATTGGGGGTATATAAATGACAGGATACGAGCAGAAGGGAGATGATAGAAAATATAGGGGATCATCTGTCTGGGGTAAAATTGCAAAAGGTGCCACAATAGCTGCATTCGGTTTTGCAGGCGGTTTCTTGTTCCATTATTGCACTCCAGGAGTAGGTGGAGTAAGCAATGGAACAAATGGAACAAATGGAACCGTGCCTGAGATAACAAGCATTGACGATTTCCTGGATAATAGCAGATTCTTTGATGGAAGAGGAGAGCTTGATGCGACCATCATGTACCACGAAGGGGATAAGGTTGTCAGTAGAGATCTCTATGGACTTGGTGCACAGGATGTCAAGCGCATCTTCAAGTTCTTCGATGAACAAGCTATCTTCTACGATGATGGCTCCTCAGATATAGAGAGTCGCATAAAGGAATATCGTGATGTAATCATGCCAATTAGTGGAGACAACCTCAGGACACTCAATCCTACGTATGGCTCCGAAGAGAATTCAGGAAATCTCGAGAAGAATCTCTCAACAAGGCGCGTGACTGTCCTGGATGAAGATGGGCGTGCTATGGCGGAGGCCAAGGATTATAGGCTTGATGCTCAAGGCTTGAGCGAAGGGATGCGTATCTTTGCGGATGACAGAGAGAACATCAATGACATCTCTGAAAGATTCCCAGAATGGCAGATCAATGACAGGTATGCCGGAGTTGAAAGAGCATATAATACTATGGTGGCCAAACAAGAAGAAGGCTACAGGACAGTACTATCTTTCCCAACTGACGGCAGAGGTAAGGCAGTCCAGGTGAGGGGCGATACATTTGTGTCTCCAAGCTTCACCGCAACAAGGATAGGACAGCCCGATGAGAGCAGATTCATTGAATATGAGCCTGAAGCCCCAGAGGCACCATCACATGAGCCATCTCGTGAGAGCAGATTACCTCTTGAGAGAAGACCGTATGATTCTCCCGAGAGAAGCACTCCATCAAGACCAGAGTTCAGCGATGATGCACAAGGCCCTACAGATAGGCCACATGGCGACAGGGACCTTGACAGGGATGGTATGGGCGGAGAGCCTAGTAGAGGCCCAAGAGACATTACAAGAGACAGGGGCACAAGAAGCACACCATCATCAAGAGATCAGGGCAATGATAGGCGCGATGCAGTTGACAGGCCTGTAAGAAGCAGATGATGGAAGCACACGACCATATAGCATTCATACTAAGATATCATACAAGATTTATACCACAGAGGTTATTGACATGAAGGTTACTGACATGATAGAGAAAGCGAAAGGCATCATTGTACTCGCAGTAATGCTGCTTGTGACTGTGGGTGTGTCTTCTTCAGCACATACTGATCTGCTGGTGGAGGACATATTCTTGCTTACAATAGGCACAGAGGATGAGTACAGGAGCAGTCCTGGAGAGCCATATTACATAAGGTCAGCGATAGAATTCAGATCATTCGATGTGACATCAACCCATGTTGGTGATATCAATCATGGTCCTGTGACAAGAGTGACAGATGTGAGACATCCAGGCGATGATGCAAGAGCGTTCGCTTATTTCAACGACATCCCAGCGGGAAGCCTAGTTAGATACGAGAACAAGGCATCAGGTTATGTGAGCGATGTTGATGAGATCTATCTCGACACGGGATTGCCAAGAGCACTCTTCGATGATGAGGAAAGATACTTCGAATACGAGGAACCTCAAGGCTACAAGAACACGGAAAACAGCTTCACCACGGACTGTGATTTTGATGTGGATGAAGGTCTTCCATACTACACATGCTCAGTAAGCGACAAGAAGGACTATAGCATAACATACTACCTTATACTCACCCATCTAGAAGGCGAGGGTGATATGCTCTTCCCTGAAGTCATAGTTACCAACAAGCTATGGCCTGAAGACAAGTACGAGGAAGAGGATGAGAAAGA
>CAZTTX010000018.1:14795-16553 GCA_964616085.1 uncultured Methanosarcinales archaeon
GATGAGAAAGATAAGGATGATGACGAATCCGATGATGACGAAGATGAGAAGGAGGATGATGAGAAGGATGACGAGTCCGATAAGGACGAAGATAAGAAGGACGATGAACATGATCCTTACGATGTCAGCTTCAGGAGGATGCGCACAGAAGAGGGTGTTTACAGCCCCGGAGATATGGTGGCCTTTGATCTCACCCTAGAGAACAGGGGAAGAGATCTTGAGGGTGCTAGAGCGCATGTCATCCTTATGGGTATGGACAATGATGAGTACAGGAGATATACTGTCGGACCCTTCAATTTAATAAATGATGATGATATCTCCGTGAGACGCCATATCCAGCTTCCAGAAGATATCGGACCTGGAACATACCACATCAGGGTTTCAGTAGGAGATGGTGGCTATCGGATGGTCAGACACAAGGAGATAGTAATCAGATGAAAAGATCATATGCATTAGATTATGTTTCAAAAGATATGGGGGAATGAGAAATGAAGAAGATTGGTTTTTTGATGGTTTTCGTTGCAGCTTTCCTGCTGCTGTCTTCAGCTAGCGTTGTTGCGGCGCCATTGCCTATAGACCTCGAGTTCGTTGAGGTTGAAGGTGTGAGACTTGACCCTTCGTCACAGTCTGTGCTGCGCGAAGAGCTGAGAAGAGAAGATGATCTCAATGTCAGAGTAAGGATTTCGACTCCGGACAGGATAGAGGACGCTATGATAAGCGTTTTCATCAGTGGTTACGAGTTCGATACCATTAGCGATTCTGTCAGGGTACACAGGCTTGAGTCTGGTAGGGCCTTGACTAGGGACTTGAACATCAAGCTTCCATACAATATGGAAGAAGGTGAATACAAGATCCGTGTCATGGTTACCGACAGGGACCGTGAGACATTCGTCAAGGAGTATGACATCGCTGTTGGCCTTGATGAGAATGAGCTTGTTATCAGTGACTTTGTGTTCCACCCTGGCGATATGGTCAGGCCTGGCGAGGCGCTTTATGGCGTTGCAAGGATAAGGAACATGGGTGACAGGATCCAGGACGATGTAAGGGTAAGCCTTGAAGTTCCAGGATTGGATATAAGCACTGCAGACTTCCTCAATGAGATTGATAGGGGAGAATCCAAGACGTCTCCTGAGCTCTACTTGAGGATACCGAGCGATGCATCTGCAGGCACATATGATGCAGAGGTCTCACTCAGGTACAACTACTATTACACACAGACCAGAAACTTCGAGATAGAAGTCATAGATGCTCCTGAAGAGCCAAAGGAGAAGGCACACACAGCAGTATCTGCTCCAAGAGATGCACAGGAGATCAAGGCAGGCAGTTCCGCTAGCTACCCTGTGACAATAAGCAACCTCGGCAGGAGCTCAATGACCTATGTCTTGAACATAGACACTGGTAAGGACTGGGCTGACTTCAGGTTTGACCCTTCCAATGTGGTTGTCCTCGAAGAGGGAGAAGCAAAGACTGTCTATGTGAGAGTCGAGCCTCATGAGGATGCTGAGAGCGACAAGGTAGCACTGCTCTCTATAACCGATGGTAAGGAGACCAAGCAGGTTGCGCTCCAGGCTAGCGTAGTGCCTGACGATGTAGAAGAACCTGTAGGTGGGTTCAGGAGAGCTCTAGAGCTTGGCCTGATCGTGCTTGTGGTACTTCTTGTGATCGTAGGTCTTGTCGTAGCCTTCACAAGACTCACCTCTGAAGAGGATGAGTTCGATGATGAAGAGGACGAGGCCACACAGACCTATTATTAGGTCT
>CAZTTX010000019.1:0-7720 GCA_964616085.1 uncultured Methanosarcinales archaeon
AAGCTTTTAAACTGCCAGAAAACTAGAGATGCATGGAAATGAAACAGGTCATTGTCGTCCGTGCAGACCTCAAGCTCCCAAAGGGGAAGCTTGCAGCACAGGCAGCGCACGCATCAGTAGAAGCAGTGCTCCGCTCATCAGAGCAGAAGGTTAATGAATGGCATTCTCAAGGCATGAAGAAGATTATAGTGAAAGTGGATGGTGAGAAGCAGCTTTTGGAATACCAGCAGAAGGCAAAGGCCAAAGGTCTCGTTGCGGCAGTGATAACCGATGCCGGAAAGACTGTTGTTGCGCCAGGCACTAAGACATGCATAGGCATAGGACCTGACAAGGAAGAGATTGTGGATTCTATAACATCAGACCTCAAGATGATGTGATTACAGAGGGATGCCAGTCCATGGCTGCCAACCCTGCCATTTCTCGCTCTTGAGCTGAGGAGCATAACCGCCGAAGACATAACTTGGTTTCTGCGTCCTTCCAGAATACGAGCCTCTCATGCTCGAGAAGCTGCTGTAAGCGCCTTGACCTGTGCCTGCGAAATACCTATTTTCGCCCATAGACACACCAAGATTCTTCCAGGCCTCAGGCATTGCGGTCTTTGCATTGTAGCTTCCAATCTCTACTATGAAATCATCGACCTTGCCTGTCCTTCTTAGCTCCTCTACAAATTCTCTAATAGGAGCATTACCATCACCCACAGAGAGATGCTCATCACCATAACCGAAGTTGTCAGTCATATGAGCATGCCCAACATAGCCATTCTTGGCCATCTCCTTACTTTTCTCGAGCGCCCATTCCTTGAAGCGTTTGTCAAACATCTCGGGAGACTCGTTCTCGCCCCGTTTGAGATGCCTACGCCACATGTTCAGATGTCCGATGTCAAGCGTGGTCTTTATGGATTCCTCAGCGGCCTTCTGGGCCTCTTTATCATCCTTCACGCGACCTTCCTTGATAAGCCGCTCCTTCATCTTTTCCCTGGCCTGGTCAAGCATAGACATCATCTCGTCAGGATGTGAACCGAAGTTCTGAGGGAAGATAGATTCTGGCGCAACATAGAGGTTCCTATGGAGCTGCCCCTCTTTCTCTTTGCTCTTCTGCCATGCGAACACTCCAGCCTCTGCCACGGTATCTGCAGCTTTCATGGTACTGTACTCATCCAAAGGCTTGTAGTTCTTCAGCTTGCTAAGCTCCTCATTGAATTTCACCCAGGCCATGTCACGCTGCTGCTTGTCCTGCTCTATCGACCTAGGATCGTCCCTCATGACCTTCTGATGATACGCCCACATGCTATCACGGTTCTGGTAATTAGCATACGCCTGCTCAGCGTTCTTCCTAAGATGATGGAAAAGGAAAATACGATCGTTCTTCTTCCTTTTCTGGACCTCATCATTCTCAGGCATGTTCTCAATCTCATTCCAGACATTCCTCAGCTCTTTGAGCCCTTCGTGTGTCTCTTCAGAGAAGAACTTGGCGAACGCACCGAAATCCTTGTTGTTCGGATCATTCAGTTTCTTCTCCATTTTGATGACATCGTCATAACCCATCTCAATAGGAATCGGCTCTCCATTATCGTCCCGTTCATATTCATATTTCAGATATTTGCGTGGTCTGCCGGTCTTGCTGTCAACATATTCCTCGCCGAATTCCACTTTCGTGAGTTTAGGCTCAGTGAATTTCATATCGCGTCTTATAGGAATTATCTTGTCAGTCTCTGTATCGATGAACATCAGCTGCTCAGGACCATAACCATTATCCCCTGAGTTATCCGTCTTGTTAGGATCCTTGTACTCTCCGCTATAACCCTCAAAAGTCGCGCCCTTATCTGGCTTCAGACCATAGTTCCCCTCGATAGGCCTTTCCCATTCATCCCAATGCACCACAACAGCCCCTCCTGTAGAAGCGTCTGCGGCGAAATCTATGGCCTTCTTTATCTCGTTTATGGCGTCGCCTCTAGCCTGCTCGCTGAAGCCGCGCTGAGTGAAGCCTGAGAGATTGGATACGCTAGGTGCAGCGTGCACTGTAGTCTCCACCTTATTGAGCTTTGCGAGATCCCTGAGATCCTGACGCTCAAGCTGGCCCATGGACTCGGGGGTGGGTGCATTGGCGCTGCCTTTACCTGTGCCCATGAAGCCCAGCTCGACGCGAGAGGCACCTTCCTTCAGCTTCTCCTGGAAACCTTGGACCTGGTTGATGCTCGGGTTGCTTGTTATACCCACGACTCGGCTCGTCAATGGCCCGCCAGGATCAGTACCCTTCTGCGCGTCAGGGCGTTCTGGTGCCGGCCTCGCGACTATAGGCTTCTCTAGCTCTTCGTCGAAATAATGCATGTATTTCCCGAAATACTGGTCGAACATACCCATACATAGTGCGTCAAGGCTTTTAAAGGTTTTGGGGGCTAATGATTAAATTTTTAAAGGTCATCAGCGATATAACCCTATGCCCGACGAAGAGGACAAGAAGAACGCGCTGAGGCTTGCCAGGTATGGTTTCCTGAAGGACAGCACAGGATGGCCTGATGATCCTGCAGAGCGCGAGAAGAAGGCGAAAGAAGAGGGAGAGGATAAGTTGATCAAAGAGGGCATTGTCGACATGGAGACGATGGAATACAGATCAGGTGAATTCATCCGCACATCCTATCCTAAGCCCATAGTGAACCATGTCCTATCGGTAGGAGATCCTAATTATGCAGTTCTCGAGAAATCGTACCTCTGGATACTGAATCATATAACCCTTGACCAGAAATTCACCAAAACTCTGAAGGTCATCGACACTTTCGGCTCCTCAACTGCGTCACAGCACTGGGGGAATATGGCCGAGAAGATGGGCCGGGTCCAGAGCAATGTCACCTCGATAATGCAGACCATAGGCAGCATGGTCAAAGAGATGTTCCAGATGGTCCACGAGCTCAGGATATGGGACGAGAGGCTCCGTTGGCATGAGGAGTCAGAGAAAGGCAACAGGTCTGGCGACGTGGCCCTGAAAGGGGCCTGGATGGACACAGTCGATGGCAATGCTGAAAATAACACCTCTGTGCTCGGGCTGGCTAACAAAGTGGGATTCGCAACACTTCCAGATCTATTCTTCGGAACCTTTGTTCAAAATATAGAAGATATCGATAAGGAACTGGACAGTCTCGAGTTCGGCAATCAGCAGGTACTGAATGTCCTGAGACGTAAGCTCATACAGTTCCTGACATGGAAGGAGCACACGAAAGAGGAGATTGTGCAGAGAAAAAGGTTTACTGTGAGGTACCTCAGGCAGCATATCACCGCGATCCAGCTGAACATGTCATGGCTCACACCTCACCTTAGGCAGCTGAAATACCTCAGGCAGAACTCAAACTTCCAGGATTCAGCACAGCTCATAAGCTCTTTTGACAACTCTAAGTTCGAAGTGGAGACATTGTGCACCAAGAAAAGCGACAGCGAATACAAGCCAGTAGTGCTGATGAACTTCCAATACCTTACAGTGCCCGAGAGGGTGGGCTCTTACCAGCATCCTGGATTCCAGCATGCGGGGCATATGACAGTCACCTTCAGAGGATATGCCTGGACAGATTCCCAGATAACAAACTATCAGGAGATGAGGAACGAGGAGGGCATAGAGATTCTTGGAGAGATCGATGCCGGCTTCAAGTCTGCGATGGAAGAGCTCGGTAACGAGATTAGGGCATACATCGAAGAGGCAGAAGGCAGCCTCCCTGAGACGGATACAGAGCGGACATTAAGAGAGCTGCAGACCAGGCTAGACAAGTATGAGAAAGGAGAAGACAAGAAGAAGACACCCCCAAGCTCAGAGATGGCTGGCGCGATATACCAACCCTTCATAGATGTGGCGAAAGCTTTCGGAGAAGTAGGCAGTCTTTTCATACCGAAGAAGATATTCGATTTCAAGCTACCTGATAACAAAGCATTAGAACTGAAAAACGAGAAGAAAAAGTCGATCGCTGATGCCGAGAAAGCTGCGAAGGGCGCAATAAAACAGGCCTTCATCAACTATAGGAAAGCGCACCGTATGGTCACCTGGTAAAAACAATATCTTTCTGAGAATTATGTGGTGGGGAGAAGCAGATACCCTCCTGGGAGCTGTTCAGTTTTCTGTTTGTGGAGGCGGAGAGCATCTGCTTGTCGGAGCATGAGCTATCGTCCCCTTAGTGCGTGTTCCTCTTTCCGTATCGATCTTATCTTGTCACGGATCGCTTCCCGTATGAATTCTGTACGCGTCGAATAGTACGGGCGCATGGACTTCTCGATCTCTCTTGCGAGACCACGATCGACACGGAGAGTAATCATCTCCATGTGTAATACTATGTAATACAAAGAAGTTTTTAAAGTTTTCGAAAATAGGGCAATATTTATATCATCCGATGACTTGACTATCCCATGCCTCATGTCAAATCCTGCGGTGCTATCATTTTCAGGAGAGAAGATGATAAAGTATACTATCTGCTTGTGAGACATGTCGGAGAAAGCGATTACTGGGGTTTCGTCAAAGGTATTGTCGAAGATGATGAGACTGAGATAGACACTGCAGTCCGAGAGATACAAGAGGAGACAGGCATAGAGGATCTGAAGTTCAAGGACTGCTTCAGAGGGACAGAACGGTATTCTCCGGAAGAAGGCGTCACTAAAGATGCAGTATACTTCCTTGCAGAGACCTCTGAGAAAGAGATAAGGCTTGCCCTTGAAGAGCTAGACAGGTATGAGTGGCTTGAATTTGAAGATGCACTCGAAAGACTGAAGCATCCTAGCCAGGAAGAGCTTCTTAAGAAAGCTGAAGATAGGATGAGAGAAGAATCCGAGAAAAAAAGATAATCATGCCTCTGCAGCAGAAGCTTCGATATCAGCAGGGGCAGTGTTCGGCTTCAAGCTCTCGACTTCCAGCTTGCACCCACAAGGCAGCTTCTTAGCGGATTTCATGAGAGCTTTCTTCGCGACAGCTACATGTCCCGGCTTAACAAAGCATGTGAATACTCGTTGGCCTACGTCAAGCTGCGCTGCCATGCCCACAATCTTACCGAAAGCGGCCTTCATTCCCGTACTCATCCTGTCAGCCCCTGCGCCAGAAGCCAAAGGGTTCTCTCTCAAGAAATGATGCGGGTATGGTCTTAGCTTAAGGTGGAACGCCTTCTTACCAAGACGCTTCTCTAAGAATCTGTTCGCGGTCAGCCTTGATGCCTCGAGAGCATTATGCCTTATCTGGAGCTCATCGTTCACTGAAAGATGGACCGCATAGGAATAATCTCCCTTTGAATCGCCCATGTCGAACCTGACAATCTTACAGTTAGGTGAAGCTCTGATGTAAGACTTCTCCCTATACTTGGACTTCCTAGTGTAAGGTCTGCTCTCCTTTCTCCTATAAGCCGCGAATTTCCTTAACTTTGCCATTTGAATCCCTTAAAGGTTCTGGGTTTTCAGCCTATTTATAAAAGTTACTGTTGATCCTTACTGACAGGGGACATGCCATGCATCTCTTTGTACTGTCTCCTATAATCAGCATACTTGTCCTCTGGCGAGTATTTCGGAGGCTTACACTCGAAAGCACGCTCTCCAGTCCAAGGGCATGGATCAGACAATGTGTATTCCCCTGATTTGGTCTTGAGTATGTGTGCAGCCATGAAAATCAACTCCTTATCTTCCGCGATTCCTTACGCTCATAAGAGTATTCGCACTTATACTCTTTCGACTTGGACTCCACGAAATCGAGGACACGCTTCAAGTCTGCCTCGGCATCCTTGTACTCGTTCTTTGTGACGCTTATGCTATAACGTCCTCCGCCAGCATACCTTATCGAGACATCTTCAGAGATCTTATCGGCCTCTCCAAGCACAGATGATGTCACCTTCACACCCTCAGGATCGTAAGATATGAATCTTATCTCGCCAGATATCTTCACCACAGGAGGATTGATCCTCTGCTTTATGAGCTCAGTGAGCGGATCTGACCACTTTTTCTCCACACCCAGCTCTTCAAGCGTCATACCACCGAACGATACGTCTTCGAAGGCATCATGCAATGAAGAATATCCTGAGAGGAGCTTTGGCGCGATTATGTCGTTGAGCTCTTTCGTCTTCATGCCGTTCTGGGCAGCGACGTACTCTATGATCTTCTCGGACTTCTGCTCCTGCTTCAGCTCTTCGATCTTGTTCCTGCGCTGGATGTTCGAGACACGCCTGAGCGATAGGTCTATATGCCCACGCTGTTGGTTGACCTTCAGCACCTTACAGACAACCTTCTTGCCTTCCTGCACATAATCGGAGATATTCCTTATACGTCCAGGAGATACTTCAGATATATGGATAAGGCCCTGCTTGGCCTGGAACTCGTCAAGCTTAGCGAATACAGAATGGTAATGTATCTTCGTGATGGTGCACATCACGATGTCCCCTTCCTCTGGCATACCACGCTTCAGATTTAGCATAAGCACAAGAAATATGGTCTATTTAAAAAAGTTTGGGTGAAGACCTTCACTCAAGGACTTCAAGGATCCTGTCCAGCACCTTGGACTTGCCGCCCGTCGGCTCAATAAGATGCTTGCCACAGACAAGACAGTATACATCAGTAGATGCTTTTCCGAACACTACCTGCTCGTTCTTGCACTTCGAGCATCTTACCTTCACGAACTTGCTGACTGGCTCTTTTCTCATCTCAACACCTCATACGAACTCGACCTTCTTGGCCCTTATACCACCGGACTGGGTGCTGGTCTTCTTGCACTCCACACACTGGTATCTCAGGTCTGTCAGTTTGGACATCTTCTTCCCAGACATCTTCCTGTTCTTGATAGGAGGCCTCGAAGTCTTTCCAGAATTGCCTGTGCCTTGCTCCTTCCACTGCTGCCTTCCTTGCATCCTTGTCTTGGAACCCTCAGACATAGGGTGGGCCGAATTATGCGGTTTAGCTTTTGCAGAAGTCACCTTATGTGGGGTGTGTTTCCCGCAATGCTTGCAAAGCCTCTTTGTCTCTTTAGGGAATTTCATGGAAATCACTCAACTCCGTCCGAAGAAAAAGGGGCTATTTAAAAAGTTTTCTGTTGGCCTATGACCAAAACCTATTTCAAGAATGAGGGCTTCTTGTACTCATGGTGGCTGATAAGATACTGAACAGCAAAGACAAGAAACACCTCTTCCGCCTCATGGAAGAACAATGGGGTGCTGACACCAGCGTCCTGAAAGATAAGGTTCTCATTAAGAAGCCTAGCGGCAAGATCTTCATTGTTGGCAAGGAAGCCGCCGAGCTAGAGCATGAGATGCCCATCAGGACATATTCCATGGGGAACTATTTCGGGAAAGAGGAGAAGGACGAATTCAGGGTGACCATCGAAGGTTCTCAGATTATAGGAGCACATTGCAGAAAGAATATTATAAGCCTTGATGATGAGCAGATCAAGGCATGGGTCAGAGGTGAAGAGGTGGCTATCCCAGAAGAGCACCAAGGCTTCTGTCTTGTCAAGCATGGCAAAGATTTCTATGGATGTGGTAATGCAAGACGCGGACGTCTGATCAATCACATCCCTAAGACACGAAGGATAAACAAAATCCTAGAATTAGATGAATAAAAAAAAGAAATAAATTCCCTGATCAGAACGACCAGGAGAACAGTTTCCGCTTCTTCTTTGCTGCTGGCTTCTTTGCTGCTGGCTTGCTTGCTGGAGTGCTTGAAGCTGCTTTCTTAGCAGGTGCTTTCTTGGCAGGGGCCTTCTTAGCTGGAGCCTTCTTAGC
>CAZTTX010000019.1:7820-15964 GCA_964616085.1 uncultured Methanosarcinales archaeon
GCTGGAGCCTTCTTGGCTGGAGCCTTCTTAGCAGCGCTCTTCTTAGCTGGAGCCTTCTTGGCCGGAGCTTTCTTAGCAGGGGCCTTCTTAGCAGCACTCTTCTTAGCTGGGGCTTTCTTTGCTGGAGCCTTCTTGGCTGGAGCCTTCTTAGCAGCGCTCTTCTTGGCCGGAGACTTCTTTGTGGTGATGCCTGTGTCAACAGAAGCAAGCTGATCAGCAAGCCTCTTCTCGTTGGTCTCGGCCTTCCTTACACGAGCCTTCTGTGCAGTGACTTCCTTTTCAGCAAGCCTTACCTTGTCCCTTACCTTTCGAAGCATCTCCTTGACTCTGGACTCTGTCCTTGTCTTCTGCTGCCTTGCACGCGTAGCTGCCCTTTCAGCGACATGAAGCTTGCGCTTCTGCTCACGCACTTCTGTCTTTGCCTTGCCAACACGCTCACGCAGGTTAGCGATCGCTTTCAACACCTGCTGTCGCTTCTCTGCAACTTTCTTCTCTGCCGAGCTTATGTGCTTAGTCGCAGACTTGGATGATGTCCTTGCCTCATTGAGCTTCTTCCATTCATCCGCGAGCTTCTTCCTTTCCTGCTCGATGCGCTTCCTGGCCTCATCAGCCTCATGCTTGGCTTGAGTGACGCCTTTCTTAGCGGACTTCACCTTGCCTTTCATCTGTTTGATGCGGGCAGCGGGAGATTTCTTCCTGCTGTTAGTTGCAGCAGCCCCTGTAGGAACTGCCTTCGTAGAACCATTCGAACCTTTCTTTGTCTCAGCCATTATAGCAACAACCTCTTTTTTTTTGAATGTGATATAGCCTATCTTATGAAAAACTGATATTTAAAATTATGTATTAGAACACCATAAAAAGCAGTAAAAAACGAGAAAAAAGCAAAAAAGAAGAAAAAAGAATAAAGCACTGTTTAGTGCTTTGGACTCTTGCTGGCCTTGAACTTAAGGCTCTTGCGTGCAGGTATCTTGATCTTCTCGCCCGTTCTTGGGTTGACACCTGTCCTTGCCTTCTGTGCTACCATCTTGAAAGTGCCGAAGCCTACAAGCTGTACTGGTTCCTTCTTAGCACCGGTCAGGACAGTCTTGACGAAAGAATCAAGTGCCCTTGCAGCGTCTGCCTTTGAAATGCCAGCATCGCCAGCCATCTTTTCAACAATCTCTGTCTTATTCATCTTGTAATCACCCACCACAATTGATCGTAAATCAATCGATATCAGCAATCAGATAAGATGTTATATAAATCTTTTGGAAAAAAAGGCCCAAATGTCGCATGAATCCTGCGGTTCAGGAACCAGTAGAACCTATGCCGCCCTCACGGCTGGCCTCTTGGCTATCGTCTTCAACCAACAAAACCTTCTTGAATATACCTTGGACAAACTTCGAGCCACGTTCGAGAACAACATCATTTTCGGACATGTTCTGCAGTGCGACCAGTATCTCGCCTTCATTGTCAGGGTTATCATGATAATCAGAATCTATGACGCCCACAGTGTTCTTAAGCATCAGGCCCTTCTTGATGCCTAGACTGCTCCTTGGATATATGAACAGGGCCTCATCCTGCATCATGTATGCCTTGATGCCTGTCCGGACTGTGGCAGAACCTCCTGCGCGTATCGTCATCTCTTCAGGCATGAAGAAGTCATAGCCCGCACTGCCCGCTGTAGAGCGTTCAGGGAGTCGTATGGTAGCATCTTCTGCAACACGCGAAACCTTCTGGAAGCCTCTCATAAGCATCAGTCAATCTAAGTCATATAAAAATATAGTGATATGTATGCGATGTCAGTATCACCGCACAGCATGAGACGCGGCCTTCCTCACCCTGTTCATGAGCGCGAGCCCGACACCATCTTCAGGCACGGCCACCACGATGACCCTAGCAAAGCCTTCTCTGTCCGCTCTCCTGAAAACCGAGAATATTGATCTTGCCATGGCCTCAGTATTACCAAATGTGATATGCTCGATATCACCTTTGCCATCCAGCAAGTGCATAGCAGCTTCATCAAGAGAGACCAATAAAGATCTTCCCTTCAGCCCATTGAGGAGATGGTCAAGCTCATTAATATCCTCGACGAGAATGACCTCTGCGTCTGGCGAATAATGCTTGTATCTCATCCCGGGAGATTCTGCGATATCGGCCTCTTTTCCAGGATGGCCTATAGAATGATGTACTGAGATCTTGCCTATCGTCTCTTCGAGCATCTCTAGAGGCACGCCACCCGGTCTGAGCAGGATGGGCCTGGAATCATCCATCAGACTCACTACTGTTGATTCTATGCCACCTTGGCATTCCCCAGAATCCACTATAAGGGGTATCTTGCCTGAGATGTCGTCCATGACGTCTTGGGCAGAAGTGGTGCTCGGCTTCCCTGAAGAGTTCGCAGAGGGCGCTGCTATGGGAGTACCTGCAAGCTTCACTATCTCCCTGAACACTGAATGAGAAGGCATCCTGATCGCCACAGAATCCCTGCCTGCCGTCACGATGCTAGGCACTAGCGAGGTCTTCGGCAGGACTATAGAAAGAGGGCCGGGCCAGAAACGCGACATGAGCTTCTTTGCCTTTGGAGGCACGGATGCCACAACACCGTCCAGCATGCTCTCGTCAGAGATGTGTATTATGAGAGGATTATCGGGAGGCCGGCCTTTGGCCTCGTAGATCTTCTTCACCGCATCCTCGTTGAGGGCGTCAGCGCACAACCCATAGACCGTCTCGGTAGGCAGTGCAACCAAGTTACCTTCCCTGAGCAGTGCAGCTGCTTCCTCAGCCTTGTCATGGTCAGGATGATCCGGACGAAGCTCAATCACTCTTGTCTCCATCATCATCAGCCAGCCATCTGTAGCCCTTTTCCTCAAGACTGTGAGCGAGCTCTTTACCGCCTTCCTTTACGATACGGCCGTTCATCATTATGAAGACCTTGTCAGGCTCGATGTATTGGAGAATCCGCTTATAGTGGGTTATTAGCAGCACAGATTTCTCCTCGGACATGAACTTATTGACGCCATCAGACACGATCCTCAGCGCATCAATGTCAAGCCCGGAATCTGTCTCGTCGAGGATCGCCACCTTCGGATCAAGGACTGCCAGCTGCAGTATCTCTGAACGCTTCTTCTCACCGCCAGAGAAACCTTCGTTAAGGTATCGTGTCAGGAAACGTCTGTCTATCTCAAGAAGGTCCATCTTCTCGTCAAGGAGCCGTTTGAACTCGAGCATTGACGGTTTCTCACCCTTCACGTTCTCTAATGCAGACATCAAGAAATTGGTGACTGTAACGCCTGTGATCTCGAGTGGGTACTGGAAGGATAAGAAGAGGCCTTTTCTGGCACGTTCATCAGCGTCCATCGATGTTATGTCCTCACCGTCCAGCAGGATAGTGCCCGATGTGACCTCATACTTTGGATGGCCCATCAGTGTGTTCGCCAGCGTACTCTTGCCTGAGCCATTAGGGCCCATGAGTGCGTTTATCTTACCTGTATCAAGAGAGAGGTCGAGCCCCTTGATGATCTCTTTACCTTCGACATTGACTCTCAGATCCTTGATCTCTAAAATCACCTAAATCACCTTCCTATCATAATCATCCTATGAACATCCCTATGGCTTCCTTCAATGATTGGATCAGCCGTTCGACGTCCTCTTGTGTATTGTATATATAGAAGCTTGCTCGTGCCGTGCCTTCGATCCCGAAGGTCTTCATAAGAGGCATCGTGCAATGATGCCCTACCCTGATGCAGATCCCCTTATCACTCAAGTATTGCGCAAGGTCATGATGATGGAGCCCGTCAACAGTGAAAGATACTATGCCAGACTTCTCGCCGGATCTTGTCCTATAGACCTTTACCCTGTCGATTGCGCTGAGCTTCTCTTCTGCAAGGTCGCCCAGTCTCCTCTCCCATGCATCTATGTTCTCCATGCCTATGCCATGGAGATAATCTATGGCCGCAGCAAGCCCTACAGCGCCAGCGACATTGGGAGTGCCAGCCTCGAACTTCATTGGGAGAGAGTTCCATGATGAGCCCTCTTTGGAGACATCGCTTATCATGTCCCCTCCGTACAAGAAAGGAGGCATCTCTTCAAGGATGCTCCGTTTCCCATAGAGGACACCCATGCCCATCGGGCCCAGCATCTTATGCGAAGAGAACGCAAGGAAATCGCAATCCATGGCCTGCACATCAAGAGGCATGTGCGGAGCGCTCTGTGCGGCATCCACCACAGCGAACGCGCCAGCATCGTGCGCCATCTTCACTAACCTATCCGCAGGATTGATAGTGCCGAGCGTGTTAGAGACATGCGCGAAAGCAACAACAGCAGTCTTATCGCTGATCTTCCGTGCAGCATCCTCCATGTCCAAGCATAAGTCTTCATCAAGGTTGATGAACTTCAGCTTCATCCCATGAGACTTTGCCATCTGCTGCCATGGGACAATATTAGAATGGTGCTCGAGCTCGGTGACCAGAATCTCATCCCTGCCTTTTTCCACCATGTGCAATAACGACCTCGCCAGGAGGTTGAGCGATTCTGTAGTGTTCTTAGTGTATATTATCTCCTCAGGGGAAGCGTTGATGAACCTTGCCACTGTTTCTTTGGAATCATGGTACATCTTTCCAGAGCGCTCGCTGATATCATAGATGCCCCTGTGTATATTGGAATTATGCGATTCGTAGTATCCTGAGATTGAGCGTATGACCTGGAGCGGCTTCTGCGAGGTCGCCCCATTGTCTAAATAGGTGAAGCCTTCCATGCCTGAGTTCTTGAATATAGGGAAATCTTTCCTTAGGTCTTCCGCTTTCTTGTCGTCAAGCATCGGCACTACCTCTCCTTTCATCCTGTCCTTTAGCATCGTCCTCGCCATGCTCTCTGGAGAGCATCGCTCGTATCTTGTCCTCAGCAGACCTTGTTATATCCTCATCTCCCACCTTCGTGAGAAGGTCGTCGAAGAATCCTCTGATGAGCATGAGCTCTGCGTTCTTCCTTGTCATGCCTCTACTCATGAGGTAGAATATCTGGTCAGTATCGAGCTGGCTCACTGTAGAGCCATGGCTGCACTTTACATCATGGTTACGGATCTCGAGGTTAGGGATGGCGTCTGCCTCGGCAGTCTCAGAGATGATCAGGGCATTCTGTGTCTCATAGCCGTTCGAGTCCGAAGCCTCTGGCCCGATGTAGACATTGCCTGTGGCAAGACACTTCGCCCTATCTGAGACGACGGCCTTGGTGAATATGTCGGAGTATGTGCCTGGAGCATTATGCAGCGATTCTGCGTGTATGTTATGCCGCCTCCTCCCGGTGGCGAGGTTGAGCACCCTCAACTCAGAGCTGGCGCCTTCACCGTCAAGCTCAGAAGAGAATCTCGGCTTGGCGTATTTCGCTCCAAGGCAGATTCCAGAGGCAGTCAGTGATGCTGAATCTTCCATCCTGAAGACTGAGTGCTCCAGAGCTATCGTCTCATGGCTCAGGTCCTGGACATCTATTAGGTCAGCCCTGGCCCCTGCCCTCAATGAGAGGTTGAGCCTTGTGCTAGAAAGACTACAATCATCAGAAGAGCGTCGCTTCACAACGATTCTGCTCGAGGAGTCCTTACCCGCCCTGATATAGATGCTAGAGAAGAGTGTGTCTTTTCCTGCCTCGACCTCTATGGTTATTGGTTGTCTTGCAATGTGTCCGTCAGGTATGCTGATGACAAGTATATTGTTCATGAACGCTGTGTGAAGTGTATCGGTAGCGTCCTTCTCGGGAACTTTAGACATTGCGATATGCCGCGAATATGTATCCTCCGTAACCTTATGCTGCACAGCGATCTCCTCATCAGCGTCAACCTTGACAGTGCAATCTGGTTCTGTAGTGATACGCTCAAGGACTATCTCAGGAAGAGGCATCTTGACAAAAGAACTATACCTGTACGAAGGGAACTCGAAGACATCGCCCAACTGCTTGAGAGAGGCAGAACGCTCATCCAGCATCTCTTCAGGCTCGTCAAGCGTGTCGAAGAAACCTACCATGCTTTTCAGATCAAGAGTCGTCATCCATAATCACCTTCTGTGGATCAACCTAATGACCCCTCCATCTCCAGTTCAATGAGCTTGTTCAGCTCCATGGCATACTCGAGAGGAAGCTGCTTCACTACTGGCTCTATAAATCCGGATACTATCATCTGGACAGCGGTCTGCTCGTCCAGGCCGCGCGACATCAGGTAGAATATCTGGTCCTCGCTTATCTTGCCCACAGTGGCCTCGTGCGCGATATCAGCGCTCCTCTCCTTTATGTTCATTATAGGGTATGTGTTCGATTGAGAAGTGTTATCCATCATGAGAGCGTCGCAGCTCACGCTCGACTTGGCGTTCTTGGCTCCTTTCGCAATGCTCAACAGGCCACGATAGGTTGCTATGCCCCCATTCTTGCTTATGGATTTGGATATTATAGTAGAGCTTGTGTCCTTGCCGAGATGGATGGCCTTCGAACCTGTGTCCTGGTTCTGTCCCTTGTTCGCGAAAGCAATGCCTATAGAGTCTGACTTGGAGCGGTCACCTTTCAGGATCGAGCAAGGGTAGAGCATGGTAACGCCCGAGCCAAGATTGCCATTGATCCATTCGACGACAGCATCATCATGCACAGAAGCCACTTTCGTGTTGAGATTGTATGTGTTCCTGCTCCAGTTCTCTATGCTAGTGTACCGCGCTCTTGCGCCCTTTTTCACGATGACCTCAACACAGCCTGCGTGGATCGAGCTTGCATTGTACTGTGGGGCTGAGCAGCCTTCTATATAATGACACTCGGCGCCCTCATCTATTATTATCAGGGTGTGCTCGAACTGACCTCCTTTCTTGGCGTTCATCCTGAAGTATGCCTGGAGCGGCTTGTCTAGCTTGACTCCTTTAGGCACATATATGAAAGTGCCCCCGCTCCACACTGCAGCGTGCAGCGCAGCGAACTTATGCAGATCAGGAGGGACGCATTCCTGCATGAAATGCTCCTTCACAAGCTCAGGATGTTTCTGGAGCGCAACGTCCATGTCAAGGAATAATACACCCTGCTCTTCCCACTCCTTCTGTATATTATGATACACCACGTCAGAATCATATTGTGCGCCCACACCGCCCAGAGCAGACCTCTCAGCCTCAGGGATGCCTAGCCTGTCATATGTCTTCTTGATAGATTCAGGGACATCATCCCATGATGTTGCGTTCCGGTTCGCGTCAGGCCTCACGAAATAATGTATGTCATCAAGATTTAGCCCGGAGAGGTCAGGACCGAAATGTGGCATCGGCATACTCAAGAAGATACGGTAGGCCTCCAATCTCTTCTGGAGCATCCATTCTGGCTCGCCCTTCTGTTTTGAGATTTCCCTGACAAGCTCTTCAGTAAGGCCTTCCGGCGCCTTATACGAGAAGACCTCTTCGTCAGCATGATCATAGCGTGACCGGTCCACCTCAAACCGTTCCATCTCTAGCATCTCATCAGTCAAGATATCACCTTCATTAGGCCAGCAGTCTCGGGAACCCCCTCTCCGATCCTGCAAGCATCTTTAGTGCTCATGCTTCAGCATTGTAGTCCCATTCTCCCTGGAAGCGCCAAGCTGGACATGGCTGTCGCATACCCCACAATACTTGCTCGCGTGCTTGTCCAAGAGATCGTACATAGGGAACAGGAACTCTGTGTTAAGATGGTAGAACCTTTCCCTGCCCTTCTTCTGGACCTTTACTATATTACAGTCGTTGAGCTTCCTGAGGCAATGTGATACTGCGCTCTGCTCCCTGTTCGTCTCTTTCGTGATGGTCTTCACATTCATAGGACCATTCTCAAGGAGCTCTATGATCTGTATGTTCATCTTGTTAGCCAGGTTCATGAAGAACTTGTTGTACATTCCGCATCTCATTGTGTCTCACTCCTCGACTTCAAAAGCATGGCCATGAAACATGATTATGGCCAAATATGAAATATGTCGCATATGTGTATGTAGTGAAAGCACTGCTTTTAAAAAATTTTGGTTTTCTAGATTAGAGAGAACACTTTTATTTTATTTCTGGAAGGCTTGGCTTACACAATATCCGTCTGTGATAATTGTAGCTTCTAGTTCTCCATCTTCTGGATTGTATTCTCCTGCTTCTTCGTATCCTGTATAAGAGAATGTGTATTCATCTCCATCCCCAGAA
>CAZTTX010000020.1:0-15875 GCA_964616085.1 uncultured Methanosarcinales archaeon
TTCAACTGTACAGACAAATTCTTCTGATTTGTCTTGTACCCCGGAGCTTGCTCCGTGGGATAACCCATTTTCAGATATTTTCTTTTTATTTTTCATAACAATTTTAACCACATTACTATTACTGTTACCGTGCCGGGCGACAAATACTACTGGACTGGTAGGTTGTTCTCACAATATGCATACATATACAGGAGATTCAAACATTTTGAAAATTTATATCTCTCAGACATGCTGGACTATCATGCTGTCAAGGATGATACTGCACAGCCACGAAAGGTGCATGAGATGCCTGGCTCTTTCTTCAGGTTGAAAGAGATGGCTCATTCTACGCGTAAGCTTGAAGACATGACCACTATGGAGAGCTCTTTACTTTGGGTCATAGAGATGGCATCCTCAGATGTCTTTCATGAGATGACACGTGTCCGAGAAACCCTCTACAAGGCCTATAGGAATTCTGTAGAGATTCCTAAGCTTAGGAAGTATATGGAAATCTCCGAGACTGCTGATGACTATGGAATTGAGTCTTATCTGGATCTTATCATGCGTACTGATGACGATTCTAGGTCACAGACACGATCCACTCTCGATAGTGTTAAGACTCTTCTGGACATACCGCAGGACCCTTTCTTGACTCTGTTCAAGAGCATGCGTGACCATCACACCATAAAGCGTACAATCTGCAAGAATGCAAGACATATGGATGCCATATATCCCAAAATAGGACTAGACGGTGTGGTCAGGATCATCTACGATACAGACATAGAAGAGTTCATGAGCCAATGTCGTGAATCTTTCAAAAGAAAAGGTTTCGTTGAGGAAGCATCAAGGCTCGAAGAGCATCTTCTCGGTAATCAAGAGCATCCTATATGAGTCTTCAGTGGACAATCGTCTCTTCTATCACTATGTCGTCATCCGGCCAATCAGCCATGCCATACCTCAACCCTGTATTTTCTGACCCTATGCTTTCTACTGTATCCATGCCATCTAGTACCTTGGCGAAGACCGCATATCCAGGATCTGTACTGGAATGGTCAAGTCCCGGATTGTTCTCGAGATTGATGAAGAATTGGGAAGTCGCAGAATCAGGATCCGCTGTCCTGGCCATAGCAAGCTTACCTTTCAGATTCCTTCTCCCATTATCCGCTTCGTTCTCTATACTAGCATGTGTATCTTTCATGTTACCATCAGCAGTAAACCCTCCACCTTGGATCATAAAGCCATCGACGACCCTATGGAAGACAGTGGAATCATAGAATCCTTCTTCAACATACCTGAGGAAATTCTCGACAGTCAGCGGAGCATCCTCGCCGAAGAGCCCTATGAAGATGTCACCATGCGTTGTGCGCAATGTCACGTTCTGTGTGATCTTTCCTAAATCTTCTGTTCTCTCATCAGCATCATCTTGCTCATCATAAGTGTCATCATAGACATCTTCTAGCTCATGTTCTGAGAACTCTTCAGCCTCGCAGCCGGATGTTGTAATCATGAATACTACAAAGACAATCAAAATCAGTTTCCTATCTAAAACTTTTATCATCCATATTCTGTGAAACAGCATAAATAAAAATCCTTCGGACAAGAAACTAAAAAATAGAAAGTGACTTAAAGTATCTATTATGAAAATATCTATGGTAATATCAATCAAAGATGTCAGTAAGTCTTTCGGAGAATTCAAAGCACTAGATAAGGTCTCACTAGAAGTGGGCAAGGGACATCTGTTCGGCCTCTTGGGACCTAATGGCTCTGGAAAATCTACGCTTATCAAGCTGATGACTGGACAGATAATGCCAAGTGGTGGGACCATCAAGATACAAGGTTCCAATCCTTCGAGAGACCCCTTGAAGGTCCGGACGAAATGTGGTATCATACCTGAGCAGGAGACTCCTCCAAGTTTTCTGACCGCAGAAGAGTATCTTCATTTCGTGGCTGAGATAAGAGGTAAAGGCGCTGGAGAGATTGATGGTTGGATGGATTTCCTTGATTTCCGTAACGAGAAGGACAAGCTCTGCAAAGACCTATCTCGGGGTACACGGCAGAAGCTCATGTTCGCACAGGCTTTCCTACACAAGCCATCTGTGGCATTCATCGACGAGCCGCTCATCAATCTTGACCCTATAATCCAGGCGAAGATCAAGCAGTTCCTTGTTTCTAAGATGAGATCCGGGTCGACAATATTCCTCTCCACACATGTCCTTGAGATTGCACAAGAGATATGTTCACAGATTGCCATAATTAGTAAAGGCAAGATAATATACACCGGAAAGGTCAAGAAAGACCTAGACAGATTCTTCCTCAAGAAGGTGGATTGAGATGCCTGCATCTACACTGCTCAAGTCCATGATGAAAGAGGAATGGAGAGTTCATTCTACACTCTTTGGTGGAATACGCTTTGGCACTTTACCGCTACTGATCTTCCTATTCGGTGCTGCTGGAAGCTTCTTCGGCTCGATCTTCAGAGAAGTCTTTGAAGTCTCTACAATGGTGGCTGTCGTGCAGGTGACATTCCTTTTCTTCGGCATGGCAGTGGGTGGTTTTGGGATATCAGGCCAGGAATTCATGAACAGGAGATTTGGCCAGGCCAGTCTTCTTGCATACTCATCGAGGACATTGCCTATCTCTGAGCGCAAGATTTTCTTCAGCATGGTAGTCAAAGACATAATCTATTACTTCCTTATCTGGATATTTCCTCTTATTTTAGGTTTCTTCATGCTTGAACATTTCATCCATCCATTTTCTTTTATGGTTGCTGCGGTATCATTGATATCATTGTCCTTATCTTTCCTTCTTGGGCTATCATTGGTGTTCGTCTTATCTGCTATTTATGCACGTTCTTCTGTGTTGTTTGTTTCGGCATCTTTGCCCATCGCAGTCCTTTCCGTACTCGAAGGCCCACGCAGTATAATGATATCCATACTTGTGCCTTCGCTTTCAGTCCTGCCTGATATCACCAATCTCATGCTGATACAGCTCTCAGTAATCGTATTTTCGTTGGCAGTCTCTATGCTCTTAGCAAGGTTCGATTTCAAGCAACGCATGCGTCTCTATTCTAAAGAATACCCTTCAATCTCAAAGTCTTTATCATTCACAAGATACAGGTTCTTCCTTTCTAAGGATTTTCTCGATATGAGGCGCTCCAAAGGGGGCATGGGTAAGATAATATTCTCATATGCCATACCTTCAGTCTTCATATACTTCTTTGCAGATTTCTTCAGGGCCAATGTGTTGGATATGGGAATAACAATAATGTTCTCAATACTGTTGGGGGTGTTCAGCGCTTCTATATACACATGGATAACGGAGCATGATATCTTCACCCAATATGTCTTCCTTCCAATACGTAAGTCAGATGTCATGATGTCAAAGATTGCCGCATTCCTTGTGCTTAATGTTGTCTCATACATCTTGGTGGTGTGGGTAGCCTTGTTCAATGGAGAAGCATATCTCCTGCCAATGTCAATAGTGGTCTTCTCAGTAGTGAGCCTATATTCGCTCTCACTGACCATCTTCTTGACAGGTCTGATGCCAAGCGTGCGCTTCATGGATGTGAAAGTGCTCATTGCTTATGTCTCTTCGATAATCCCTGTTATGCTCGCTCTTATAATGTTCTATGGCTTCTTCTGGAACATCCTGATACCGTCTCTCATCGCGGTATCTTGCCTTTCTGTGTTCCTGCTGAAGAAGTCTTTCACCAAATGGGATGCTATAGATGATGTGATGTTCTGAGCATCAGCTCCTGATAGTGGGCAGTGGCACGATTCATTTTTTTGGAAAACAGCTTCAAAATTTTCCGTTTCTTATAATCAAGGTGCTGCTATCCCGTAGGGACCGTCCCCTAGCAACGCACTCTTTTAAAAATGGAACAAGGAATTTTGACCTGATGCTGTTTTTCCAGGTAATCATGCCACAGCCCACCTGATAGGGAAGAATTAAAAAAGAGAGGCGCGACCTTCTTGATATGATAACCGATGATCATGCACATCTGGACCATGAATGGCTGCTTCAGGACTACAAGGATATCTCGAGCTATCTTGAGGCGCAGAAGAAGGCCGGTGTTAAGTACATAATAGCAAACTCGCTTGATAGGGAGAGTTCCGAGAACACTTTAGCCATGCATGCATCTTTCTCATATGTCCTGCCCGCCATAGGACTCTATCCTGTTGATGAGAGGCAGCGTGACAAAGCAGATGATCATGATCTGGAATTCAACCCGAATTACTCTCATATCGATGAAGATGTGAGATGGATTAAAGGCATGGCCTCAAAGTGCGCTGCGATAGGCGAAGTTGGTCTTGACCATGCGAACCCTAAGACGCATAAGGAAGCACAACAACATGTATTCACTAAGATGATAGATATAGCGTTAGCAAAGAACAAGCCATTGATAGTGCATAGCAGGAAGGCAGAAGCAGAAGTCCTCAAGATACTGGATGAGAAAAAAGCTAAGAAGGTTGTGCTTCATTGTTTCACAGGGAGCAAGAGCCTGATCAATGAGGCCATCCGCCGTGGATACAATTTCTCCATACCAACAAGCCTTGTCCGGACCCAGCAGTTCCAGATGATGGTCGACATGGTAGACATGTCAAGGATACTGACTGAGACGGATGCTCCTTTCATGTCGCCGTATAGGGATGGTAAGCCTAACGAGTCACGTTTCATAGAAGAATCCCTGAAGGTCATCGCCAAGATAAAAGGGATGGATGTTGATGAAGTGGCTAAGGTCATATTCCAGAATTTCCAACGCCTCTATCTTTGAGCCTTCTCTTCTTGTTGAGGTCGTCCAGCACATCTCTTAAGACTTTCTTGTGGTTCTTGAATACCACTTTCTGGATAAGAAGATCATAATCAACGAAGTCATAGCTGCTGTACTCATCAGATTTGAGGCAGCTCTTATCTGCCTTGCCCGTCAGCTCCAAGAAGATGAACCTGTGCTCTCCACCCTCTTTTCCTGTGATGCTCTGAAGTTCTTTGGGCCATTCATAGCTGTCCATCACAGAACTCTGGCCTAATATGCGGTGGTTTGCCCGGAAGTGCTTGTGCATGAACTCTTCAGCAAGCTCGCTCAAAGGCTTCTCTTTCGATGAGGCAATCTTTGGCAGTTCCCATCTCTCAAGAGCCTTCTTCTTGAGTATGAGGATCCCATGGCCTTCCTTGAACGCGATCAGGAAGAAAGTCTTGTTCATCATATGGATAGGGCTGTGCTTTGCTTTTTTAATTTTAACTGTTGCGTTATCAAAAAGTATGAGCCCGTAAGCACTCCAAAGCTAGATTTAAATAGCAGGATTGTATACTTGCAATCATGGGGAAAAAGAGTACGAAAGTGCGTCATAGTAAGAAGAGCAGACCTGTGCTTGGTGAGCCAGGCCTCATCTGGATTCTGATGTTGTCACTTCTTGTACCTATCACATACACCTTAGTGTTCTCTGAGATTGAGCTCTTAGGAGAAAGAGATCTCTATGATCTCTCTGGGGAATGCTCGCTTTCCTTGTGCGATTGTGAATGCTATCCCACTCAAGAGATGCCTGAAGTAACAGAAGGTAAGATATGTGGTAACGATTGCTATAGCATGTTCGATATAGAGGGCTGTGAGCTCACAGAAGAGGGTTGTAGCATAATCCTTAGGGACACCCATGCTTCTGAAGATAATTGAGATATGGCTTCCTAAATCTAATCTTGCAGATATGATGCATCTTTAGTGGATTATATCCTAAATAAAAAATATATTTAAAAAGTTCTTCCACTGTGTACCATACGATAAAAAAGAAATCCATGTGATGGAGGTAGTCAAGATGAAAAATGATATTTTTAGCAGGCTGTTTGTCTTATCCATGATATTTTTCCTTGTCTTAGCGACCCCTTCTGCGTTTGCAAGATATGATGCGGAGGAGGATGTCGATAGTGATGATACTGACAATGTGACAATAACAGGGAGACTGGTCATGCCAGAAGACTCTCTTGTAGGCAGGATTGCTGAGCGTCTCAATCTAGACAGTACAGGGCGACGAGCGTTGAAGGAAGTCTCTGAGATTGTCGATATTGAGGACTATGACGATGATGATATACGTACAATGGTCCGTAGACGTCTTGCGGCCGACAGGGCCACAGCAGACCACGCTACAGATGACATTGACCAGGACCGACCTGCGACGAGCAGGGAAGTCCTTTCGCGCTGGATTGAGCATCTTGACCTGGACGGGCAGGCGGTCCGTGCTATCAGGAAGCTTTCTGACATAATCGACCTTGAAGGGAAGGATGAGACAGAAGTCATGACATTGGTGAGGCGTCAGCTATCAAGCATGGAAGACGATTCAGCAGATACGGATGAGGTTGATCAGGAAAGGCCTGTCGATACAAGACCCGACGACATAAGGCCTGACGATACACAGGAGCGTCCCGTGGACCCTCACGATAGGATTGCAGAGGCCAGAGCCAGAGCAGAAGAGCAGAGAGCTCAGGCATTAGGACGTATCAGGGAAAGGAATGCTGAAGCTGCCCAAAGGCTTGTAACTGTTCTTGAACGTTCAGAGAGGGCAAGAGATGTTGTAGGACGCCTTGATGAGGAGCGTGCTCTTGCAATCGTCTCAGGCGATGATGACGAGGAGATTGAGAATATCCTTGAGCATCCTGAAAGAGTGCTCCGAAGATTCTCTCCAGAAGACCTGGCTGACCCGGAAACAAGGAGGATGCTAGCAGAACGTGCAAAGGCTCAGAGAGAGCTCGAAGAGAGTGATTACCGAGCAAGAGGTCATGAAGCATCTGAAGAAGCCATAGAAGAAGCTCATCGGCGGCGTGAAGAGGCTGCAGAGCGCGCAAGACAGGCCGCAGAACGTGCCCAGGAGAAGGCTGAAAGGATGCGGCAGACACGGGATGATTTCCAGGCAAGCAGGGAAAGGATACTCGAGTGTGTTGAGGAGAGCACAGATTGTGATGATGTTGCAGAGACTGCACGAGAACATATACTCTCGACTGTGGAGTACCTGATTGAGAATGTTGAGAGAGAGATGGCTAGCCTAGAATCCTCTGAACATATAACTGATGAGATGGAAGAGAGAGTAAGAAGTGTCCTAGAGGAGAAGATTGATGGATTAGAGGATCTCAGAGAACGTCTATCTGAGGCAGAAACCTTCGAAGAGATAAGGGAACTAGGTAGAGAAGCCAATGCGCTCTCACGTGAGTCGAGATCACTGATTGACGAGTCCAGAAATGTAAGGGCTTCCGGTTCGGTGAGAGGGATAGTGGCTCAGCTGACAGCTCTGCAGAGAAGATTCGAGGTACTCGAAGGGAACCTGGAAAGGCTGGAGATATCCACAGAAGAGCTCAGTGAAAGCATAGATGAGTTCTTGGGGCATGTGGAATCTGCTGAAGATGAGCAGTTAGATCTCGAAGACGTCCTTGGAGAAGATTTGACTGGTCCAGAACGTGCTCAAGCTATGAGGGATGCTGCAGAACACAGACGGAATGCCATAATGCATGTCAGGGGGGCAAGAGACGTATTGAGGGATACCTTAAGGCTTGCACGAGACCTCTCTGAGGAAGAAGGCATTCCTTATGGAGAACTCATGAGAAACAATGGTGATTGAGCTTGGCTCAATCATCTCTTATTCTTCTTTTTCTTTGATCTTGTACTCAATCTCGTATATGATCTCTGCACGTTCGCACTCCAGTTCGAATGTCCATTCACCTGCATCATCATCGGTCACTCTTATGGAATGCTGTCTGAATATTGGTCGTGAATCTTCTCTTGTATACACAATGCTCCCTTGCGGGTCGGTTATGCTGATGCGTGTGCTTCCTCTTGATATCCTTGATTTGTAGCTCAGAAGTATAGTATCTCCCGGTTCGGCTACAATACGTTCACTGATGTAGGGACCATTGCAAAGTTCGTTGCCTGCCAGGCTGTGCATCCTCGGGTTGACGCTTGCCGCATAGAAACCATGGAGTCCGCCGATGACAATACCCAAGAGCAATAATAAACCTATCCCTGTCTTAGCATCAATCTTTTTCATGCTATCAAATGTCTTATGGGACTATAAAAATCTTCTTAATGATTACTACCTATAGAAAACTTTATTAAGGAATTTCTCTTTGGAAGACCTATGGCAAAGGCTAAGGCTTCTACGACTCGAAGAACCGGTAATGCTAAGAAAGCGCCCAAGGCGACTAAAAAAGCTTCTCCTAAGGCGAGTCCTGACCCTGAGAGGATACATCACAAGGTGAAGAGAAACCTCTCCTCTGTGAAGAAAAGACACATCCGGACGTCGATAGCAATAACTGGAGTCATATTCCTCTCTGTCGTCACTATGCTGATTGTGTACAGGGGTCATAATTTCCCGATAAATTGGTTCTCTATAATTGTAGTCTCTGTGCTCCTCGCTCTGATACTGGGCGCTGTCGAGTACCTTTACATCGTAAGAGTGAAAGGATATTAAAAAATAAAAAAAACCTTTCACCCTTTCCTGTTCTGTAGAAGTCATGCCTCAAGCTTCTCTGCGTCTGCTAGGACATCTTCCTCTTCGGTTGCAGGCTCCGATTCGAGGACTGCCTGATAATACTCGACAGGTTTTATCGAGGTTATCGTGGTCTGATTCACGATATAGCTCCCGTCTTTGCTCTTCCTGACCCTTGTCTCGATCAGTGGCATCTTTCTCAGGCTTTCCATTTTTTTCTTTCCAAGTTCCATTCTATATCACCTTTTGTTCTTTTGTGGGTGATAGGCCATAACCTTTTAACACGCTTTCCTGAGAGAATTTGCAATAGTTTCGGAAATCCTGGAAAATACTCTAGGATATATGGAATATGTCATTCAGAACAATGTGGAAATGCTCAAAGCCCCTTTACCATATCCTTTAGGACCTTTTTAGGGTCCTTGGCATTCGTGATGCCAGAAGCAAGCAACACACCACGTGCTCCTAGACTGATACTCTTCTGTAAGTCTTTTCCTGTCTTGACACCAGCACCTACCAGTACTTTGTGGTATCCGCCGAGCTTACATATCCTGTTCACTGAGTTCTTTATGACTTCAGGCTTGGCTTTGCTCACAGATACATCGCCACCAATCAGCTCAGGTGGCTCTACAGCTACAAGGTCAGGCTCCATAGAATATACTGCCTGCCCTACAATGGCATCGTTAGCGCACACTATGGTGATGAGCCCTGCTTCCTTCGCTGCCCTTATGCTGGCTTCCAACACATCTATCCTGAGCCGGTTCTCCGAATGGTTAAGAAGCGTGCCTGTTGCACCAGCTTCTTTTATCGATTGAGGAAGTATCATGCCCGTATGACTGCCCGGGCCTATGGGATCTATGTGTTGGGCGAACACAGGTATTGAGACGTGCTGTGCAATCCTGAAGATGTCTGCCGCTTGCACGCAGACTATTATCTCAGCATCTGTCTCTTTTGCGACCTCATCGCAGGCCATAGCCAACCTCAACGCATCCTGTCCGGTAGAGCTCTCATAGGTCTTGAAGTTCACCACTACCATCGGCCGCATCTTGCTTTTCTTTCTCTGTACGGTTTTCTTGCTATGCGTCTTGCTCTCCTTACTGGCCATCCTCTAATCTCGGTCATGTCATGTTATAAATCTTACGAATTTCAGTAGGTAATTAGTCAACAAAAAGTATGACAGCACATTGAGGTCAAACTTAGTGAAATAAAGCATTAATGCTCGTCGTGAGGGGTTGCTCCCTTCGGGAACACAGAGCAATACAATAAGAAATGGGATAAGTTTGAATGTGGCGTCATATCTTCCACATTAGACTAATTACTTACGAATTTCATGTTATGTCATATTGATTAAATTTTAATACCTGTGCACCTAGTGGCTTTGCATGAGGAAGTTCATAAAGCTCAACGAGAAGCAGAAGAAACTTCTTGTGATATTCCTGGCCTTAGCCGTTTTCGTTACTCTTGGTGTCATCGTGCTTCGGCTATATCTGAACATACAGCTCATACTTGGCCACGATGTGCTGATTGATCTTACAGTAGACAGAGAACATGTGCGTATAAATAACAGCGAAGAGGCAGAATTCATCTTCACTACTTCTGTCAGGACGAACCCTTTCTGCAGTGCGAGCTGCAACTATACATTCAGGGATATGAGCACATTGGAAAATCTTGAGACTAGCGATAGCATGATAACACTGATTGAGCCATTGGAGAGTTCTTTCAACCTCACTGCTGATAAGGGTCGAGGATCCAAGATGTACAGATATGAGATAAGCTGTAGTAGTGAACGGACTTTTTTCTGCAGGACGCGCGAGCACGAAACCTCAAGACACCTTTCGGTAATCCTTGAGCATGACCTTAATCCCAGCCAAGAGCAGGCCAAGAATTCTTCAAACGAATACATAAAAGGATTCGCTGAGGATATATCTGGAGCTTATTCTGATGTGCTCTCTTTCAATCGTAGCATAGAGGATGCTTCTCATGCTTTCATAGTAGATAATCGCACAGATGATCTTCTTGCTGAGCTCGCGCATTCTGATGATATTTTGACTCAGTACACTGAGCTTTGGTCGGAAGAGGAGTATGAGAACCTCTGGGGAGAAATCCAGGATTTGCATGATTCTGCGTATGCGCCGATATGGGAAAGTGAAGAGCTTCTTCAGTCGCTCGAGCAAGATGTAATCTCATTCAATGAAGCCCTTGAGAATCTTACGCAGGCGAAAGAACGCGCTGAAGAGTTCAATCAGTTCATGGTGTGGGATGAAGATGCACTTTCAGAGGCCATGAAGGCATTAACCTCACTCAACTCTAGCATAAAGGCTCTCCAGAGACCTGGAGACCTACAGGAAATGCTTGATAATGCCACATCAGCCATAAGAAACCTTGAGAATGTGTCGATGATGCTCGAGGAAAAGAGCTCCAAGCACATGGATAATTTCACTGAGAACTATAACAATATCACTGGAACTTTGTGCGGAATGGTCAACTGTACTGAAGCAGATATAGATCCAGTTAATGCTCCTGATGATGCCACAGAGGCGTGTGATGTCATTGATATGATGTGGAACGCATCCGCAGATCTAGATGAGTCTCAGAGAGAAGAGCTCTCTCTCCTGATCCCTGAGCCTTGCCTGAGCATAGACACACATCTCGAGGAGATGGACCGTGAGCCTCTGATGATAAGAGATGCCCTATACGAGAAAGAGTTCCATATTCCAGATAACCCTGTCATGTGCTGTACTGATGGTCACTGTAAGCCCTGCTGCAAAGATGATGGATGTGCCAAGACGCCTGTGATTTTCATCCATGGTCATGCACTCGATAGGGACTCATCGCCTGATTTCAACATGGACACTTTCAATGATCTCCAAGCGATGCTCGAGGATTATGGGATTGTGAACATGGGCAGGATATCTTTGTATAGGTATTTCGAGCTTCCTCCAAACCTATGGGGCAGGTTCTCGAAACCTATATCGTTGAAGGCTAGTTATTACTACGATGTCTATACCGAGGATGATTCAAGCATCATAGTCCCGACCAAGAACGACAATCTTGATACCTATGCCGTGAGGCTTGATGATATAATAGGTAGTGTGCTGCACAAGACAGGAGCTGAGAACGTTAGCATCATAGCTCACAGTATGGGTGGACTTGTTGTGAGAAGGTATATGCAGATTTTTGGCACTGAGAGAGTGGACAGGGTGCTGACCAGCGGAAGCCCGCACCATGGTATAACAGGCTGGGTCTCTACCATGTGCCCTGTCTTCGGTGAGCGTTTGGAGTGCAGGGATATGCGAGAGGGCAGCCTCTTCCTCAACAAGCTCAATAGGGAACCCCTCCCAGATGTTCCATTCTATAACGTTGTAGCAGTGGGCTGTGAGATGGACGGGCGTGATAGCGATGGTGTAGTCCTCAAGGAATCTGCTTTGCTGGAAGGAGCAGAAAATATCATCATCGAGGGTCATTGTAGGGGTTCTGCTGTCCTCCATTCAACATTCGTAAGGGACCTGCACCCAGGTTACCGTGAAGCTGTCTTAGACTTCTTGGAGCTTGATTGACCTTTCCTCTTATCATGTTTTTCATTGCTGAAGGTGCCTAGCATCAGGATAGGGAAAGCGATAGTGGCATCGCAGACCACCTTGACACGTTCTGCTGATGGCTTTATCTTGGCCCAGGATATAGCCTCTTCCTGGTTTCCTCCGGAATCTGAACCATCATGCTCTGCTGCTGTAGTGATGTAGATGGAGTGCTCGAACCCGTCTCTGAATATGGCTGAATTCAGGAGGAAATGTTTCGCAATCCCTCCGCCTAGAATAATCGATCCGCACCTCTCTGCATCAGAAAGCATCCTTGAAAGGACCTCGTTGTCTTTGGTGGAGTCTATTGCAAAACTCTTGTTGTTGCGTCTGAAGAATACTGCCATGTCTCCTATGGCGCCATCAGTGATGCCTGGACAGAACACAGGTATCTTGTTCTTCTTTGCCCAGTAAAGGAAAGAGCTCTCCTTACCCCCTGAGGTGAGCTTACTCTTCTCTATCTCATCTCCTATGATCTCTGCAACCTCATGCGATGAAGGGACATCACCTTTCGCAGATCTACTGTTGATCTTCGGGAAGACCTCTTTGAGGAACCGTTCAAGATAGAGATATCTGTCTGCTGGGACGAAGATATTGCCTATCCTTCCCATACATTCGTCAAGGAGGTAAGATCCGTTGGCGTTGAATGTGCCGAGATGGAATGGGCTGTGGCATTTTATGATGTCCTCTTCAATGCCTGCAGCATTCGTGGTAATCCCGTCAATATGCTTATGCTTTGCTAGGAAAGTGATGAGCTCCCTATTGCCTGAACTGATCATATTCCCTGTGAAGGAGATGAATATCTTAAGGCCCTTCTCACGCTCTTCCATCATCCTCCTGAACATATCTATGGCTATGCCGAGGTTCGAGCCTTGGAACCCCATGTGCATGAAGCTATTGATGAATTCATCTATATCATGCATCTTTTCCATGTCATAACCATGTATCACAGGGAATCTGCTCATATCAAGATATGTCTTGAGCTTGTCTTCAACCTTGTCACGCTTATCATATATCCACATCGTCACCACCACATGCTATTGCAAAAAGAAGACCATTTATCATGGATGGACCGTACACTATCAGAATCTCTGGTTGTAAGTGCTATACACAAAAAGTGTGCAGTGGTCCATAGTGCAGAGTGGCTCTGGATTCTTTATAAAGGTTTTTATATCCATGCATATTCTTCAGCCCATGCCAAACTTTTGGAAGGTCTTGGACAAGGTAATCGACGAGGCGGATGTCATAGTAGAAGTGCTTGACTCTAGATATGTGGACGCAACACGCAACAAGGAGATCGAGGACAAGGTATTGCGTTCAGGGAAAGCATTAGTGTTTGCTCTCAACAAATGCGACCTCGCCTCTCGGGATGAGCTTGAGAAGAGGAAAAAAGAACTTGGAGATGCTGTCTTCGTCTCGGCAAAGGACCGTCATGGGACCACTATGCTCAAGGAAGCCATCCTGAAGGCTACAGGCTATCCTCAATCATTGAGCGTCGGCATCGTAGGTTATCCTAACACAGGGAAGAGCTCGCTCATCAACTCTCTCGTCGGAAGATCCAGGGCGCGCTCGAGCCCTGAATCTGGTTTCACGAAAGGTATGCAGAAGATAAGGTTGAGCTCTCGCATCACTCTCATTGACACACCAGGCGTTATCCCTTATATGGAGAAGGATGAGAAGAAGCATGGCTCGATAGGCGCAGTCGATCATTCGAAGGTCAAGGATCCAGAGGGCGTACTGCTTGATATATACATGAGCCAAAAGAATTCTTTGCATGAGCATTATGGGATTGATGCCGATGACTATGACGAGTTCCTTGAAGCGCTGGCGCATCATATGAATTTCCTGAAGAAAGGAGCTGAGCCCGATACTGTGCGTGCAGCACGCAAGGTCCTAAAGGATTGGCAGACTGGCATGATAAGGAGTTCTGGCTGATACTTCCTATAACTTTTATAAATAATCCTTGATTAGTCAGACCATGCCATACTTTTTTTATACGGATGCGCTGTCTACCTATATCTTCGACGAAGGGGGTAAGCAACTCAAGAAGAGAGATATAAAGCCAAGCTATGAGAGCCAAAAGACCATCTCCTGTGGCAGATATGCTGCTGAGGAACTTTCTCTCCTTGAAGAGTTCAAAGGAAAGGATATCATATCTTTAGTTAGTAAGGAGGACTATAGGGGGATGAGGAAGGCTGATTTTTCTGACAAGCAGACCAACTCAGTGTTCTCAAAGATAATGCGCAAGTCAAGCACAAAGGAGCACTTCGCCAGATTGCGTTCTGTATGTCTTGAATACTCAGCAGAACAGCTGAGAAGGACAGAGCCTCAAGACCACATCATAATCCAATCGGTCAATGCCATCGAGGAGCTTGAGAGGACGATGAACACATTATCAACCCGGCTTAGGGAATGGTTCTCTCTGTATAACCCTGAGCTATCCAGGATGCGATCTGACCATCTCCATTACGCGGAAGAGGTCTTGAAGCTTCCGAAGGACAAAGAATCTATCGGTATGCATCTAAAGAAAGAGGATCTTGAGCCCGTGAAAACACTAGCAGAACAGATAATCTCTATGCACGGGCTGAAATCCCATCAAGAGCGATACCTTGAAGGGCTCATGGAGAAGACATATCCAAACATCTCCGCAGTAGCAACACCATTGATTGCAGCAAGATTGATATCGTATGCTGGCAGTATGCATCGTCTCATGAATTTCCCATCCTCTACGATCCAGACACTCGGTGCAGAAAAGGCCATGTTCAGGCACCTTAGGAGCTCTTCAAATCCTCCTAAGCACGGGATAATAATACTGCACCCTTTGGTGAATGAGGCCAAGAAAGCAGACAAGGGTAAACTTGCGAGATCCTTGGCGTCGAAGATAAGCATCGCTGCCCGGATAGATTTCTTCGGAAGTGATGGGCATACAGGATACCAGCTCAGGGAAGAGCTAGAGAAACGATACAAGTGATACCATGAAAAAGACAAGGCACGACAATGTACTCATGGATGGCAGACGCTTATACACTACCAACATGGTTCCCGGCAAGAGCGTCTATGGTGAAAGGCTCATCAAAGAGAAAGGAAAAGAGCTCAGGCAATGGGATCCAAGCCGTTCTAAGCTAGGCGCTGCCATAATGAAGAACATGTCGCTTCCTAAGCTGAAACGGACTGATACTTGGCTATACCTGGGAGCATCCTCTGGCACTACTGTCAGTCATGTCTCGGATATAGTGGACGATGGGATGGTATATGCGCTTGAGTTCGCTCCGCGCATGATGCGAGAACTGCATTTTCTGGCTGAAGAAAGGATAAATATGGCACCAATCTTTGCAGATGCTAACAATATAGATTCGTTCGCACACTTCTTGACAGGTGTGGATGTCCTCTTCCAGGATATCGCACAGAGGGATCAGGTAGGTATATTCGTCAAGAATCTCAGGTTCTTGGATGAGAGGGGAATCGCAATCCTGTCCTGTAAGTCCCGCAGTATAGATGTAGCCGCCAGGCCGAAGGATGTGTTCAGGAAAGTAGAGAAAGATCTCAAACAGCATTGCGAGGTCATAGAACATAAGACCCTAGAGCCTTTCGAGCAGGACCATGCAGTATTCTTGTGCAGGAAGCGATGAGGCTGATCACTCCTGGATCTCGACAGACAGCTCGCCTTCTTCTCTCTTGAGCTCTCCTGCCTTTGTGGTAGCCTTGATGTCTTCGGAGAATCTTGTGATATCGCTCTCTGTCTTGACTTTTATGCTTGAAAGCTCTTTCTTCATCGACATCTCATTCTTTGCCTTGAACCTTCTTGCCTCATGTATGATGGATACGGCTTCCTCTCCTGTCTTGATGATTTCCTCATCAT
>CAZTTX010000021.1:0-15296 GCA_964616085.1 uncultured Methanosarcinales archaeon
TCAATGCCTAGATGCGGTTTCCCTACAATCAATGAATGCAGATGTGTTGATGGAAGATGTGTCGGCGAGATATGATGCTCTAATCATTCACCATCCTTCTTTTCTTCCTCTTTTGATTCCTTTTTCTCATCGCCTTCTTCAGTCTTCTCTTTTTTCTTCTTGTTCTTGCCGTCTTCCTGTTCGAGGTTATATTTCTCAGTATCCTTGAGCTTCTTATCGAGCTCTTCACGCTTCTTGAGTATGTCTTCTTCTGCCTGCTTGAAGGCTTCCTTGATCTCGATATCTGTGAAACCATCTTGTTTCAGCTTATTTCGCACAGCGCCAGTATCTGCATCAAGGTCTTTCATGAGCTTCATGAAGCGCTCTTCCTTACCAAGTGTTTGTGTGGCATCAAGCTCATCCTGGACACGTTCGAAGAGCTCATTAACCTCTGTCTTAGAATACCCTTCAGCCTCTAGCTTCTTGGTAATCTCATCATCGTCTTTTCCAAGACCTTTCATTATCTTTATCATCTCAGCAAGATGGACGAAATTCTTTGCCTTGACCTTCTTCTCCATTGGATGATTCACCTTCCCGTCTCCACTACTTTCCATTGATGATGCCATCGTATTTGGTAGCTTAGACTTTATAGGCTCAGGAAGCGCTGATACTATAGCTGATTTGTTGGAGTATGCCATATAGCCCATTCCTCCCATGAGACCGAATATTATTATGAATGTAAAGAAAAGCCCTCCAAATGAGAAAGAGCGAGCTGCCTCATATCCGATAGAGACGTCTACGTATTCTTCACGACCATACGCATGCACTCTTATCATATTGCTCCAATGAAGCTCTTCCTCCATCTCCGTGTCATCGAACAGAGGAGTTATAGCAACTTGAGCCCTGTCATGTGGCTCAATGTTTACCTGGGGATTCGATATCATCATGTATGGGTCCTCGGTCTCAAACCTGGACTCTACAACTATTTCCATATCAACATTATTGTATATTGTGAAATATGTCTCATCACTAGAGGATGTGATGTTCAATGAGTCAGGGTCTACTGTGAATGGTGTCTGCTCGAACTGGATGGTGCTTATCTCGAAAGGCATCGTGAGGTTCACACCATCATGATCACACTCGAACCGCCCTTTGTAATCTTTTCTCTGGTTCCTTACTTCACTGAGCACGATATCTGTGTTGAGAGTACTCTGCTCCGAGACGCTGAACCTCTCTCTAGAGGTTATACTAGGGTCATCCCACCTCAACCTACAGTCGAGCGAAACACCCTCTGTCTTGTCAACGTCGAACTCAACAACACCTTGGCCATTATATACAGAATATTCCCTGCGATCGGGATATATGTCAATCTCTGGCACCTGTTGGATGAGCACAGGTATCCTTCCGATCTCTCTCCCATCATTCAAGACAGATATCTTGCCATGCACTGAGGCATCCGGATTCTGGTTGAGCTCAAGCTCTATGTATTTGAAATAATCAGAGGCGAGACTGCCTATCCCATCGAGCTCTACGTAATCCTCAAGCCCGTCTTCAAGGACGAATTCAAGATTGTTGAAGTTGAAGCTGCTCGGATTGTAGAGCTCTACATCAATCCGGCTACGAGTCATACGGACCATACCATCTGTCGCTATTATGAAGGGCTTTGCACTGCTGCTGAAAGAGAGGAAGCCTAGAGCATCCCTCTTCACTGTATCCCACCCATCACCTGGACGGTTATCGGAGATCCAGACATTCGCATCCTTGATGAATTCGCTATAGCTGCCATTGTTCACTTCAGAGAGCGCCATGCTCACCATTGCCGTCCGTTCCAGATTCACATCAAAGTCTGCACTTACATTACCCCAGCTTCCGTCATTGTTCTGATGGAAGAGCAGCCACCTTACAATATCTCGCTCAACCCTTGAGAGCTCGTCTTCTTCTGCATCACCATCTTTACCATATCTGCTGTACAGGAACCAAGCAGTATCAAAATAACTGTCTGGTGTGTCAAAGTACAGACCAACATCATCATAATCTAGGTTGTTCAATAGCCAATCCCTGCCAAGATCTCTACGCACAGAATCCAATGATTGGACACTAGAAGCAAAATTAGTGGTCTTTATATCACAGTTCAGCCAAGGCTCAGTATGATGCCAGCATGCACCAGGTATCTTGTAAGTGACATTACCTGTAGTAGAGTTGAAGACGAGCTCATCACGACTATTCCAAATCATTATCGGCAGGCTGTTAGGTGAGCACAGTACTGTGAACCGTTCCTCATGTATAGGTGTGAACTCAAAATCATAAGTCTCATCGAAGACTATTTGTAAGGTATCATCATACTCATCAGCGTACTCGACAACACAGGTTGTATAATCAACATCTTCACCATCAGTCCAATCAACACCTGTTATGCTGGCAGTCCAGGTCTCATCAGCCTCGACAGTCTGTGCCGGCTCTCTGAGGTTGAATAGGTTCTGTTGCAAGGAAAGCCATACTGTTGCATCATGCACAATCCTTAACCAATCAGTACGCTGTGTAAGATTTGCTTCGTTGAGTGCTGCAAGCACCTCTGCAGTTGTCCTTACACTACAGCCATCATCTGGCCAGCATTTATCGTCAGGATCCCGGTTCTCTTTAAGCCATGTCAGGCCCTCTTCTACCTGAGAAGCGAAAGCGCTCCTCTCATACCTATCATCTCCAAACTCCGCAAATGCCCAAATTACCCAGGCTGTGCTCACCGGGTCACCCCAACCACCATCTTCTGCTTGAGTATCAAGGAGTATGTATGGTATGGATTCCACATCTGTGACAGTGATCTCTTCCTCCCATCGGAGTATCTCATCCCTCACCTCATATTCTGCCATCACAACACGTTCAGAACAGTCAAGGTCTGTGGTATTATGCACGGCTATATGGCATGATTTCTTCCAGGGGTGAGTATCAAGCTCTATCACAGTAGCGGGGTCGTTCTTGCAATATACCGAGTTATAGACACGTGGAGAGCCTTCCATGCATGAGTAGAAAACAATAGGTTCTGTGGGTACGAATTCTGGCTTGAAATCTACACTTTCCTGGTCTGCAGACTCAGGTCTCACGAAATATATGCCATCAGGGATGCTCTGACGCTCTTGGTCATCATCCTCGTCAGCAAGCACACCATAGCTGAAGCTGACGAGCAGCAGGACAAAGACCATCACTGACTTTCTGATAAACACCAACACTCACATCCCGGAATCCCTTTAGACCTATGTATCAAAGTATCGCAGAGGTTTAAAAAAGTTACTGTGTGATATCACAGAAAAGAAGAGATTTCATAGTAATCAGATTCTTAATCATTCCCTTTAGAGCTGCCTGAACAGCTGCCTCAGATAAGCACCGTCAGAACCAGGTGTGTTGGTAAGATTCATCACCACAGAGAGCAAGGAGGGTACAGCCATGCTCATGAAGATAATGTCAGATAGCAGACAAATACGCATATACCTTATCTCAGAAGATTTTCTGCCATACCTCCTTGAGACATTTGCCTTACGCATCAGTATCCTCCTCAATGAGATCTGGAGGGCAACAAAGAAGCCCAACAACACAAGATTCATGAATGGTCCTGCAGCTGTTATGAGGATATTCTTCCAGGTATCCCCAGGATCCCTGTAACGGACATATGCTTCAGGATTGAGGTTCATCCTTACACCTTCAGAACCCATCTCGACAACTCCAGAGATATGCATCTCGGGGTCAAGTCCATAATAATCAGCCACAGCATAATGGCCGAGCTCATGAAGGTATACGTTCAGCATAACACTAGAAACGATAGTGAAAAAAGATATCGCAAATAGGCTCATCACTAGGAACAATCTTGCATACTTCTGCCTGTTGCGTCCACCGAGCTCTACCATTTCCTACCCCCATATCTATAGTGTATAACTGAATTTTTAAACCTTTCGCTTTGTAACTACTAAATAATAGTTAAAAAGAAGAACATTTAAAAAGAAATGGAGACTTCTCAGCCTTGGGGGTAATCATGAAAGAACTGGCGATAATACCTATACTGCTTTCTCTTATCGTAGGTGTATCCATAGAGCTTGTGGATATCGCAGAAGATTCCTCTGCTAGAGTTATAAGGTACACTGAAGCCATGGAAAAGGGGATAGACTGCGCTTTCAGAGGAGAACTCATACTGGAGTGTTCGCCTGAGCTTGCACATATGGATTTCACAGAAGACCTGGAGCGGTTTGATGGTGAGCTAGATAGGATCCAAGAAGAGCTGAAGAGCACGGTCGAGGAACTCAACATGAGTGATGCTGATTGGGAAGAGTTAAGGGAGCTCCTTGAAGAGCATAGTGCCTAATTTTTCTGAGGTCCTTTTTTTTGTTTGATCAATCTATCTTCATCCCAGAGAATGAGATCTTGTGCTCAGATTCATTTGTCTGTAACTTCTCAGACATTCTCTTATTCTGCGTATCTTCTACAATACGCTTGAACAATGGGAAACGCACAGGTATGGCGAACCTTGAGAAGTTGCTCGTGATGAGGGCTTCGCCCTTGTCCAAGGAGGCAATAGCCCTTGAATCATTCGAGAGGTCCTGCGCAGCAGAGTCTATTATGGATTGGCGTTCATTGGACATCTCTATACCAAGGATGATCTTCGTGTTCAGGTTCGCTAGGATATCCCGTGGTATCAGGGAAGGCAACTGTGTTATGGCTATTATCCCTACGTTGAATTTCCTACCTTCCCGTGCGATGGTAGAGAATACATTAGGGCCGCGTTCTAGCACGTCCTTGCCTAAGACTCTTGGGGCTTCCTCGAGGACAATGGAAACCACAGGCTTATCCTTCAGGCTCCCATTCATCTTGAGAGAGCGATAACGCTTGAAGATCTCAGAAGCGACCATATTCCCTATGAGAAGCTCTATATCGCTTGAGAAATGAGATGTGTCTATTATTACAGTCTTTGACTCTTGAAGGTCTTTGCAGATATCTTCTACTGTCGATTCGCCCCGGTCTATGCAGAAAATCCCTTTAGAGTATATGGATCCGTTCCTTACCTCCATGTCAAGCATGCTCATCACACGCCGCCTGAGGACATTCAGTGTGGATTCATTGAATTCTACATCAAGCCTTTCTCCCATCAGGATGGAAACAATCCAATCTGTACGATACTTGCTGTAGTATGCCGCTGCAGCCTGGCGCTGAGGGTCAGAGAGGTTCACGAAAGAGAAGTGCGAAGGCCGTAGTGATCTGACAGAGATCGCCAAGCTCAGAGCCCCTTTAGGGGGGTCCATAGGAGTGTAGTATCTCAGCTTCTCGGATGAACTAGGATGGTCTTTCAGACCTAAACCTGTCCTCCCATAATATTCATCATGCGGGTCTAGTACAAGAAGGCCTGAGAATGGCTCATTGAGCATCTTCCAGAGGACACAGGAAGTGAGATTGGACTTTCCGCGACCGGTTGTTGCTGCCACCAGTATATGGTGCGAGAGGACGCTCGGTCCATCAAGCTCTATAGGGATGTTGAGAACATCAGAACCTGAACGCATATCACCCAAGAATATAGGCTTCTTTGGCTTAGTCATGAACTCCAAGTCTTGCCTTGTCAGTGCCCTGACCTCTGAGAAGAAGGAAGGTAGCATCTTCGATATCCTTGAAGTATCAGCACCATCAGCCCCAACAAGAAGCAATGGCTTAGCCATCGCAATCTGATAGTTCCTGAGTTCTGGCTCAAGCATGGAGAACTCTTCTGCCTGTTCAAGCACCATGCCTGAAATCATCTCGATGTTCTGCGAAGATATCTGAGAACCAAAGGCAAGATCATATACCTGCACAAGCATCCGCTGATTATCAAACTCAGTCACTAGGATCTCCCCCAGCTCAATCTGCTGCGAATGCTTCTTGCGGATCAGGAGCCTGCTAAAATCACCACCTATTATCTGACCTTTGACTTCACCCTCTGCCATAACAGAGGGCTTCTGACCGAATATTTAAGTTCTTTCGTGCTCGAGAGAAGATTTGGAGAAAGATATATTAATCCTCAGACCTTATGTAGCAAACATCATGAATCTAAGCATAAAGAAGGATATCGTCCTTGTAGCCTCAGGAGTCCTTATGGTCTTCGCCCTCGCATTCACAGCATACATTGTCCTCAGCGATCTGGCTGCAATAACAGGGATGGATGTCAGACCGCAAGGTACGCTCTCAGAAGCTGTGGAAGCGCTGGAGCATTACATCAACAATCAGAATAGGCTTGGGCTTGATAGGGTGTTCTATGACAAGAGACATTCAGAGGCATTCAGCGAGATGTTCTTCGGGAAGGATGTCAGCATATGGTACGGCTTCAGCGATGAGAGAAGGATAATGTCGCAGAACCAGATTCCTACGCACCATCTTCCATCAATGGAGAAAAGAAAATCTAATGAGTTGAGAGAAGACGCACATTTAACATATCTCATAATCAAGGAGAAGAGGTACGGTGAAGATGATGTGCTTTTGGTCGCACCAGCAGTGATTCTCCAAAGAAGTGGCGATGGATGGGTGATTAGTGAGATGTACGACTTCATGCTGATAGATTCTGATAGCATAGAGATTGATGATTTCAGGCTAAATTATCTGGAGAAAGAACTTTTCATCTCATTAAGGCCAAGATATAACCCTGAAGGTGCCGAGAGCACAGCCATATACAACATGGCCCAGATGGTTGACGATGTAGAGGTGCTGCACGGAGAAGATGTCCTGTGCTCGATGGGAAGAGAAAGCATAAGAGCGCATCAAGGGGACTCAGAAATGCCTATAAAGGATGATGTAATATATAATCCAGACAGGATCACCATAGATGCTGAATGTGACACTGGAAGTATCGCTGACTTAGATAGGAACATGAAACATATGATTACCATCAGGCTCAATATGAACGGTGTAGGAAAGAACATAACCTACTATGGAAATATGATAATATGATAAAGAATCTTACCCCTTCTCGGATGTGTCATCCTTTTGGTCTTCATCCTTCTTCCTCAATAGCTCATATTTGTCAAGAATAGCTACATATCTCTTGAAATCATCAGATGCCTTGAAGTTACGTATGGTCTCAGGAGGGACTTTTTTCATTATCTTGTAGGTTATGTTTATGACTTCGCGCAGATCATCACGAAAATTATTCCATTGCTTTCGAGCATGCTCCCCAGAGTCTTCTCCGAAGCCAGATTCTTCATCATCCTCATCAGGATAAGAACTTGTAGAACTTAAACCAGATTCATTGAGAACTCTCTTGACATCTTCTTTCGGCACCCTGTCGCCATACGCACTATGAGGTTTTTTCGGCATGCTCTTCCGTTCCATGGCCCGTTCTCTCATATCAAGACCGCTTTTCTCCATATAGGACAATTCATCTTCCTCATCCTCCGCATCAGAGTTATCTGGCTCTTCTTGGTGGATTTCCATGTCAGCATCCTGCTTTTTCTTACGGAATTTCCGAGAGAGGCGATCCTTGAATGAGCTTAACTCAAAGACAGAAAGCTTATTGCTGTCTACATCATCCAGATCGATGACCGCATCAACATCAAGAAGTGACTTGAACATATTGCTAAACCTGGAAAGAGAAATGCCAGAACCTTCTTTCTCTTCTTTCTTTTTCCGTCTTTTGTCTGGCTTCCGTACCGAGGCTGGAGCCTCGCTCATGACAGATCTCCTCTCGAGATATCTGTCCATCTCCATATTAAAAGAAGACAATATGCATCACTATGGCCTGGAAGAGTCAGCCTCTTAAAAACTTTACTATTGGGTATGATATAGCTCTACCAGAAAGTTTAAAAGTCCTGGAGAGAACAGAGATACAGGAAAAGATTGAGTGATAAGATGCAAGGGACACAACAGAATACAGGGCAGACACCGCAGAAACCGCCTGCTACACCACATCAAGGCGGCGGTATCCTTGGCCAGGACAAGAAGAACCAAGTTGATTCTGAAAAGCTGGAAGAGATAGGTGGCCAGCTCAAATCGCTGACCACGCGGCTCAGGACATTAGAGGAGAAATACAAAAACATGCGGGCAGGCATGCAGACAAAGGAGAAGAATAAACTCGAAGAGAGTAAGAAAATAAATGCAGAGATCTCTGATGTGAACCAGGAAATATACGAACTCAAAAAAGAATTCAAGAATACCAAAGAGAAGATGGACATAATCATAAAGGAACTTGGACTTACAGCAAAACGCGAAGATGTTGATACCATAAAAAAATATCTTGACCTTTGGAACCCAGTAAACTTCGTATCCCAAGGAGAGATACTGCAAGTAGTCAAAAGGGCTCTTGTGGACCTTGGGATAAGATCTAAACATGATGTGGAGGAGATAGAAGATATCAATGCGCCAAGTGAACAGCAGCCTCGCAGTGAAGGGTTCTGACTTCCACCATAAAATATAAAAAGCCATAATCCAGACAACTAGATGAGATTCAAATGCCAGACCAACAGATGCCACCGCCTATGGGCGCTCCACCGCCCATGCAAGGTAACCAAGGAAACGACCAGAGTCCACCTCCTAAGGGCGGTGCTCCAAGCTTCCCGCAGTCTCCACAAGCGGAACAAGGCGGCTCAGAGACCACAATAGAGGAGATTGAACAGGTAGTGGAAACCATCATCGATGAACGATGGAAAGAGGTCACCGAGAATATACAGAAGGTTCTCGAATGGAAAAACGCAATGGATGAGAGATTCACAAAGATGGATGAGGATGTCAAGCACCTCAAAGAAGACTTCAACGAGCTCTACCGAGCTATTGTGGGAAAAGTAGGAGAATACGACAAGAACATCCTCAAGGTGGATACCGAGCTCAAGGCCCTGGAAAAGGTGTTCTCACAGGTTTTGCCTAATTTTACTGCCAATGTCAATGAGTTGGGTAGGATTGCTGAAGACATCAGGGCTGCACATCCGGATAAAGGTAATAACACAGAACGTAGGCCTGCTTCCAACGAAAAACAAAAGACAGATTCTGAAAGCCAGATCCCAAAACCCAGAAGTCTTGAAGACGAAGAAAAAGGCTCGGATAAGGCTGAAAAGAAGAATGACGAATGATATTTCTTAGCGTCATCTCACTTCTCCAAAGAGAGTTGACGTATGGCCAACGATGCGAAGAGCATTATCAGGAACGAACCTATGACCTTTGGGTGGAATAAGGTAGCGCCCAGGTTCTCGACGAATGGACCTCCGGGAACATCAGCGTCTGGAGGGACTTCTCCAGCAGTATGATTAACTTCTCCCCCAACATATGGGCCTACCATGTCGCCGATCTCTATGCTTACTACAAGTGCTACAACACCGATCATCATAACAATCGCCCAATATATGACCGTTTTCTTTTCGCTGGAATCACTCTTGAAGAAATCAGTTATAACGTTCTCCTCTACGCCCAAGAATCTCAAGAGCAGCATGATAAAGAACACTGTAACGATAGTCAGAATCAACCATGGTGAGAGTGTTGCGATAATCCTTATGAACATGGGCGAGAAGGACGCCATGATGGCCATGGCAAAAGCTATGATGGGATTCACAGTCTTCCCTGTCTTATCACCGAACAGGTTAGTCACGGACAAGACACCATAGATCACGGCGAACGTGAACAGGAATGTGAAAATTCCCGCAAAATTACTCAACAACTCGAATCCTTCCACTGTCGGCATATTTTTCTCACCTTTCTTTCAAACATCCACTTGTTTCATTTCCTATCATTCAATAGTCCGGTCACCGTATCCATGAATTTTTTGCCTGCGCCTCCGTTTCCTCCTGTGGAGGGGTCTCTTGTGATGAACCAGACAACCAACCCGAAGACAGCTATCGTTATAAGCAAAGCCATCGTGTCAGGGTTATTCAAGAATGATAGCGCTCTTGGTATCTCATATCTGCTGCCTCCTGCTGAACCGAAGATGTAAATTATGGCTCCGACACAGAATAGGACTATGTAGGTGCCAATGTTCTTGTTCCCGAACTCTGTAACATTGATCCCGAAGAGCCCCAACAGTATGAAAAGACCTAGTATCGCAACAGCGACCAGTGCAACGTTAGGCAGTGCAGTATTGATGATCTCCACTACATTCATTCCAGGAGGGTAAGCTCCAATGGCATGAGGTATTACAACGCCCAGACCGATGACAACGGATATTATCTGTGCGAATTTCTTCTGACTATTATCATTCCACACAGTTGTGGTTAATGTCGCATAGACTAACGTAAATACCAGCATGAAAGGAAGCAGGACATCCCACACTCCCATCCTATCCAGATTCTGAATCATGTCATAAAATGTTATCATTCTTATTCCTCATCCACTATCCATGCATTATTCTGTGAGCTTTTTGGTGAACTTGTTAATCTTGTCCAAAACACCGTCACCCTCATCATTATCTTCTTTTGTTATGAACCATACAATAATGCCGAAAACAAGTAATGTGACCACGAGGGCTATAGTATCGGGATCGCCTAGGAAGGAACCCAAAACACCGGATGGCATTACCCACCAGCCAGCAGAGGTGCCGAAGATATAGACAATAAATCCTATGGAGACAAAGACAATTATGGAACCTATGCCTTTCCCGCTCGCTTTCGTGGTATTTATCCCGAACATGCCGAGGAGTATCATCAGACCGAGGATGGCGACAGCAATCAATGCTACTTGTGGTAATGATGTGTTGATAATCTCAACTACATTAGCTCCTGGAGGATAAGCGCCTATAGCATGAGGTATGACAACTCCAAGACCGATGACAAAAGATATCACCATTGCATATTTGGAATTATCACCTTTCTCAGTCTTTCCGAACATACTCTTTAGTGTGGTGGTAAGTGTAGCATATACTATGGTGAAAACGAGCATGAAAGGAAGCACTATATCCCACACACCTATGGCAGCGAGCATTGCCAGCATATCAGTTAAGTTCACCATCAGCCACCACCTCCTTTATCACCACCAGCAGGGCTTGGAGGTTTAGTGACCCATGCCATGAAACCCACAATAAGTCCAAGCAGGACAACAGAACCAACTGCTGCAGAATCCCAGTTTGCAGCGATGAATGTGTATATGACCTCAAGCCATGAGATACCATCCGAAGTCTCGATGACACTGAGCATAATCAATATCATGGCAACAAAAGTGAGCCCTACTATGAGAGGTCTGACCTTCCTAATGCCTTCATCGCCGAAGATATTATCATTCTCGCCATAGAATACACCTATCGAGATCATGAAGGAAACGAATGCAACCATTATGACAGCTACCCTTGCGAGACCTTCATTTATTATGGCAACAAGCTGTGTCGATGCCACGACCATGAATCCAAGACAGAACGCGACGATGGAGTTATAGCTCTTCCTTGTGTACTGCACTCCATCAATCTCAATCACCCCGAAAATCTTGGTCTTTTCAAGTATTGCGAAGGTTATGGAGAACACGAGCAGGAAGGGCAGTATCACATCATATATCCCGAGCCTTCCGAAGAACTCGATAATCTCTCTGAACATCGATGCCATCAGCATATAACTTGGTCGTGTCGTATATAAAGTTTTTCATAGCCTTTATGGACAGATTTAAATAGGCCTCTGACGCAATATGTGCCATGGAAAGAGGAGCAAGTAAGGATGGAGCATTATCAAAAGTGAATGATAGATACGCTTCAGTCCTCATCTCAGACAGGCATGGCTCATACTTTTCACAAGGCATAGAAGGTAATCACACATTCTATCATGGCATGGCTTGCAGGTTTCCTATTGATGAGGAATGGACTATGTTCAAGTTCATCGAGAGGATTGACGTCAAAAACAGCACCATAAGCAAGAGAGAAGATACAATAATCTTCACCAGCGACGAGCAAGAGATTACTGCCAGGTTCTGCGCGGAGAACACGCTATCACTGGAATGCCAAAGCGGGACAAGGATCAACATATCCCTCGACCCTAGGAAAATATACGATTTCTCGAGATTTGGGAGACATATCAAGGTATACGAGGAAGAAGGATACCTCATCGCGGAGTATGAGAAGAAGGATGATGAACACCATCCATACAGGCTTTTCCTAGGCGTAAAAGGAATCAAAGAGCACAAGTTTTCTGACGAATGGGTGCCTAGAGATTACGGCTTCGACAGGGAGAGATCAGGCAATGGCGAATGGTTCGTGAATGAAGGTTTGGAACTAATCACTGACGGACCCTTGAAGATAGTTCAGCACCATGACAAACGGTCGCTAATCAAAAGACTCCATGAGGACGATGATATCATCAACGACAACACAGGAACATTTGACAGTGCAGATAATATCAATGATGAAGATATCACTTCTGCATACAAATCTGCTGTCATCGCCACGGAAGAGCTTTCTGTCAAGGATGAAGGACTGTACGCAGGATACTACTGGTTCTTCCAGTTCTGGACTAGGGATGAAGCAATCTCTCTTGGAGGGCTGATCAAGGAAGGAAAGAAAGATCTCACAAGGACAATAATCAAGAGACACCTTAGCAGTTTCCTGGACGATGGGAGGATATCAAACAGGTTCCCTCACTCCATGCTCGGCTCGGCAGACGGTACTGGATGGAGCATCCTTAGGCTTGAAGAATCATCATCATTTTTCAGCGAAGAGGAGCTTGGAAACTTTGCAAAGAAGATAGAATACTCTGTGCATCTGCTCGAAAAGAATTATATGAAGGATGGACTCTTCAGGAACGCCCCAAAGGAGACATGGATGGACACGAATGGAGAGACCTCAGATGTCAGATCTGGTTTCAGGATAGAGATCCAAGCCTTGATGATGCGCGCGTATAGCTTCCTTTCAGAGCTCACTAAAAATGAGAGTTATCTGAAGAAGATGGACAATCTGCGGCATGCTACGAGAGAGCTTCTTTTCGACGGCGAGATCCTTGCAGATGGTGCCGAAGACGATATGAGCGTTGATAAGACATTACGCCCGAACGTCTTCCTTGCATACTACATCTTCCCGGATATGCTAGAGGAAGAGGCATGGGAGAAGGCCTTCAACAGTTGCCTTGGCGCCTTATGGCTGGAATGGGGCGGTCTGGCCACGATAGACAAGAGCAGTCCCTTATTCAAGGAAGAGTACACGGGCGAGAATGACGAGAGCTACCACCGGGGCGACTCATGGTTCTTCGTGAACAATCTCGCAGCCATCGCAATGCACCGGCTTGATAAGGAGAAGTATAGCAGTCATATAAAGAGCATCATAAGAGCCTCCACACATGACATACTGCACAAAGGCATGATAGGGGCAGCATCAGAGATATCGTCTGCTAAAGAACAGAGAGCAGAAGGCGCATGGCAGCAGGCATGGAGCTGCTGCACATTCATAGAGCTCATCCATGAAGCCTATGGCAATGGCCAAGGTTAAGGGAAAACTTTAAAGATAAACATGAATTCTGATTCATATCACCAAGAATGTTGAACGAGGTTGATAAGCATGACAGGATACGAGCTGCCTGAATTAGGATATGAGTACAATACATTAGAGCCGCTAATAGATAGCAAGACCATGGAGATACATCACAGCAAGCACCATGCGGGTTATGTCAATAAGCTCAATGCTGCCCTCGAGAAGCATCCGGATCTCAAGAAGAAGAGTCCAGAAGAACTCATCAGAGACCTTGACTCTGTGCCACAAGATATACGTACAGCTGTGCGGAATAATGGCGGTGGGCATGTCAACCACACATTGTTCTGGAAGATACTCGCAAAAGATTCGTCAGAGGAAGGCGATGTGGTCGATGCGATAAAGGAGAAGTTCGGCAGTATGGAAGAGTTCAAGACTAAGCTAAAGGAAGCCGCTCTCGGCAGGTTCGGTAGCGGATGGGCATGGCTTGTCCTTGATGATGGTAAGCTTGAGATAGTATCGACCCCTAATCAAGACAGCCCACTCAGTGAGGGCAAGGTCCCTCTGCTCGGGATTGATGTCTGGGAGCATGCATACTACCTCAAATACCAGAACAAGCGTGATGAGTATGTGGATGCATTCCTGCAGCTCATCAACTGGAAACAGGTGGACGAGAACTACAGGACAGCATCATGAAGGCCCAGACTACAGCCATCAGCATATGATGCCGTCAAGGAATCATCAGTTTTATAAACTAATTTCTCATATCATCGCACATGAGGTTCCTCGACGATAAAGAGCTAGGACGGATAGAGAAGCATCTCACACAGTACGATAAGCTGAGAGATGATGTGATAAGCAAATCCAGAGAGATCATCAAGCAGTCCAAGATGGTCATCAATTCAGTCCATAGAGGAGAGACCCCAGGAAAAGAGATTGAGCGTCTCAAAAAGCTGAAAGGAGACATGGACAATATAGTGAAAAAGGCAAGTGGTCTTGAGAACGAAGGGAGCGCCAAAGTGGCATACCAAGAATTCGTGGAAGCACGCCTTATGACCAATTTCATGCAAGGGAAAAACTTGGTATTGTCGGGGCTTGGTGTGGATGATGAGCCGTTCCTCTTAGGCCTATGCGATCTCACAGGCGAGCTCGGAAGGTTGGCCGTGAGGAAAGCCACTGCTAAAGAATATGAAGAAGTGAGGAGAGCTCACGACTGCATAGAAGAGGTACACAGCTTCTTCTTGAGGCTTGACCTAAGGAATTCTGAGCTCAGGAAGAAATCGGACCAAGTGAAGTGGAATCTCAAGAAGACAGAAGAGATCCTTTACGACATATCGTTAAGAGAGTGATAGCATGACATTGACCAACATAAGATGGCTCGGACATTCCTCGTTCCTGATAGAATCGCGGGAAGGAGAGACCATATACATAGACCCATATCAGACAGGATCTGAAACCATAGCAGACTATATCATGATTACCCATACACACTACGATCATCTGTGTATAAAGGACATCTTGAGAATCTCAAACACTGACACCATAATCTTCGCTCCCCTTGATGCAAAGCCGAAGCTCAAGGACCTCTCCACAAAGATAGTATATGTGGAGCCTGGGAACATCTACCAAGAAGGTAGCCTTCTTGTCCACACGACTCCAGCCTATAATACAGAATCCAGCTTCCATCCCATGGGCAATAACTGGGTAGGATATATCATCGAGATAGATGGGAAGAGGTATTATCATGCAGGAGACACAGACCTACTTGACGAGCTGAAAGAGATCAAAGACATCTTCGTAGCCATGCTTCCTGTGGGAGGGACATATACCATGGACGCAGAGAGTGCAGCTGAACTGGCGAACACAATAAGACCAAGGTATGCGATACCCATGCATTATGGCTCTGTGGTCGGGGATGAGAAGGATGCAGAAGAGTTCAAGAAACTTTTCAATGGCGAGACTG
>CAZTTX010000022.1:0-15275 GCA_964616085.1 uncultured Methanosarcinales archaeon
CTACGGTGGCGTAACCGGTTACATGTCTCCCATTGACTGGTTCAAGGAACATATGGATTGAACTTATTTCTCAAAAGAATTAAATAGGATTAGATGAAATATTCTCCCATGGGAAGTGATGCGGCCAAACTATGGGCGGAGCAGAGGGTCAAAGAAGGCATGAACAGAGAAGAGGCCAAGCAGAAACTCATCGATGCAGGCTACGCTGAAGATGATGCCGAGGCTGCTGTAAGAGAAGCTAAAATAACACCTCCCACAAGTGGGCATCCTTCACAAGTCGCGATTATCATCATGGGAGCATTATTCCTGATCGGTGGCGTAACTCTCATTGTGATGCATTCAGAAGGTCTGACAGAAAGAGTATTCCCCATGGAAGATTCACCCACCCAAGAGATACAAGAAACTCCAACTGATCAAGAAGAGCCAGAAGACGATATTGCCGAGGATGAATCAGAAGACAAACCCATAGATGACACGCACGAAGAAGATGCCTCTGAAGACATACTACCAGAGGATGATTTTATAGAAGATGACACCAGTTCAGATGATATCCAGCAGTACCCAGAATCAGAATTTGATGTCAGCGACTGCATTGAGCTCCCAGAGATGCTTGAGGAATGTGAAGAGTTCAGCTGCATAATAACACACAGCCTGAGCCCTGATATCATCACGATAGAGGTCAGAGGCTATGAGGATGGATACTGTCGTTATGCCTCAGGGTACGATGATGATATGGCAGAATGCCGACTTCCTGAAAGCTACATGGATGCCATGGTCGAGTCTGCTCAAGCCGTAATAGATGGAGAAGAGCGAACATACATAGTAGATGGTGAAGAGGTAGATGACCCTTTGGAAAAAGCCATCAGAGAAGGCCATTGCGATTGAGCACAGATTACTTCTTCTTTACCAACACCAAAGAGATATCGTCATCCATATCATCCCAAGGTAACATCATGTATCCAAATCCGCCAGGATCAGTCATCCTGGAAGCTATGAAACCTGCATCACTCTTCCGGTTATGCTCCAAGAACACTTTCAAGGCATCAAACGGATCATCATGGCCATGCTTTGCCATGTTATCAGTGACTCCATCAGTATACATCATGAGCATGTCGCCAGACTCCATCTTTTTCTCTTGAGTAGGATAATGCTCCAACCAATGGAAATATTCCAAGAAACCATGACCATTCACAACTTCGAGAGAACCATCATTTTTCATATAGAGAGGTCTCTCTATTCCTGCGTGGGCTATCTGTTCCTTACCACAGCCAAGCCTCATGAGAGCGCCGACAGGTCTCCATAGAGATGATGCTAGCTCTTCATCAGAATCTCTCGGGAAAGTTTCCGCAAGGCGCTCAAGCTCTGAACTTGGCTCCCCAGTACCCCAGCCAGATGGCCTTACGTTCTCATCAAGATATTTTGCAAAACTCTCCCCAGTATCCTTGTCATGCCCCATGGTATCGGCCAACAGGATACCAAGACTTTTACCATCATAGAATCCTCTGATTACATCTCCATGTGAGCATTGCACGTAAGAGATATCATAATCATCAAAACTGAAATCTGTCTGTTCCAATATCCGCCCATCATCAGATTTGTAATAGACCATATACCTATTATGGTAAGATAAGTATTTAAATCTTTCCATTATTAACCACTATCAAGTGGTCACTTAGCAAGAGTTTTATATGAGTGTGCTGTGACATGACATATGATACCTGATAAAGCAGAATTAGCATATGATGGCGACATATTCAAGGTCTACACCTGGGAGCAGGAACTGTTTGACGGGAGCACGAAGATCTTCGAGACAGTAAAGCGGAAACCCACAGTACAGCTCATCGTAGCGACGAGGGACAAACTACTTCTCCTTGATGAGGAAGCTGCCACAGGTGAACAATACATCTCGCTACCTGGAGGTATGGTAGAATGGGGTGAAGACCCTGAAGAAGCGGCCAAAAGAGAACTCCTTGAAGAGACCGGTATGGAAGCAGGATCAATGGAGCTTTACCTTGTCCAGGAGCACAAAGGCAAGATAATATGGCCCACATATTACTTCATCTGCAAGGATGCAGAGCAAGTGACAGAGCCCTCTCCGGACCCTGGCGAGAGGATTAAGGTCATTGAGAAGGATTTTAACGACTTCACAACAGAAGTCCTCAAGGATTCTTTCAGGAATAGACAGTTCAGTGAGCACATAAGGCTCCTGCGCGCAGAAGGTAATATCGAAGAACTAAGGAGTAGAATCTGGAACAATTCATGAGAAATACTTGCTCTTCAGCCTCTCCAAAGACTGGTCAGAAAGGTCGTAGATACACAGTGCGACATCGATTGCAGCTTTCTTTATGCGCAAGTAGCGGTCCCCATTATCTCCATTGATGGCGCCAAGCATCTCAAGATACTCTTCTGAGCCAGAGATATAGTCCTTCAGTTCTGTATATAAGGAAGTGATACGCTCACGCTCCTCAGCAGAGAAAGTCCTATCTTTAGCAAGTTCAACCTCATCTTCAAGCTTTCCCTCAAGAGAGGAGCGCCTGATATCAGCAGAAAGCTCAGAGAATCTCTCATAGAAGGTTCTGATAAGCTTTTCTTCCTTCCGTTGACGCATCTTCTCAGCAGTAACCATCGCAGGAGGAATTTTATTTTAATTTATAAATCAATCCCTAAGAATGCCTCAATACATGTATATCTGATTGACTTCCTCAGTGAGGTCCTCTGATGAGAGCCAATATTGTACGAGGCTACAGCCCAATCTAGAGCTGCATACAATGTTCTTCTTGTGTATCTCAGATGTGTCCAGATCAGGGAAAACCAATCTCCCATTCTCAAAGATACCCTTGACAACATCCGTATCACTACCATACCTGGAATCATCGATCAGACCATCAATCGTTATGTAGACTGAGTCTCTGAGACGGTTGCGTCTCGAATACTGATTGATCAGCACAGCATTATCAACGTTGGCTTGTTCGAGCTCCCTAATATCAATCAACTCATTATTCTCTATGTCGTTGAATGCTGCAGAATAAGCATCATAACCTAAGGATCTAGCCACAGATGCCAACACATTTGATGAGTGTCCCCAATAGCATATGAAGATTATCTTATCATCAGAATACTCCGCAAGGCTATTGTTGAATGTATCAATATCCTCCAAAGAAGTCATAAATAACCTACCCTCAAGCCTCATCTCAGTGAATCTGGATATCACTTGTTGAGGTATATGGGAGAATAGCTTATAATTTGAGATATCTTCAAGACCCAGAGAATTCATATCTATGCCAGTGCTGTATTCGCCACCAGACATGAGATCAAAGATATATAGGACATATATGTCGAAACAATTACCCACACCAATCTCCTCAACACAATTCCGGGAACAGGTCTCAATGTTTATCCCATTAGCTTCTCCTTCCACACAAATCTTCTCTGAAGCCAGAGAATGGTCAAGAAGTCTCATGAGATACGGTTCGAACAGGCTTTGGTTGAGATCCTTTCCAGAATAGTTGAAGACCTCTTCAGCCATTGGACTTTCCGAGTTATAATCATCAAAAAAAGTGAAATTTATGGCAACTTCGGTGTTTTGGCCGTCTTCCATAGCAAATGCCCGATTGAAGAGAGAAGGATGCTCAATAGACCGGTCTGCAATGTTATATTCACGTATCACAGATAGCTCACTATGGATTAGATATGAAGTCAGTACTATTGCCATGATGCCCAATGTACCCAAGATGAATCTTTTATTCATCATTTTGGTCTTGATGAACCCAAAAGCAGAGATGAAGAATACGCCTGCTATGATAGCAATATATGCGATTATGTTTGATAGAGATGCACTCAACAGCTGGATAGCACTAGGTATAAAGAAAGCTTCCACGCGTGTGGAAAGCATCACCAACATCACTAAAGGAATAAAAACCTTGCTACGCATTCTCATACCTCATACAGAAAGCTGTCTGAACTTAAATCTTTCGATATGATGAGCATTTCGACATCAATCCCTGTATCGCATTATCTCATCTAATAGTAACCCGAAAGATTCCCCGAAATCGTGAGCATCGAACTCATAATGCATCTCTCTTGCCACTTCCTCGAAGACAGGATAGAAGTGTTCACGCTCCTTCATTGCGCCATGATAAAGTATTTTAGCGTTTCTTGCCTTTATCTCAGAAGGCATATCTCCAATACTGCCATAGAAGAACAGGTCATTGCACGCGGTCTCATATATGTTCTCAAGCGAAGTCTCATCATTGATAGCATCAAGAACATTCTTAGGTAAGACATCATGGAACTCAATCTTCGCATCGCATACAGTTTCAGATAATGGGGCTGGAAGGGATTTCCGTTTGGGTGATGCATATACCTCGTCAAGATCCTTAGCGACATCCTCATAATTCCCATCAAATATGTTATCTATTATGCCATCCGCCACCCTGTCAAGTACTTCTGCGTCTTCCACATCGTCTTTATCAGTATAATATTCCTCGATTACCCCATTATCCATGAGTTCAAGATAGTCAAGGATTGTCTCGCGCACGAAGTCCGTCATGACCTGTCCTGGTGTGTCAAGCTCTGTGTCACCGATAGTTATTGTCTCGAAGGCTTCGCCCTCAGTATAATGGTCGATAATCTCCTTCAGGAAATCTACATTCTTCTCTGTCTTTAGCGATGCCTCTATCACAGCCCCAGTGGGGAACTCCTGGCCATCATACGAGCACATCAGATTCCTCAGGATCTCGTATTTCCTGCCATACGGGGACTCTGCAATCTCTTCTGCAATCTCTTCGAGCCTCTCGCAATTGCTCATGTAGTCTTGATGGGGCATCTGTGGATCTAGCTCTAAACCATTCAGCTCTCTCAGCATGCCTTCAAGGTCGCTTTCCATGGCGCGATGGAGGTGAGATGTTTTTTTAAACATTACCCCTTCAGAGAAGGATAAATATTTAAAATCAAGGCAGTAGACAGCAATCATGACAGAAAATGAAGAAGACTACCAGGACTTCGCTTCTGAGGAGTTCATAAGACAGCCTTCAAAGTTCTCAGAGCACACGCTCAAGATAGCCAAAGAGGCCGCTGAGAAGCATAAGGACCTAATGGACCAGAAAAGTTTCTTGGACAAGCTGAAGAAAGGCACAAAGCTGAGACTGGCATACCTGAACAGATATGATGAAACCATGTCCTTCGTGAAAGATTTCAAGATAAAGGGAGAAGATATAGAAAGTCTCTATAAGGATTTTGAGACGCTGGCTGATGAGATCGCATTCAATAACATCCTTCTAGCCTATGCCATGGCAGTCGAAAAGGAGTATGATGCCTCAATATTGACTAAAGAGGATGAGAAGCTCATTGCGTTGAAAGAACTCAAGTCTGGAAAGATCTTGCGCGAAGATTTCAATAAGACATTCGGCCATCATGGCCTCAATCCTTTCGAGGTCTCTTCTGAAAGATTCAGTGAATACAGCGACAAGAAACTGATGATGATGGCAGAGAACATACCCGAGCCTAAAACAGAAGGAAAGAGCACACTCAAGGCATACCTCGAGAAGAGACCAAAACGACTTTTCCCAGTATATAATGCACTACGCGAGGAACTAAGAGACAAGGGTATAATGGTAATCGCAGAGATAAGGAAAAGTCTCCTGGACATCCAGGAGGAGCACAAGATTAAAGACATATTCTCCAAGAGCTATGAGGAAGTGGTACAGAATGGATGAGATAGAAGGGAAAGTTATAGTAGAAGGCAACCTGCCTAAAGAGATGAACTATGAGAAGATATCCAATGTCGAAGACTATGATGGCTCACGGTGTGTTGTAGTGAATACTTTAGACCCTGACCTATTCCTCATCTTCGGCAAGATAGACTGCATAATCTCTAAAAGAGGCTCTAAGCTTTCGCACCTAGCCATTCTCGCAAGGGAATATGGAAAGAGCATAATCCTAGCAGAAAACGAAAAAATAGGAGATAAAGGTGAGTTGAGCATTGCCAGAGAAGGAGACACGGCTATTATGAAGCTTAAGAGCTGAAAATATCAATCTTTTTTCTCTAGGTCGCTCAGACAGGGTTTGTCCCAAATGGAGTTTTTTTGCATACTGACCTACTGGCTTACCCGCAGCACAATTTAAGCAGAGCTTAAATGTGCACAGAAAATGTTTCATTTTCTTGTGGGACAACCCCAGCCAGTCAGCAGTCAAGCGGGATTAGATAATCCCGCACCTGCCGACTGCTACGGCCAGTATACATATTTCTACCTTTTGGGACAAACCCCTCAGAGAGAAATCTTTTTAAAAAGGAGAGTACCAACGCGGCGCTATGCCGATTGACGACATACTCAAGGACGGAGAGAGGATCGCTAAAGCGAGAGAGAGCTCACACGACATACTGGATAGTATAAAGACCGCAACACTTAACCCCATGTGCAGGGAAAGAGAAGAAGTCCTTCTACGTAAGCTTGTCAAGAACATAGCTGTCATGCAGTACATCGCAGATATGTACAGGGAGCAGACAGAATATCCTGCAAGAATCCTCGATGAGCTCAAGGAGCATGCTGGCAGGGTTCTCGAGGATGAGAAAATGACATATGTGTTCGAACCTGAAGCGGACTCAAGATATTGAGGTTAAAGACAAGCATTAATAAAGCCCTTGAAATAGTTATTCTTGGTGATTGATATGAAAACAACAATTGAGAAGGATGAGGGTGTGTACCTATGCACATGTGGAGCAAGTTCTGCTAAACCACTATGCGATGGCGCACACAATGCAAAAAATGAAGCTGAGAACGCAAGATACAAGCCAATTAAGGTCTCTGCGAGCGAGAGTGTAGAGCTCGATGTTGATTCTCCGAATTATTAGCGTGCATAATTTTTTTCTTTGATTCTTTGTACATAAACTTTATAAAAAATGCATTCGAGACATAACATATGCCTAAAAAGACGAATTCTAGGATATCTTATTTCGTCGTCCGTGTCGGCGGATGGGATGGTATAGCCCTCCAGGCAGAGCTTTGGCTTGAGCTTCTTGCGTCGATGCGTAAGAAGGTCACTCTCGTCACAGGCGAGGTCGAAGCTGACCAAGGACCTCTAGATAAGCCACCATTCAAGGACCTGGATATAGAGACAGTGCCTGAGCTCCATCTGGACAGTCAGAAGATGCTATATGCTATGTCCTTCAGACGCCATTACGATAGGAATGATTGGGTAGATAGGTTCGTGGCGGAGAAACGTGTCTTAAAGGAACGTTTTGCCCCTTTCGTCAAGGATTCAAGTGTTGTCATGTTGCACAATTTCTCGATAAAGCATCTCATACCTTCAGCGTGGGCTGCTATGTACGAACTTATGCTGGAGAACCCTGACAAGAAGTTCATCTCGATAGCTGCAGACTCACCATTCGAGCGCAGCTACATAATAGAGAAGTTCTCGAAGGAAGTGCTCCTGATGCTGAAGGATGCAAAACTTTGGTACAAGAAGAGCCCTAAGAAGATCAAGGAGCTTCTTGCCAAGAACGGCAACAATAAGTATGTTGCATTGCCTGGGCCTGACAGAGCGCCCAACCTGAAATACATTGTCCTCAACACAAACCAGAAGAAGACATTCCACAACATATACGGAATCCCTGACGATGACCTCATGGTAATACATGATATGGGTCAGTTTGAGAAGGATAAAGTAAGGCGGAAGCCGAAAAAGAAAGAGTTCGAGAAATTTTTCGAGTATCTGAGACGTAACCAGCTCACACAACCTCTAGAGAAACTTGACAAGAATAACATATACTTAATCTCGCCTGTAAGACCAATACGGCGAAAGAAGCTCGTTGAGGTGGCGTATGCCACACGTCTCTTCCAGGAGTATCTCCACAGGAAGAAGCGGACAGCAAAAGCTGTATTGGTTGTCACACACCCCAACAGGGATGAACGTCCTTATTTCACAGAGCTCAAACGGTTTGCAAAGAAGATGGGGGTAACTCTGATCTTCCTGGGAGAGGAGATCAAGCTCAGGAAGGGCGAAGAAGGTCATGCATATACATATGACGAGGTGATGAATTTCTTCTCATATCTGAACAGTGCATGCATTGTAGGTAGCGAGTTCGGAGGCTGGGAGAATGGTATCCTCGAGGCTACAGAGCACAAGATGCCTGTTGCAGTGAACCCTCTGTTGCCATCTTTCCAAGACATGGTAGCATTAGGCTATAACTACATACCTGTGCCTATCATGGTTTTCTCTGATCTGGCGCAGACCTCTTTGAACACAGATTTCCTGAAATTCCCTAGCATCAAGACATTCTATGACAAGATATACAGCAGGATATACGTGAAGAAGACACGACGTGCGAACATCACGCACAACTATAATGTGGGATTGAGAACGCAATCAAAGAGATCCGCAAAACCCATGATCCAGAAACTGTTGAGATCCTTCGACCAATAGTCGGCAAGAATCATTTCATCCCGGGGAAACCTTTCATCTTCCCGCCGCCCTTCTGCATCTTCTTCATCATGCGCTCCATGGACTTAGGGTCTTCGGCGTTCATGCCCTTGAACTGCTTCATGAGCTTCTTGGACTGCTTATACTGCTTGACAAGCTCGCGGACCTCTTTCTGCTCTCTACCAGAGCCAAGAGCAATCCTTTCTGAGCGTGAAGAATCAATGAGCTCGGGATTCTCAAGCTCTTCTTTGGTGCATGACTGCATTATGTACTTCCAGGTCTCAAGCTTTGCCTCCTGAACCTTGAGCGCATCCTTTGGCATCTTGAGTTGGCCCATCCCAGGCATCATCTCCATGATTTTCCCGAAAGAGCCCATCTTGGACATGGTCTCCATCTGCTCATAGAGGTCAATAAGATTGAAATCTCCTTTAAGGAACTTTTTCTGCATGTCCTTGGCATCTTCTTCAGATACTGCTTCGCGCGCCTTCTCAAGGAGGCCGTCAAGGTCGCCCATGCCTAAGAGCCTTCCCACAAAGCCTTTAGGGTTGAACTGCTCAAGATCATCAACCTTTTCTCCCACACCAACGAACTTGACGGGTGCTCCGGATACAGAGCATGCTATGAGCGCCCCACCGCCTTTCGCAGTTCCCTCAAGCTTTGTTATTATCACTCCTGTGACGTCGCAGGACTCATGGAATGCCTTGGCCTGGTTCTCTGCAGCTTGGCCCACATCAGCACCTATGACAAGAATCCTCTCATCTGCTTTGACTGCATCGTTCAGGTCATTGAGCTCCGTGATGAGCTCATCAGAAAGTGCATCACGACCAGCGGTATCTATCAGGACGATGTCGTGTTTCTCCAGCTCAGGCTCGAACTTTTTGTATAGCTCAGAAGGGTCCTTGATGCTAGTATCACCAAAAACAGGGACACCTATCTTCTCGCCAGCCTGCTGGAGCTGTCTGAAAGCAGCAGGACGCCAAGTGTCTGTAGATATCATTGCAACCTTCTTCCCACGTTTCTGGTAGTGCTTGGCCAGCTTGCCTGCAGTGGTCGTCTTACCATTACCGAAGAGGCCGACAAGCATTATCTTTGTAGGGCGTTTATCTACATTAATCGGCTTGGCCTCATCACCCAAAAACACTACAAGCTCCTCATAGACGATTGTTATGAGCTTCTCTTTGCTGCTTAGTCCACCAGATGCCTTCTCATCCAATGCTCTCTTTTTTATCTTTTGAGTGAGGTCCATCACCAGCCGGACATTGACATCAGACTGGAGCAAGGCTTTCTGTATGTCCTTGACTAGCTCGTTTATGACTTTCTCATCCACGAAAAGGCTCGACGTAATCTTGCCTATCGTGTCCTTAAGTCTCTCGCCAAGCTTCTCCAATACCATAGGTCCTGAGAACTGGTGATAATTTATAAATGTTGGCGTGGATTGAAAAGAAAACGTTTTTAAAATAGCTGATGTCTCGAGCGTGCATGTATGCTGAGCTTTACATATCCAGCGTTGAAGGTCTCGAGGAGCATGACTATGCGCTGGAGAAGCTTGCACATTCTCAATATATTGATGGCATTGAAAATAACCTAAGCCTAGATGGTATAAGGTACATCAAGACCAAGGGCCTCAAGTACACCACCCAAGACCCTATGATGAAATCTGGGGCGACGTTGTCTGATGAGGGATTCTTAAGATGCATAACCCAGGATGTCATAGAGCGCTGTAAGCTATCAGATACTGAGCATGTCCAATTTCAGGGGTTCAGTAAGAAGAAAGGATTGGAAGACATGGCCTTCCATGAGATAAAGCGCAACATATCCTATAATTCTGATGCTCTCAGACGCACTACGGGAAAGAACATTGCTATGGAAGTCATGCCATTCACTGAATACTTGAAATCTGAAGAGGTCAATGCCGTCTATGACATGGTATATAATCCGAAGATGCTCAAGAACATCGCAAGAGATATCGGCATCGGCATAACATTAGATATCCCTCACATGATCATGACATGCGATATGCGTGAGAAGACACAAGGTATGCCTATGGATGCCCATGACTACTACAGGAGCATGATCGAATGCCTCAGCGATTATATAGTGAACATGCGGGTCAGCGTACCAGGAAGGAACGGCGACCATTCATATGAGGATTCTAATCTTCCACTCAGCGATGATGAGGATGGTGACAGCAATCTGGTCTGCTCATTGACGAGAGAGGCTTACGAGAAATGCCCTAATCTAGAGAGCATCACGCTCGACATACGCACCGATTCTAGACCTGTCGAGCACGTCAGTTACATGGAAGAGCAGGTCAATGAGCTTCTGAACATCCTAGGAGACTTGCCTGAACCAGATACTACATCCTTGATATATGCTGCACGATGACAATGTGGCTGTGGCACGACCATTCTCAGAAAACAACTTCAAGATTCTCAGCATATGACTAGGGGGTTTGTCCCAAATGGAGTTTTTTTGTATACTGACCTACTGGCTTACCCGCAGCACAATTTAAGCAGAGCTTAAATGTGCACAGAAAATGTTTCATTTTCTTGTGGGACAACCCCAGCCAGTCAGCAGTCAAGCGGGATTAGATAATCCCGCACCAGCCGACTGCTACGGCCAGCATACATATTTCTACCTTTTGGGACAAACCCTGACTAGGACAATCTTTTTAAATTAGATGAAAGTCTTTTCAACCATGTTCGATCTGGAACTTGATAAGGTCATAGCAGAGATAAAGAGAAGAGAAGCCAAGAATGTCTTAGTGCAGCTTCCTGATGGGCTCAAGAGCAGATCCAGAGAAGTGGTAGACAGGATACATTCAGACACTGATGCAGAGGCCTTCATATGGCTCGGAGGATGCTTCGGAGCCTGCGACCTGCCTCTTGGTACAGAAGACATGGGCATAGACCTCCTTATAGCCTTCGGGCACAATATGTTCCACAAGACCTACTGGTGATGACATGCCAAAGACCATATTCATTGAGGCAAGATGGGAAGATAAGATAAGGCTAGGTGATGAAGTGCTCGAACACCTCAAAAAGGAAGGTGCCAAGAAGGTAGCACTTTCCGCTTCTGTGCAATTCCTTGCTCTAGATACTGTAAGACATCAGCTCAATGATGTAGGGATAGAAGTGCTCTCCACAAGAGCCAAACGTACTCATGCAGAGACGCAGGTCTTAGGATGCGATGCCTACCATGACGCTTTTGACAAGAATATCTTCGATGAAGCGGACGCCCTCCTCTACATTGGTGACGGCCTTTTCCACCCTAAAGCACTGCTGCTTGCACAGAGGGAAAGGAGAGAGAAGATTGATGTGGTGATCTGGGACCCTGTATCAAGTAAGATGAGGATCCTGACTTTTGATGAGGTCAAGGCACAGGTCAACAGGACTAAAGCCAACCTCAAGCGTTTCATCTCAGCACAGACTATCGGCATAATGGTCACAGTCAAACCGGGCCAGCAATACCTAGAGCAAGCAAAAGAGCTGAAAAAAGGATTAGAAAGTCAAGGTAAGAAAGCATACATCTTCATCGATGACCTGCTCAAGACAGAGCAGTTCGAGAACTATCCATTCATAGATGCATGGGTCAACACAGCGTGCCCCCGCATAGGCCTAGACGACCATATGCATTCCAGGAAGCCCCTCATCAATTCACGAGAGGCCATGAATCCCATAGCAGCATTAGAGAGATTGCATGAGTAAGACAGCATCAATGCTCACTGAGGCGTTCAAGAGAGGCGAGCTCCTCCATGTATTCTTCAAGGTCTCTCCTCTTCTTGGCGATGATGTTTTCATCAGTAATCATCGAGATATCCCATTGCAGTGTAGCGATCCTCCTCTTGAGGTAATCATAACCCTGATTCTCAACATCATGCATTCCAATCACCCTCACACAACCCAATAGTCCCTTGAGACTATACTATATTCTTATGACATAGAGCTATATAAATATTTGTCTTCCCTGTCTGATGATGGAAAAGAGATGCGATAATCACTGGAGATTATAGCGTTGCAAAGTCTCATAGATGGGTCCTGAATGTGTAAGTGTAGAACGCATCAGCGAGAATGATCTTATCTTGAGATGTATATCAATATCAAGTTCTTGCAGCAATCCGATCAGCTTAGGCCTGTCATGCACAGCTCTCACTCTGGCTATGGTTATGTGGCCCATGAACCTTTTCTCTGGTGCAAAGATATCTTCCAGAGCATAATCTACCTTGGATTGTAGATTTTTCACTGCATCATCATCAAGAGCCAACCATATTATCCTTATGCGGTCCTTGCTGAAGACGCCCGCTTCTCTTATTCTGGAGAAGAATGCCTCATGACTGACAGAAGACAATCGTCTTTTCACTTCAGATATCATGGCCTCGTCGATCTCGCCCAAGAATTTCAATGTCAGATGGATGTTCTCCTTCTCTGTCAGTTTACCCTTGAAAAGTCCAGATGATTCTAGGTCCTCTTGGAGTCGGGCTATCTTCTCTCTTGCCTCAGGCTCCAAGTCGAGAGCTATGAAACACCTATGCTTTTCCTGCCGCATCTTATGAGACAAGAGCTCCATGCTAAAAAGTTTTATTAAAATGATGCAAACACACTCGATATGAGAGAACCTTTCTGTAAGCATTTCGGCTCATGCGGAGGATGCAAGGACCAGGACAAAGAACATCATGAGCAGATCATGGAGAAGAAAAGTTGGCTATCTTCTCTCCTAGGGATTGATGAGTTAGAAGTGTTCAACGGTGACGAGAAGGGATACAGGAACCGTATGGATTTCACCTTCACGGAAAATGGTCTAGGGTTGAGAAAGCCAGGAAGATGGTGGGATGTGGTAGACATTGAACATTGCCCGATCTCCAACACCAGATTGAACATTCTGCTTGCAGAGATAAGGAGTAAGCTCAAAGATGCTGATGCCTTCGATAGCATACGGAAGACAGGGACATTCATGTATGCAGTGATAAGAACCCCAAGATTATCATCATCGGTCTCATTTGTCCTGAACAAGGATTCATCAAAGCTTGAAGATGCAAAAGAGATGATACGACAAGCAGATATCAACGCAGAGAATGTCCTGATCACTTTGATGTCTTCACAGAGCAATAATAGCATAGGTAATGATTATGAGGTTATTAAAGGAAGTGACATGCTGGAAGAAGAGTATCTTGGAAAACGTTTCAGTTTCCATGCACAAGGCTTTTTCCAGAACAACTCTTCAATGGCTGAAGAGATTCATAGTTATGTGAAAGGCGTTCTTGGAGGGTCTCAAGGACACCTTATAGACCTCTATGGTGGTGTTGGGACTTTCGGAATCATCAACGCAGAGAGTTTCAAGAGCGTTATGGTATTGGAGTCTTCTGAAGCATGCATCAAGGCTGCAGAGAAGAACATCGTAGCCAATTCTGTGACCAACGTAAGAAGCATATGCGGGGATGCGAAAAGGCTTAGGGAGATAAGACCTGAAGGGAAACTAACCATAATCAATGACCCTCCACGTAGCGGCATGAGCCCAAAGGTTCTGAGAAGATTGCAAGAGGTCTCGCCCGACAGGATAATCTATGTTTCATGCAACCCAAAGCACCTAGCAGGAGACCTGAAATCATTATCAGGGTATAGTCTGGGAAAGGTTGCAATGTTCGACATGTTCCCCCAGACTCCTCATGTAGAGGCAGTAGTAGAGCTCATCAAAGATCACTGATCATCCAGGAGTTCATGCACATCTTGAAGAATCGTGTCATATTCTATATCATCATATACGGCGCGAGTGATACCTTCAGCATCCACGAGATAGATCCCTTGGCTCCAGCCATACGATGAGCTTGAGATATGTGTAGGAGCAGTCTTGACCATGAAGTCCCAGAATGAGTCATAACTGAAATCTCGTGCCAAAGGATTTTTCAGGATATAGAATTCTGGCTCGTAGGTCATGTTGCCTACATTGAGAGCATTTTCACCAGTCAGGTTGTGTTCGCATGGCAGAAGAAACATCTCAAAATCCTCATCGGAAAGGTTCACATATATCCTGTCAAGCATGTCATAGTCAAAAATCTCCCCGCATTCATCCCCTTCATTGACCAAGAGGATGACCACATCATCTAGTGCAGGCACATCCATGTCAGTCAGATCTGCAGCCTTTTCTATTAGCTCCCTGGCACCATCATCCAAGATGAAGACTGGCTCATCATCTAGGGTTTCAGCAGAGCAACCTGCAAGCAAGAGAAGTGAAACAATTGAAAGAGAAACCAAGAATGCACTAGCGTGGACATGTTCTCTTTCTCTCATCATAAAGTATCGTAGCTGGTGCATAATAAAAACCTTTTCTTTGATTCATATGAAAAAATCATCAGATGTTGTTTGTTCTCATATGGCAAGCGAGGTCATCATGGCTGTACCCAGGATAGCAAGCATTAGCAGATAGAAGAGGACCACAATGACGAACTGTCCTGCCCAGACAAGCAACGCCCTTACCCAGCCCAATCTGAATACGATACGATAGAGCCATAATGTTACAATGAATGCGATAAATCCACCATAAATCCCGCCCAATGAGTGAGACAAGGATACAAGGAAGCCAGTGAGTATCATCACAAGTACCGTCCTCAGTATCGTGGTCTCCCCTCCCAGCATCTTGACTGCAAGGTACAGTGGCAGAGCTGTAACTACAAAAAGTACCACGATGCCCAACAAAAATATTATCTGGGGTAGCATAGTAGTGTTATAACTCTCCTCTTTAAAAACCTTGAGAGTTGCTTAGGGACAAATCAGAAGTTTTATAAATAAAATGGATTTTTTTGGCTTGTGACGGGCCCGTGGTCTAGCGGCTATGACGTCGCCCTTACAAGGCGGATGTCGTCG
>CAZTTX010000023.1:0-15137 GCA_964616085.1 uncultured Methanosarcinales archaeon
AGAGTCGTCGTACGCCACCCAGATTATCATTCTGGAATCATACGATGGAATAACCGTGGTATAGAGGATTCCACAGAGCTTAGGTCTTTAGAGATGAAACGTCTGGAGAGCATACCTTTCAGAGTCAAGCTGAAAAATCCAGTCTCTTTGCATGCTGATACATTGCCTTTAGGTCACCAGGCATTCATAGAGATAATCCGAAAGAAGGAAGATCCATTGGAGAGTGATGTGCCTGTTGTCTCTACTCATGTTGTAGGGGACGAACATCCAAGCCATGACTTCACAGATGTGATTATAAGCTATGCTAAAGAAATCGGTGATGATGCGGTCGGGCCAGGTGTGGATGCTGCACTTGAATATCAGATGGAAATGGAAAATATGGACGATGATCAGCTCGCTCTCGACCATGTACTAGAACTCATTCCTGGAGAGTATGAGGTATCAATAACCCATATCATGCATGGTGACCCTGCAGTACATATCCCTGAAGAGAAGAGAGAGGAAGGGGGTTTTGCTGGGTTTGGCTCTGAAACTGTGACCTTGGATGAGATCAACATGCCTACTTGGGTGGTGAGTGAATTCTCTTACGAGATAGAGATTGGCAGTGAGCTCTATTCGTCTGATGTGATGACCTTCTACCTGCCAGATGTCCCTGTCCCACGTAGCCATAGCGATCTTGAAGACTTCAATGTTGAGCCGAATGTCAACATAAGACGGTTCCTACCAGAATTCGAGGTGTTGGATGATGACTGAGAGAAAGAAGAAGAGTTTCATGTCATTGCATTATGATGCATTGTTGGATTCTTTCAACAATCTTGCTTGGGGAAACTTGGTATCCATCCTCTGTGATATTGGAGTGGTTCTTTCAGTCTTGGGTTCTGCACTGTTGTTCAATCTTTTCTTTTCCTTGGGATTCTCAGACATGGATGCTGCGATGTTGCAGCTTATGAACCAACCTACTTTCTTCGGACAGGCAGCTAGCATGGTATTATACTTAGTACTATCCCTATTGAGTTTTGTCTTGATGGTTGTTCTATCAGCATTACTGTTAGGTTTTGCATGGACTAGGCTCATGGGTAAGAGATTTGACTTAAAGACTGCGCTAGCTTATTCCAAGCAGACACTAGCCTATGTATTTGGGGCTTTCGCTATGGTATATCTGATGCAGGCTATAATAGTTGATGGTATATGGGAGTTCATCGCATTTTTCTTCCTGATAGTGCTGCTATGGGTACTTCCTGTAATACATATCAGGCTGATCTTAAGCAAAGAAGGGAAGAAGATGTCTAACATTCTCAGATCTTTATCCTTATTCAAGTCTAATCTCCATCATTTCCTTGTCGCTGGTGTGCTGATGTTCATTGTAGTGAACATCATAACCCTTCCAGTCCTAATTTCTCCAGAATCCACTTCATTAATGGCGAGCCTATTCTATCTGTTCTTGCTACTTGTGGCGATATCATGGGTAAAGACATATTTCATAGAGATTGTGAGGTCGATTGAAAGATGAAGCATAATCTTGGTCTGGTCATATCCTTATTGATTGCATTACTTGTCGTTCCTCAAGTATCGGCAACCAGTGAATATGTTCTTGTAGGCTATGATGAGCCAGAATTCCAGAATGCCTGCCCGACCCCTGGCTACTCGGGTCTTAGGGTTTCAGAGAGGGTTAGAGATGGTGAGGTTATAGAATGTGTATATGAATGTCAATTCACGACAACTGACATGCATGGTATGGGTACACCTCGTAATATACCAAACAATGTCTTCACGCTTGATCCGGACGACACTTTGGAAGATAGGCAGGTACAGAGAGAATGCTGTGGTGAATCTTCATTGAGTACGATGTGCTTCTTGAATGGACAATGTTATTATCATCCTGATCCGTCTTCTTGCGCAGCTGGTGAGCATGAGCCAGATCGGGATTGTGATCCATGTACAATCAAATACTATAACCTCCAGGGAGAGCTCGAGGATGAGGAAGAAGTGACTGCCTGTAATCTATGCGAGATATATCAGGAGCGATGCATCGATGGTTATGAGCTGGTGAGTTCCTCAGATGGTGTGGTCGAGTGCCAGAAAGATATCTCGGATTTCTCTTTGGATTGTGAGTGTCCACAGCAGGAGATACCTGGTGGTGAAGAGTTTGAATGTACAGTAATGGCTGGAGACGAAGTTGTAGAGACCGTAAGCCATATCAGTGATCCACAAGGCTCTTTCTTGCATGAGGTCCAAGGGAGGGATGTGATGTGTGAATTCAATCATAGACCTCCTGCTGATTTTTCTTGTGAATGCCCTGATGATGAATTCTCTGAAGGCAGTTCTGTAGAGTGTAATATTTTAGAAAATGGGCAAAGAGTAGATATAGCGACCCATGTCCACAGAGGACCATCATCTTTCATCCACAGACATGAAAACCAGAACATTGAATGCCGATACGATGCAGCAGAACCCGAGCCTGGTGATCTGAGATGCAGCTGCACTGTCATAGATGGCAGACGTTTCAGATGCAATATATATGATGACAAGAGGATCGATGAGATGTTCGTGAATTTCAATGAGAGGTATGGTGAGACCATAAGAGAGACTTACACGCACGATGACGGTCGTACTGTGGATTGCATCATGGATGTGCCTATAGGTTGTGGTATCACCGAGGACCAGGTGGGTGACGGTGTATGCTACTCTGGATGCAGGTCCTGGGAGGATCCGGATTGTGACTATGGGCGTGCAGGGCGTGAGGCGCTTGAATATGTCTTCAGAGGCATAGAGATCGGATTGGAGAGAGGATTAGAGATGGTTGGCATAGATGTAGATATTCGTGTCAGCCCTCAATACTGGTGGAACCGTGCTCTTGAAGACACTCCATTGGCTAACCTTTACAGTGCTCTTGATAATATGCCGGGCACTCCAGAATGGTTCACTAGCCAAGTATGCAGGGCAAACCTTGATCTTGGAGATTCTGCTGCTTGTGAGCTTGTAGGGCTCCCTGAAGAAGAATGTCTGGGTCAGACGGAATGGGAGGGCGCTGCCCTTTTTGCAGATGGTCCAGCCATATCAATAGGTGCACGTCGGACAGAGGACGATGGAACCTGGAATTATGTCCTAAGGTGGTTCATCAATGGCGCAAGCGGTTCCCAGATACAGGTATTCCTCACAGATATCGATGATAGGGAAGCTCTCTTCGATTATAGCAAGCTGACATCTGACCGTACCCAGATATACCCTGAGGAGGGAGAGTTCGGACAGGCCTCTTCTTCAATGTATGAGTATAAGACGTCTAGAGAGCATGATCACATGTGCCTTGTATTCAGGGCATCTGGCAATAAGGAGCAAGAACTGATGGAGCTTCTGGATACTGAAGGCAAACCGTTCGTATGCAGACCGATAGCTGGTTGACATGTATGATGATATCAAGAGATATGCGGAAGAGCATCTCAGTCAAGGATATAGTTTAAGTTCTATCAGGACAGCCATCGCTCAGAATTCTGGAGAGAAGGTAGCTAATAAGGTAATCGCTCCTTTTGTGGAAGAAAGAGCCCGTCTACAGCAGCAGCATCTTAAAGATATGAAGGAAAGGGGCTTCGATGATGCATCAATCCGTTCTATGTTACAGCAGGAAGGGCATGACCCTTTGGTCATCGAGTCGTTGCTCTCAACATCCGGACCGAGAATCTTACCTTTTGTGATAATACTGGGCATCATCTCGTTAGGTGTCTTTTTTGCATTCCAGTTATATTCTCCAGAGATGTCGCTTCCCGAGATGCCACGGTCTGACATAATAGATCGTCGGCAATCATTGGAATTTCAGGCCTCGTTATCCGACCACGAGCCGGAGATTGGAGATGATCTCAGTATAGGATTAGCTTTTACCGATTATGGCAACCTTGATCAGCTGACTATGCGTTTCAGGATACGAGATGCATCAGGTTCTCTGGTTGATGAGATGTCAAGACGGTTAGATATAGCTCCACAGGTCTCAGAAAGGATATCTACATCTGACCTGGAGCCAGGTGATTATACTTTAGAGATAAGGTCTGAAACTGCGGATGCAGAAGAAAGATTATTAGAATTCGCGCTTGTAGAGGAGACTTCCGATGCTGTAACGGACACAGGAGAGGCTGATGATGAGGACGATGATCCTTCTGAAGTTGAAGAGACACCAGGTATGACTGATGAAGAGCTCGAACAGGAAGTGGCAGAACTCTTAGGCCACACTCCCGATCGTATCCTTACCGTTGACCAGATATATGCGAACGCTGAGCAGATGCCGCTCATATATGCAAACCAGTATTGTTCGAACTTCCCTGAAGAGATTGCATTGGAATGTCTAAGAAGGGCTGAAGAGGCAGCTGCGATTGATATTGACGAGGACGAATGTGAGATGGTTGAGATGATGGGCCGAGAGATCTGCGTAGTCAGACATGATCCTGATGATATGAAGGATTCTTATTGTGACTATGTTAATGAAGGAGAGGCTCGTGATATGTGTGAGTTCATATCTAAAGAGTATGATGGCGTTGTGGAGCTATTGAGAGATTCTGACTTGGGTCTTGGTTTTGGTCTGATTGTATTCTCAGGAGGAGATTTCAGGCAGCTTGATTTCCCAGATCCAGAAGAGGAAGAAGACTGAAGCTTTTTATATCGGCATTCTATTTCTCTCACATGTCTTTGCTCAGACAGAAGATGATTATAGCATTGAAGGGCACGATGCCTACATATATCCTGATAACCTTGTTCACCATGATTTTCTTGTTTCCTGGGAGGACGATGATGTCTTTCTCTCGTTTTGGTGAAGATTTGTTGGCTAAACTTCTCTTCTCTTTTGCCTTCAATCTGCTATATCTCATTCCACAATTCATGGGACTTTTCTTAGGGCTTCACTTCCTCAAGGGGAAGAAGTCTCTCAAGTTGGATCCTGTACGTGCCCGATGGTTCCTTAGGCTGCCAGCACCAATAGCTGTGGTTGCTACAGCAGCACTGATTGTCGCATATCTCCAGATGGGCTTCTTTCCTGCTGATGTTGATCTGAAAGATCTTTATATCATATTCATAATAATAATACTTATGAATCTCTTGTTTTCGCTTGTCTTGACGATAAACATATATTCGACATTGACGAGCAAGATGAGGATGCTAGAGGCGAGGGATGCAGATGCGGCTGGAAGACATAAGAGATGAGATTCCTGATGAGGCTTTTGAGGTTCTGTCAAAGACCATAGATAGCTTGAGACCTTCCCAAGAGAAATCAGTAGATGCTGGTCTTTTCAATAATCGGAACCTATTGGTCTGCACTCCTACTGCATCAGGAAAGACCTTGGTGGCAGAGCTGGCCTTCCTCTCTTCATTGAAAAAGAAGGGTGGCAAGACCATATACATAGTCCCTCTCAAGGCATTGGCCTCAGAGAAATATAAGGAGTTCTCGGCTAGATACTCATCGATAGCAAAGGTAGGCATATCCATCGGGAATACGGATTCACCGGAGCCTTATCTGGAAAAATACGATATAATATTCACGACATCTGAGAAGTTTGACTCGTTGATAAGGCATCATACACCATGGCTCAATAAAGTATCCACTTTGATAGTTGATGAGATACACCTGTTGAATGACCCTTCCCGAGGCCCCACTCTCGAAGTAGTCCTTACACTCCTCCGGAAAGTCCTTCCTAGGATGCATCTTATCGGGCTGAGCGCCACCATAGGAAATCCTGAAGAGTTAGCGAGCTGGCTCGATGCTAAGCTAGTTATCGATAGATGGAGACCCGTCAAGCTTCACCAGGCAGTTTATAGGGAAGGGAAGCTCAATTACCATTAGGTCATCTGAACATCTTGTTAGGGTATTCTGCCTTGTCGCCCAACTCTTCTTCAATCCTCAACAGCTGGTTGTATTTTGAGGTCCTGTCAGATCTGCAAGGTGCTCCTAGCTTGATCTGGCCTATGCCCAAGGCTACTGAAAGATCCGCGATGAACGGGTCCTCACTCTCTCCCGACCTGTGTGATACCATGACATTCCATCCATTAGATACGCATAGCTCTGCCGCATTCATAGCTTCTGTGAGAGTGCCAATCTGGTTCACTTTCAGGAGCAGGGCGTTGCAGAGTTCCTTCTCTATACCATCTGTAATCCTCTGGACATTCGTGACCAACAGGTCATCACCAACAATCTGAAGATCCTTATTACGCTCTTGTCTCATGAAAATCTTGTAGCTGTCAAAGTCGTCCTGGTCGAATGGGTCTTCGATTGATATTATCGGATACTTCTTGACTAGCATGCTGTAATAATCTGCTAATCTCTTTCCTGTGAGCCTTCTTCTGGTGTACTTCCCATCCTCATAGAATTCTGAGGCCGCAGGGTCCATGGCAATCCTTATCTTCTTAGTATATCCTGCCCTGGATACTGCCTCCATGATGAGATCAAGTGCCTGTTCAGCGTTTGTCAGGTCTGGTGCGAATCCACCCTCATCTCCCACATTGGTCGCACTTTTTCCGTATCTTGATGCTATGAGTGACTTTAGGGTGTGGTAGGTCTCGGAAACCATCATGACTGCTTCTTTGAAGCTCCTGGCCTTCACAGGGGCGATCATGAACTCTTGCATCTCAAGTCGTCCTCCAGCATGCTGGCCTCCGTTGATTATGTTACAGAATGGTATCGGCATCCTCTTCGGACCTCCCAGATACCTATATAATGGGACACCTCTTTCGCTCGCGCCAGCTCTCGCTGCAGCCATGCTCACTCCTAATATGGCATTAGCACCCAACTTTTTCTTGTTGAGGCTTCCATCTAGCTCTATCATGGTCTGATCTATGCCTGTGAGATTGAATACATCTTTACCTTCCAGTGCAGGTCTGATTGTGTTATTGACATTCTTTATGGCCTTCTCGACACTTTTCCCATGATACCTTTTTGTACCATCTCTCAGCTCGTGTGCCTCGTAGATTCCGGTAGAAGCTCCGCTTGGTACTATAGCTCTCCCGTATGTGTCTTTTGTATGCACCTCGACCTCTATAGTTGGATTGCCTCGTGAATCAAGTATTTGTCTGGCCTTGATATCTGTTATCTTCGTGATGCTCATCACCTCTTTCCTTCTCTTTACCACTCTCTTGCTCTCATGATATTTAAAACTTGACTTAGCATGGTGATCTGATACCATATGATAAAATATATAAAAAGACTGCCTTACCATCCGTCATGCGCCGGAAAGGTAAAAAATCAAGGGATGACGTTGAAGATATAGGTGATGATCCTTATAGTAAAGAGCGTGATATTAAAGAGAAGAAGAAGTTTGAGGACGAATCGAAGGATTATCCTGTGCTTGGTGAGGATGATGACCGTTTCATCGTCGATACAGGCAAAAAGAAGCTTTTCTCTGGTATAAAGAGACCTGGCAAGAAAATCTTCTCTGATTTTCACCCTCTTGAGGCCATAGAGAACCACCTCCCTTTCAGGCGTAGTGATAAACGTAGTGATAAGGCACGGGAAGCGGCTCCAGAAGAAGAGCCTGAACTGAAGCCAGAAAAGAAATTCTTCATGGATGGTGAAGACGACACTCTCCAAGATGATGAGTTCATAGTTGAAGGGCTTGATGGAGTATATAGCAGAGATGAGAGGGATTGGGGCAAGATACGCAGCATATCATTGAAGGTCTTGGGTGTAACTCTTGCAGCACTTTTCATATTCTCTCTTGGATTCTTCTTCTCTCTCTTATTCGCTCCTGGCGTAGGTGGTCCTTGCCCTTATGAGTGCTGTGTTGACGAAGATGCTTATGAGGACAGGCTATGTCCTGGACTCTCTGAGTGTATAAGCAATGAGTGCGTTAAACCTGATTGCCCAGAAGATTTCGAGTGTTGTCCAGGAGTACTCTACGAGGAGAAACCTTGTGATGATGAGAATCATGAGTGTAGCCGTGATTTCCAGTGCGTCAGGAAAGAATGCCCTTATGAATGCTGTACTGGTGCAGATGGCTACCGTGAAAGAGAATGCGCTAATGAAGGGGTATGCATCAACAACAGGTGCTACTTAGATCCATGTCCATATGAGTGCTGTGTTGATGAGATAGAGTATGATGATAAGTTTTGTGATAGGGGAAAAGTCTGCAGAGATAATGAGTGCATACCTTCTTATGTGGATATAATGAGCAGAATTCTAAGACTTATGGCTGAGGCTTCTAGACTGATAGTATGACTGCCTCAGAACAATACCTTTGAAGTTTGATGAGGTGATGAAAGAGGCGATATCATGCCTCTTTGCTCTCAGTCTCTAGCTCTTTGATCTGTTCTCTAAGCCTTTCAATCGTCCTTGTGTTATCCTGCTGATTCATCAAAGAACCACACTCTGGACATTTGAAGCTGTAGAACATCGCCTTGTCTAGGGCCAACCTGGAGCAGAGATTTGGGCAGAGGAAGAAACCATTTATGTTCTCCTCTTCCTTGGCAAGCCTCTCCTTCATTGACTCTATCTGATCATGACGCATCTTCGCCTGGATGCTGAGAACAGTCTTGAGATTGAGTGTCCAATAGCTTATGTACCAGCCTTTGAGCTTGTCTTTCTTTCTTATGTAGCTGACAAGATTATGTGTGTGCAGCCTATAGAGCATATTCCTTATCCTGTTGACCTCCATGTTCAGGGCTTCAGCCACTTTGAACTCGGAGATGTTTCTCTTTTCCTTCAAATATTCCACGACCGGAAGGACATCTTCACCCACAACCTGAGTGATTATGTCATGGACCAGTTTATTAGTAAGCTTCGTCTTCATAACCATACCCCCGTATGTTACTATAAGTATATTCTGAAAGTTTGAATATTTAAATCTTTCGGTTTTGTGACCATTGGATAGTGAAAACACGCCCTTTGACCCAATCCACAGAGGGAAGTTGATTCATGAAAACACTCATATATATTCTTTTTGTTTAATTGAGGCGGTGAGTTATATGCTATGAGAATCCCTCTGAAAAGAAATAAATGGGCCTGCCCGGATTGCATAAGCGAAGCGTTGCTGCAGTGACTTTAGTCACTTGCATTCAAATCCGGATAGATACAAGAAAAAATGGGCCTGCCCGGATTTGAACCGAGGACCTTCGCCAAGTCAAGGCGACGTCATAGCCACTAGACCACAGGCCCATGTGATTGAGATATCAAGGTCTTATTTAAAAATGTTATTCTTTGGCTATAGGTGAAGCTTTCAAAAATATTTATATAGGATGAGTACTCAAAAGTGCTGGGGGCTATGGCAGACAAGAAAAATTCTACAATACTCGAGAAGTTCTTCATCATACTATTCTTCCTTATATTGTTCTATCTCTCATATCTTGTTTTCAGGCCATTCCTGATCACTGTCATCACTGCTGGTGTGCTGGCGTATGTGACATTCCCTCTCTACAAGAAATTATTGAAGGTTCTCAGGTCAAGGTATGCCTCGGCAATCTTGATGTCTCTGATTGTGTTTGCGGTTGTTGCAGGACCCATATCCTTATTGGGCACTTTTGTATGGAATGAGGCGGTCGAAGGTTTTGGTGCATTGGTTGATTTTGCAGGCGAAGTTCTAGATGAGGGCGGTTGCGAAGAAGATGGTGGTACAATATGTGAATTGGCAGATCAAGCCATAAGGCTGTACCAAAGCGAATTCTTTGATAGGTACATAGAGGACCAGATGCCTGACCTCTCCATAATACGCATGGGTCCAGGATTTTTCCTTTCGGTCACAGGATTCATATTCCATGTTTTCATAACTTTCTTTGCGATGTTCTTCTTCTTCATCGACGGAGAGAAGATAGCCAAGAGCCTTAAAGAAGCAATACCTCTAAAGAAGAATTACAAGGATATGATCATAAACAGGTTCGAGAGCATCACTCATGGTGTGATCTATGGCCAGCTCATGACCTCTTTGGTGCAAGGTATCCTTGCAGGTATAGGTTTCTACATGTTTGATGTTGGTTCGCCAGTATTATTTGGATTGCTCACTGCGTTCACTTCCATGTTCCCTTTCATAGGGGCAATAGGTGTATGGCTTCCTGCTGCAATTGTGAAGATATCCTACTCCTTGGCGATTGACGACATCGCTGCCGTCTGGCAAGGCTTAGGTTTTGTGGTATACAGCACTTTCATAGTATCTACTGTGGATAATTTCATACGTCCTAAATTCATAGGTGATAAAGCAAAGCTCCATCCTATCCTAGCGTTTGTAGGTGTCTTGGGAGGTATTGCGCTCTTTGGCATCATTGGGCTGCTATTAGGCCCATTAGTGATGGCCCTGCTCGTATCTACACTGGAGATATATACAAAGACCGTAGAGGAGGGTGGCTAAGATGAAGCTTAAAGTAAGACCGTTGAAGATATCTGCCCAAGGCCATCTTGTCTGTATGCTGAACTCTGAAGAGGCTCGGCAGCTTCAGATAAGGGAGTCTGACCGTGTATCGCTCAGTAAGGGCAAACGCACAGTAACTGCGGTGGTGGATATAAGCAATACCCGCCATTTCCTGAAGAAGGGAGAAATTGGGCTGATGGAAGAGCTCATGGATGAATTTTCTGCTCAACGTGGTGAGGTCGTAGATGTCGATCTGGCAGAGGAACCTTACTCTCTTGATTACATCAGGAAAAAATTGAATGGTGCTGAGCTTGATGATGTGGAGATGCACTCTGTAATCTCTGATGCAGGTAAAGGACAGATATCGCAGGAAGAGCTTTCGGTCTTCATAACAGCATGCCAGGTGCATGGGCTGCGCATGTCTGAGATATTGAACATGGTAAACACTCTTGTGGGAGATTCTGAGCCCATAGTGTTGAATGATCATCCTGTAGTGGATGTTAGGGTACTTGGAGATCCGACTGGTGTGCTCAAGCATGCTGTGAACGCAGTTGTCTCTGCTGCAGGTGTACCTACAATAACGGCGCTTGAGAGTCCAGGGTCCAGTCCATCTTCTTCCTCAGAGGTCTTTAGGGCTTTCTCTGCAGAATTAGGATACAACAACAGTGTGAACACATCCATCTCACGCATAGGATGTGCCTTCTTCAACCAAGAGGATAACATGATATCTCCTGCACTTCGTCGGATCAAGAACTGTGAGGCACCATTGTCGCTCTATCCGCGTGATATCCTTGTGGCATCATTGATGTCTCAGGTAAGAGCCCTCAAGTCATCTCATGTGTTCGTCTGTGTACTGCACGGTGAGACAACTCCTCTTCCTGACCTTCATTCTGCCAAATCGCTAGTGAGAGTTCTTGACCGCGTTTCAAGGAAGCTCAGGGTCAAGCTAGATACTGGGATATTCGAGCTGAATGAGGTGTTCACAGGCAATTCTGGTCCTTCTGTGGAGGCCAAGACCCTGATGGGTGTACTATCTGAAGACTCGCTCTTCTATGATGTAAGAGCGAAGGTCATCGAGATCTCAGGAGATATCATTAATATGGTGAAAGGTAGCAGAGGCTACAAGACTGCAAAAGAGGTCGTCGATTCAGGGCATGCCCTTGACCATATGTTCAGGATACTGAAATATCACGAAGCCAGCATAAACAGGAAACGTTTCAATTTCAAAGGAGCATTCACACACAATATCAGGATGAAGAAGGATAGTAGCATCATGTCTCTCAATGTTCCTAATATAATACGTATATCGAAGATATGTGGTGCTCCTGATGATCTGGTTGCTGGTGTCGAGATGCATAAGAAAGTACATTCTGTTGTCTCAAGCAGTGATGTTGTGGCAAGCTTACATTCAAAGAACCGGCAACGTCTGAAGAAAGCTGTAGACCTTTTGGAGCGTTTCCCTCTTTTTGAGATGAGCTGATTCATCGGCGCGCGTTCAATTGCCTCAGCCTCTCTTGGAGACTGACAATCTCTTTGGATTGTCTCATGCTGGTCTTCAGCAGGAGGTCATTCTTCTCTCTCATCTCTCTTATCATATTGTCTCTCCTGACAAGCTCTTTCTCCAGATGCCTTATCCGTCTTATCTCTCTCCGTCTAGGCATGAAGATATCAAGAATACTCTTCTTTCTTCTCTTGGGCATGTCGAGCGGTGATGCTTCTTAATATAAAACTCTATTGAATATCTTATTTTCGTGGCATTTTCGTCATCGTCTGCTGACAATCAATGCGAAAATTTAAAAAGGATAATCCTATAAGGCAGATGTATGGAGTGGGTATTTTCGTTGGTCCCAGAACGGCGTCCGACACTTGAGGATCCTATATTGATAGAAGGACTTCCAGGCATAGGTAATGCGGGAAAGATTGCCGTGGATTTCCTTGTTGAGAAGCTGAAGGCCAAGAAACTCTATAATATCTTCTCTTATTATCTCCCACATTCAGTCTTTGTCAATGAGGATAATCTTGTTGAGTTGCCTAAGATTGAGCTATATTACAAAAAATCGCGTAATGGACGTGATATGCTCTTTCTCGTGGGAGACACTCAACCTGTGGATGAGCCATCCTGTTATGCCTTCTGTCGTAAGGTCTTAAGCGTGGTGTCTGAGTACGGCTGTAAAGAGATAATGACTCTTGGCGGTATAGGTCTGAAGGAGCTCAATGAGGATCCTAGGCTCTATATCACAGGCACTTCTAAAGAGGTTATTGACAAATACTCAACAAAAGATATCCAGAGGGACCTCTATGGCACTGTAGGACCTATCGTGGGCGTATCAGGGGTGCTTGTGGCCCTCTCCCGTCTGAAAGGACAAGAGGGTGTTACTGTATTGGGAGAGACCTTAGCCCATCCCATGTTCGTGGGCATCAAGACCTCGAAGGTGATGCTGGCCTATATGTCTCAGGTCATCGGCTTCAGGGTAAGCCTTAAAGAACTAGATAATGAGATCGAGCATCTCGAGAAAGAGTTGAAGGCTGTCGGAGAGCTTGAAGAGATACAGAAGAGTGGTCATGAGAACAAGAAATCATTCTCCAGCTATATAGGATAATAAGTGTGAGCTAATCATCCAGTAATCTCTTCGACTGTGATAATTTCTGCTTTGTCGGGCATGACTTCTACTTCTACCGAGTACCCTTTGATTCTCTCTGGCAAAAGGTAGGTATCTATATAGAATTCGAAAGAGAATATGTATTGTCCTTCTATTCCTCTTCCTATGCTTGTCTGTCTAAGGTCCTCTCCTTCGTATTGGACATACTGGTAGCTCCTTCTGATGGCATTTTCTGCTATCTCAGCTGCTTCAGCTCTGGTAAGGCCATTATCTGATCCATTCTCTCCATTTTCTAAGAAATCACATGCCGATACTAGCAATGCCGACGAGAGGATAAGTAAGATGCTGATCTTAGTCAGGTTTCCCATATCTAAGATTGTCCTTCTCTTAATTTAAATACTTTTCTAGAACAAGGGTCTGTCCCGAATGGAGCTTTTTTGTATACTGACCTACTGGCTTACCCGTAGGGGCGACCCCAGCCAGTCAGCAGTCAAACGGGATTAGATAATCCCGCACCAGCCGACTGCTACGGCCAGTATACATTTTTCTACCTTTTGGGACAAACCCTAGAAAAAAAGAAGAATAAAAAATGAGGAATGCTTAGCATTCCCCAGGGATATAGTATTCTATATTACCTCCGCCACATGCTGTGCATGCATTACCATATGTCTTGCCGTCATCGCCACAGACAGGCATATATTCCATGGTGCACACTTCAGCTTTCTTCTGTTCAGGTGTACAGAAGACTGCTTCGCTATCCTCGCCATCACTGTCATTGTTTTTTTGGCTATCGGAAGTATCTTCATTCTTGCATTCGCCTTCATAGTCAATCTCTACACCTTCTCTCTCGGCATAGCAGTCGTTGCTGTATGTCTTCCCATCAACACCGCACACTGGCTGGTATACATCATAGCACACCTCAGGCACATCATCTTCGGCATCATCATTACATTCACCTTCATAAGCAACTTCTACATCATTTTGCTCTTCTGCTACGCACCTGTTGCTGTAGGTCACTCCATCCACTCCACAGACTGGCATATACTCTCTAGTACATGCTACGAAATCACTGTCTTCGCCTGTATCTTCGCCTGTATCATCATTAACTTCTCTGTTGGCCTCGTTCATTACCATCTCTGCCAGGACCAATGATGCTCCTGTCGCTAGCACTACAATCATGCCTATAATCATCACAAGGGTTGTGTTCTTTGCCATATCCTTTGCACCTCTGTACTTTTTATCCTACGGTCTCTTTGGCTCGTCTTGAGCCATTATCATATATCATATTTTTTCATTTTTAAATGGGGTGATTTGGTTAGGACATTACCTAATATCATCTTTGACGCCAGTTTTAGTAGGCATGGGTAGTTTTAAATAGGACTCCTCTAACACGGCACTATGGGACATTACACATCTTCAGGTAACGAAGTCTTGGATGAGCTTTGTAATGGCATAGAGAATGATGTGATAACAACCATATATGGTCCTGCAGGCTCAGGCAAGACTAACTTCTGCATCATGCTGGCTGTTGATGTGGCTTCAAAGGGGAAGAAGGTCCTCTACATCGATACGGATGGGAGCTTCTCTACTGAGCGTCTGAAGCAGGTCTCTGTTGCCAAAGGGCTGGATCATAAGGAGATGCTTGACAGGATGCTCTTCTATAGGCCTGTTACTTTCCAGGAACAGAAAGGTGTATTCGACAAGTTGAAGAGCCTTATGACTGACACCATTGGTCTTGTGGTGGTGGACTCGATAGCCATGCTCTATCGCCTCGAGTTCGGCAAGAGTTCAGAGGAGATATATGGGATCAATAGGGAGCTCGGACGACAGCTGTCATTCCTCTCTGAGATATCGCGGAAGAAAGGCATACCTATACTGATGACCAATCAGGTCTATTCATCATTCGAAGAAAAGGAGAAGATAAACATGGTAGGGGGCGATATCCTCAGGTATGGTAGCAAATGCCTGATTGAGATCAAGCCATACCGGAATGTGAGGCGTGCTAGACTTGTGAGACATAGGTCATTGCCACAAGACAAGGAGATTTTCTTCAGGATAACTCAAGAAGGTGCTGAGATTGTTGATTCAAAAGAAGAGTCTCCAGAAAATACAAAAGAATTATCAGAAGATGGTGTTGATGTCTCTGATTGACTCTCGTCTATTTCTTATGCTCGGGTCTGTCCCAAATGGAGTTTTTTTGTATACTGACCTACTGGCTTACCCGCAGCACAAT
>CAZTTX010000024.1:0-14054 GCA_964616085.1 uncultured Methanosarcinales archaeon
AAGATATAAAAAGGAATGGTCATTTCAGGCCCCGCATGGAAGAGAACAGACCTGTTATTGGATTGATGGAAGAGGTTGTCATTGTCGGACCTAGTAACCAGAAAGCAGTAAGTGCACGGATAGATACTGGGGCGCATACAAGCTCCATTGATGTCAAGCTCGCAGCAGAGCTGAACCTGGGCCCAATAATTGAGACGAAGAATGTCAGGTCTGCATCGGGCGTGGGATTGAGACCATTGATTAAGGCAAGGATAAGCATGCGAGGCAAAACTTTAGATTCATTGTTCACTATAGCCAATCGGGATCACATGAAGTACAGCGTGCTGATTGGCAGAAATATACTACGTGAGGGCGGTTTCCTGATTGATCCTTCAGTTGGTGATACTGGAGATGAATGATCCTCTGATGCTTTTCCGTATCAGCGGATTCCTTCCAGAATGTGGGGAGAATATAGAGGGGTACTATGAGAGCAGCGGTGATAAGTCTTGGCAGTAAATCTTCATTATGGACTGTCGAGGCCATGAAGAAGCATTTCGATGTAGTGGACAGCATAAACCTGAAAGAGATGGAGATTAGCATTGGTAACACAGACATGGTGCTCTATAAGGGGAAAACCCTTCCTGCTTACGATTGCGTTTATGCGAAAGGCTCATTCAAGTATGCACCTCTACTTAGGGCAGTCACACAAGAGATGAGCAAACGGAGTTATGTGCCAATCGGTGCTGAGGCTTTCACGATAGTCCATGACAAGTTCCTCACACACCTTGTACTGCAAGATGGCGGTATCGCGATGCCAAAGACACACCTAGCGTCCAGCGTGGAAGCTTCACGAGCGCTGCTTGATAAGGTAAGATATCCTATAATCCTTAAGCTCCTTCAAGGCACTCAGGGTAAAGGAGTTTTGTTTGCCGATTCGAAGGCTGCGGCATCGTCAATCCTTGATACGCTCTCTTCTCTCAACCAACCAGTGATAATACAGGAGTATATAGATACTGGCGGTATCGACATAAGAGTTATTGTATGCGGAGATAAGGTTGTAGGATCCATGATGCGTCGGGCCAAACCTGATGAGGAGCGGGCGAATATCCACTCGGGAGGCAAAGGTGAGGCCGTGAAGATCTCTGAGCCCGTGAAAAAGCTTGCTATAAAGACTGCTAAGGTTCTCAAGATGGATATTGGTGCAGTTGACATCCTCGAGGGTCCGAAAGGCCCTGTAGTCATCGAGGCGAATCTCTCTCCAGGTCTCCAAGGAATAAGAGAAGCCACAGGGATTAAGGTAGAAGAGCACATTGCACAGTTCCTATATGATAAGACAGTGGAGTTCAAGCAGAATAATTCTGGAGATAGCGCAGAGAAGCTCTTCGGAGACCTGGGGATAACCATGGAAAATGCTGAGGAGGGTAAGCCGCAGGATATAATCACAAATCTTGGGATGCGTGGAGAAAAGATTGTATTACCTTCCATCGTGAACAAGATTGCTAAGCTTACGGAAGAGGATGAGTGCACTATAACCGTAGAAAAAGGCAATGTTAGAATCGTCAAGAACTGATTCTGCCAATATCAACTAATCTGGGATTTCTAGAGAATGCCTGATAGGTTCATTCCTCTACAATGCGTATCTTTTTCTTAGAAGATTCAGGGCTCTTGAGATTCTCAAGCCGGTAATCCTTGATGCCATTGCTCTCTGCCCATACCTTTGCCTTCTCTTCACTATCGAAAGTCCTAGCACCGGTCTTCGAGCTTCTTACCTTACCTGGTCTCTTCTTTAGCCTGACTGTGAAATATCTTGAACCCATATCAATCACAAGCTCCAGAGTTTATGGTTACTATTTAAAGGTTGCTGTTCTATCATCTCCGACGATATCCTATCATACCTCGAATGAGCTTGTGGTGTGAAGCCTATTGCCGAGGTCACGCAAAGATTTATAAATATCTCCTTGTTCTTGGTGCAGAGCGAGATGACGAGGATTATCATGTCCCTGGAGCTCTGGAGCGCTCTTCTCTTGACGCGTTCCGGTCGTCTCTTCAGGCGGACGGGTGGGCAAGCCTATGAGACAGAAACCATTGCTTCCCTCACTGAGGGAGAAGAAAAGGTACCTAGTGTATGAAGTTCTTTCCGACCAGGATTTCGGTGCTCATGATGTATCCGGATCCATTAGGGATAATTTTGCAGAGCTCTTCGGTGAGAAAGGCCTTGCGGACGCAGGTCTGATATTCCCAAAGGGTAAGTTCAATAAAGATACTGGGCGTGGGATTGTCCGTGTTTCCCATACATCGCTTGACGAGCTCAGGGCTTCATTCGTATTCATTTCAGGTATAAAAGGAAAAAGTGCTATAGTAAGATCGGTCATAGCCTCTGGGATGATCGGGAAAGCTGAGGAGGTGTTGGCCGCCTCTTAGGCATATGCTCAACTTTTTCCGAAAGATTAAATAACAAGGCCTTTCGGCCAGACATGATAGAAGGTGATGATTTATGCAACCAATGCCACATCAGATAATGGGTTATGATAGAGCGATTACAATGTTCTCTCCCGACGGGAGACTGCTTCAGGTAGAATATGCCAAGAAGACAGTAAGGCAAGGAAGCACAGCCATAGGTATGGTGTGCAAGGATGGCGTGGTCCTGATCACGGATAAGCGCATCGTCGATCCTCTTGTTGTTCCAGACGCAGTAGAGAAGATATTCCTTGTGGATGATCATATCGCTACGACGGCTGCAGGCATACTCTCAGATGCGAGAGTGCTTGTGGACAGGGCACAGCTGAAGGCACAACAGCACAAGGTAACATACGACAGTGCTATAGATGTCAAGGATATTGTGAAGGACATAGCAGACCTGAAGCAGATGTGCACACAGTCTGGCGGGCTAAGGCCATTCGGTGTTTCGTTGCTCATTGCTGGTATTGACAACAATGGACCTAAACTTTTCGAGACCGACCCTACAGGCATATTCTTCCAGTATAAGGCTTCCGTCATAGGGGAATCTGAACCTGAGATTGAGGAGGTCCTCCACAAGGAGTACAAGGAAACTCTGAGCGTAGAGGATGGTGTGAAGCTTGCACTCAAGGCCATGTCCAGCACTCAAGAAGGTAACTTCACAGTGGACAGGATAGATTGCATGTACCTCATGTCAAGCGATAAGAAGTTCACAAGGATGTCCAAATCCAGGATATCGGAGCTCTTTGACGCGATCAAGAAGTAGACATTGATATGCAAAAAAGGTGGTGATAGGTATGGCAGGCCCTCAAGACAAGGCAAAAACATTCGACAAGGAGAGAGTTTCATTCAATCTGGCAAGACTACGCATGTATGGCCATGTCTTTGAGGTGGTCGTAGAGCCTGACGCTGCTGTCGAGTACAAGAGCGCTCTGAAGTCCAGACAGGAGAAGCATATGGCTGAGGTTGGTGAGCCTGATATAGTTGATGTCCTCAGGTCTGAGGAGGTCTTCCACGATGCCCATAAGGGACAGTTGGCTTCCGAGCATCTCCTCCAAGAGACTTTCGGCACTGCTGACCCGGTAGAGGTTGCCAAGCGGATCCTTCTGGATGGCGAGGTACAGCTCACTGCGGAGCACAGGAAGAAGATGATGGAGATGAAGTGGAAACAGCTCTCTAATATGATACATAAGTATGCTGTCGATCCTAAGACAGGATATCCGCATCCTGCAGAGAGGATAGAGAGACTGCTCCGCGAGACTCATTTCAACCTTGACCAGTACAAGAAGGTCGAGGACCAGCTTGAGGAGGCTGTACACGCACTCAAGCCCATCGTTCCTATCAAATTTGACACAAAGGAGATTGAGGTAAAGATATTCAAGGAGTATGCCCCAAAGATATATGGAGACCTAAAACGCTACAAAGTGGTGAAGGAGTCATGGAACTCAGACGGCTCGCTCACAATGGTCTTCGAGATACCTGCGGGGTTGAGAGTTGATTTTGTGGACAAGATAAATGAGATGACACATGGTAGTGTTGAGATTGAGGTTCGGGATAGAGAGTGAACCCGTTACCGCTTCATGAGACACTTCATGTCATCATGCATGATAAAGCAAAGTATTGTTTCAACAAAAGTTTGCAGAAGGTGAAAAAATGGGAGAGTTGAAGATAGAAGCAAGGAATGTTGTAGTCCCTGGCGATGTCATCGCTACAGGCATGGATTTTCTTCCTAGCACAGGGACTTACAGGAGAGATGAGGATATCGTGGCTTCCAAGCTGGGACTTGTCTCTGTAGAAGGGAAGGTGATAAAGCTAATCCCTCTCTCCGGCTCATACATACCACGGGCTGGAGATGTGATCATAGGCAAGGTAAGCGACATAGCCATGACAGGTTGGATGATGAAGACCAACACGCCCTACACAGCCGTGTTGAACGTCAAGGATGCCACATCGCAGTTCATAGCCAGAGGTGCAGACCTGACAAGGTACTTCAAGATTGGGGATTATGTGGCCACAAAGATAATCAATGTCACATCTCAGATGCTTGTCGACCTGTCTACTAAAGGTCCAGGGCTGAAGAGACTTGTTGGCGGCCAGGTCATAAAGGTAGCACCATCTAAGGTCCCACGGATTGTAGGGAAGTCGGGTTCGATGGTAAGCATGATAAAAGAAGCTACCAAATGCAAGATTGTCGTAGGACAGAATGGTCTCGTGTGGCTTAATGGGTCGCCTGAAGGCGAAGTCATAGCGGTCAATACCATCAGGATGATAGAAAAGGAGTCTCATGTCTCAGGACTTACTGAGCGTGTTGAGGCATACCTGAAGAAACATACTGAGGGTGTGGAACTACACGAGGTGGAGATTGATAGGTCTGAGGAGACTTTCGCAGAAGAGAGGGATGATAGAGGTTTCTCGTCAGGTCCTCAACGAGGCGATAGGAGACCGCCAAGACGTGACGGTCCAAGGAAATTCTCAGGCAACAGCAACAATAGACGTCCACCGAAGAGATACCCTCCAAAGGAGGAGTAATCATAGGATTCAGGGTGAAATATCATGGCAGAGAAATTCAAGAGAGAAGGAAGGAAAAATGATGAGCTCCGTCCGATGGAAGCCAAAGCGGGAGTGATCTCTAAGGCAGACGGATCCGCCTATTTCAAGATAGGCAAGACGATAGCATACGCTGCAGTCTATGGCCCAAGGAATTTGCATCCGAAATTCATGCAGAATCCTGAGAAGGGACTATTGCGATGCCACTACAACATGATGCCGTTCTCAGGTACAGGGAACAGAGTCAGGCCAGGCCAGAACAGGCGGGCTAAGGAGATATCCATGGTTACAGAGAACTCTCTGAAGCCTGTGCTCTCCTTTGAGGACTTCCCTAATTCTGTTGTAGACGTCTTCATAGAGGTCCCTCAGGCAGATGCTGGGACGAGATGCGCTGGCATATGTGCTGCTTCGATAGCGCTTGCTGATGCAGGCTTTGCGATGAAAGAGCTTGTCTCTGCAATCTCGGTCGGTAAGGTCAATGACACAGTGATTGTGGACCTTGACTACAATGAAGAGGCTTGGGACGGCGAAGTCGCTGATATCCCTGCTGCTATGCTCCCATCAACAGGTGAGATGTCCTTGCTGCAGATGGATGGTAAGATAACTGAAGAGCAGCTAGCGGAAGCATTGGGCACTGTGAAAGATGCCTGCATGAAGATCAATGAGGTGCAGAGGGAAGCCTTGCGCAAGAAGTATGAGGACATCGAGAAGGATATCGAGTCCAGCTCCCCTATTGATGCAAAAGCCAAGCAGAAGATGGTGGCTGACGCAGAAGATGTGCCTGTTGAGGATTCAAAGGAAGAGAGCGATACAGAGGAAACGGAAGCAGTAGAAACGGATGGTGATGATGATGAGTGAAGCAGAAAAGCAGCATCTGGAAAGGGCTCTCAAGGAGAATATAAGATATGATGGCAGGAAGACCGATGAGCTTAGAGGGATTACTCTGGAAAGAGGAGTAATAGCTACTGCTGAAGGTTCTGCACGTGTCAAGATGGGAGAGACTGAGGTCCTTGCAGGAGTGAAGATGGAAGTAGGCACCCCATACCCTGATACGCCTAATGAAGGTAGCCTGATGGTAGGCGCAGAATTTTTGCCTATGGCCAGCCCTGACTTCGAGACGGGCGCTCCAGGCATAGACGCGATCGAGTTGGCAAGGGTCGTAGATAGGGGAATCAGAGAAGGTGGTGCGATAGATGTCGAGAAGCTCTGTATTGAGCCAGGCAAGAGTGCATGGACAGTGATAGTGGACATCTGCACAATCAATAACGATGGTAACCTTCAGGATATATCTGCTCTGGCAGCACTGGCAGCGCTGCAGGATGCTAAATTCCCTAAGCTGGACACCGTCAACGATTCGCTGCAGATCGACTACAAGACTAAGACTGAAGAGAAAGTGCCATTGAGCGCAGTACCTATAACAGTCACAGTCTTTAAGCGAGGCGAGCACTTGATTGTTGATCCGTCCGAGGCTGAGGAGAAGCTCTATGATTCAAGATTGAGCGTCTCCGTGCTTGAGGATGACAAGCTATGCGCTCTACAGAAAGGTGGTGAACACACGCTTTCTGTCGAGGACATACGATCTATGGTGAAGCTTGCTATCAAGAAGTCCAAGGAGCTCAGGAAAGCACTCTGAGCCCTTTTTCTTTTTTCTTTTCTTTTATGGGATAATTTTATAAACAACATGCTACCAACAAGTGTCAAGAATGGCTACCAAGAAGACTCTGACCAAGGAAGATGCCCTCAAACGGCTCACCAAGTACGAGAAGGCACGATTGATAGGAAGCAGGGCACTACAGATATCTATGGGTGCTCCGTTCATGATAAAGCTCACTAAAGAAGAGCTTGAGAAGCTCTCATACAATCCTATAGAGATTGCCAAAAAAGAGCTCGAGAAGGACAAGATACCTATCGAGATTGTGCGCGAAGTCACTAAGGCAAAGGCTCGTGACTGATGCTTTCCGTTGTTCTGGAAGGATTTAAATATATCTTCTGCATAGGCTCTGCCTTGAAGGTGACAAGGCACTATGGAGAGTATAACTATAGAATTCATACGCGTCCTCCTTATCTTCGCTTTCGGAAGTCTTCTGGGCTGGGTCATAGAATTCTTCTATCGTGGAGCCAAGCTAAATCCAGGTTTTCTCTCGGGCCCTTATCTTCCTATATATGGTATCGGCACAGTCATCTTGAACTATATATCTGGCCTTGAGGCATCATTGCTCTTGAAGCTCTTACTATTTGCTGTCTCTACAACACTACTGGAGCTCATGACAGGTCTTGTCTTCGTGAACCATTTCCGGCTCAAGCTATGGGATTATTCCAAGAATAGTATGAACTTCCTTGGGATTATCTGTCCTCTCTATACCTTCTATTGGACCATTCTCTCCTTAGTTTTCTATTTATCCATCTATCCTTTCATCACACGCATAGTGATGGCCTTCTATGCGAATCTTGAACTCTCTTTCCTTGTAGGTATCTTCTACGGTGTGTTTTTGGTGGACCTTTCCCAGTCATTCAAGCTTGCTTCACGTGTCAAGGCATTCTTCATATCAAGGAAGGAATTGGCAGCAGTTAGCATGGAATCTTTGAGATCCCGGCTCGACAGCCAGCTCAAAGCTCAAGGCCACCGTAGTCTTCTTGTGAGGTTTTTCTCATCACCGAACAGACTCTTGAACAATGATCTTTTTGCACAATTGAATGTCTTTATGGGTGGGCGGAAGGAAAAGAGACGCTGAGCATCCATAATCTTTAAATAGGACCCTGACAAGAGTTATACCATGATTGGTCTTTTGAGATCTAAGAAGGCACAGCTTGTGCAGTTAGAGATTAAGCTCTTCACTATAGGATTCCTTATAGGGTTTGCTGTGGCATTAGTGCTTCTTGTAGTGCTTTCCTTGACAGGTAATCTTCCAGGCTTTGTCTGCAACTTCCTGTGCTGACACTTCTTCATCCTTTGTTGCATGCATACATTTTTTAATGGATAGTGAGTCCTATATCTCATGGATGACAAGCTGACCAAAGAGAAGCTCGAGAGATATTTTGATGTCACAGGAAGAGCGCTAGCCAAGGCCAAGATACCTGAAGACCTTTCTGATATTGATAGGCACAAAGCAGAAGACTTCAAGGACATGGCGCAGAGGTATTATGATGACGCCAAGCATTTCTATGAGAAGGAAGATTTTGTGAACGCCTTTGCTGCATTGAACTACGCGCATGGCTGGCTTGATGCTGGCGCCAGGATATCCTTATTTGACGTGGGGAAGGACAATGTCCTCTTCACCGTAGATGATGATTGAACTTTTATGCTATCTTTTTCCCTCTCCCCGGCTAAGGAAAAATATAAAAACCAGAATGTTATGCACAGAGGTATGATACACATAACATCTAAGAAGGCTTTCCTTGATCACATAGGCGATTGGTTCTTTCCTGCACTGATAGCACTCGCTTTAGGTTTCGCAGTGGCATATATGATGTCCCAAGGGATTGTGCCTGACCCTCTTGGCCTATTCTGAAAGGGATCATCTGAGAGAAATAGTATGTCTTCTAGCTTTTGAAATGTAATGATAAAGAAAAATAAAGAAAAAAAGAGATAGGAAATACTATCTCAATAGAATCTTGACCTGCCCCTTCTCTTTGCGCCTGTCGAGACTACGATGAGAGCAATGATACCAATCACCATGAGCACGTTCAAGGTCACGAGAAGCACAAGATATAGTGTATCGTTCTCTTCTGCTGGCTCTTCTCTTGGTGGCCTGTCCACTGGCGGAGGCGTAGGCTCTGGGTCGATTATTATTATGCCTTCATCCTCTTCGGGCTCTTCAGGTTCAACCCTGGGGCATTCAAGCACTTCAAGTTCTAACTGTTCTGTCTTGAATTCTGAGCCGTCCATATAGACGATGAAATCCAGATAATAGATACCAGGATCTGCGTCCTCAGGAATGTTGAGGGTGAATGTCCTCTGATACCTGGATCGCCTGGTATCATACTCGATAGATTCCAGGACTATGTTGCTCTCATCCCTGTCAATACCAAGCTCATCGTTGAGCACACGGACTCTTAGGTCATCCTGGTCGTTCATGCCTGTATTGTACATGTCGACTTCGAGACTGGTCCTTGTGTTCGTACAGCTCACGCGTGTCCTTGAGAGTCTCATTGTCCGGAGATAGAGCTCATTGTAGTTCCTGAACACATCGATGTCGAAGAAGAGCTCATCTCTATGAGTCGTGCCATTAGTGTCTCTTCCAGTCACTATGATCTCTGCCTCATGGAACCCTTCATAAGCATCAAAAGGCACTTCGAACCTGAGTGTCACAGTGCTTCTTCGTCCTTGGCTTATCGAGGTGACACGTGCAGTGTCTTCTATTGCTCCTCGGCTGCCCGATCCAAGCCTGTCAATGTATAGCTCAGCCTCTATGTCCCGTATCCGAAGCCCATCATCGCGCTCGTAAAGGTTCTCGATCCTAAGCTCTATCTCTACCTTATCTGATGGATATAGGTCCTCATCGAACCATCCGTTCATAATATTACGCCATCGCCCGCCTTCTATCCTAGCATCTGCTCGGTCTATGACAAGCATAGAACCTTCAGCAGCGACAGCTTCTGCGCTGGCTAGCAATACTGCCAACACCACAAGAAGCATATATATCCTTGTCTTCATTCTTACCCCCCGTAGGTTTCCGGAATCCTCCGGCTAATCATCATTATCATCTTTGACTCCCATACTGTGTTGCTGGGACTCTGCATTGATGCACTTTATTGTTGGGAAGGGCGCTATATTAATATTTAAACTTTTCTCTATTCTTCAGTGATAATAATTTGGCCGTTCTGAGATAAAAACCTTTATATATTGGTATGCTAATTAGTATACTGACATACATGGCCCTTCCAAAAGATATGTTCAGAGATATCGGACGCTCATTGAATATACTCAGCTATGGCGAGCTGAAGGAGCGCGCTATAAGACTTCCTGTGGCGCATTTTCTGCTAGTCTTAGCACTCTCTGTCCTGATTTCCGGAATCGTGTATATCCCTTCTGTGATCTCGTTCTCAAATTCTGTGAAGGAATCGTTAGTGAGCTTCGAAAGGTTCCAACTCAATCCGGACATTGAGACTGTGGAGCCCGCTATAATCTGGTCGGCCGATTTCCTTGTCTTCGATACGCAAGGCAACATGACACCTAATTCATCACGATATTATGTAGATTCTGATTTCCTCTATTACGACTACGGGGAAAGGCGGAGAGAACTTTCAAGAGTGGGAGACATTGTGGAGAACAGCGAATTCTTAGGGAACATGATACTTGTCCTGGCAGTCATACTATTGCCTTCATTCCTGTTCACATACCTGGCAGTCTCATTGCTCCTCTTAGGTTCTATCGTACTGCTGACCTCTGGATTGGTCTGGGGACTGCTTCGGCTTACTAGGAAGAAGAAAAAAAGAGTGAAGTATAGGGATGTGGCAGCGGTCTCTTTGTATGCCTCTACCATACTGGCGGTATCGCTGCTCTTGAACGCATTCGGCGTGGGTATCGGCCTGTATCTTATGATCATATACCTCTTGTACGCATATCTGGGCTCTGTACAGAAGAGCAGAGGGCACGAGGGGCATGAAATGAAAAGAAAGAAGAAGAGCTCGGGTGATGATGAATGAACAAGGAAGAACAGATAAAGCGCCTTGCGCAGAACCTATTCAAGAACGGGTTCACAAAGTCCATGGATTATGCGATACAGACAGCTGCGAACATGCTAGGTTTTCCCGATTCTATGGTCGTGAATGATCTTATGAAGAAGGAGGATTCTAGATATGCAGGAACATCCTTGCTCAATGGAGGCGCTGACCTTTCACAGTCAGCTCAATCATCTAGCGCCAAGAAAGAGGAGTTTGATGCTGATTCCTATCGCGGTGCTGATTTCGCACGGAGGCTTTCACAGAGCATGGCTGAGGAGCGTGTGTTCTCACAGATACCCAGCCATTACCGACCACCCTCGCCATCACAGCAGGAGAATAAAGAGGTTTCTATGGATGCTAATGTGGCTGCTGAGCCTGAGCCCACGCAATCTCCTGAAACCGTATCTTCCGATAGGAGCGCTGATGCAGAGGAGAGAGTTTTCATAGATTACTCTGACGACACCATGCCGGCGCAGGCCGAAGGGGAAAATATCCCTTTTTCGCAAGGAACGGATGAGCAGAGGGATACTGAGACATATCAGAGAGGTGATGATCGTATGACACAGGAAGCACAATTTTCGGGGAACAACCCTGGAGCGTATGACGCACAAGAAGATAGCTCACTGGAAGATTCCAGTTTCTTTTCTGAGCTCAGGGAAGAGGAGCAGACATCACTCATCTCTGGCTATATGTCCTCGGGAAAGGAAGATTTCTTCACGGGTGAGAAGCAGACCCAAGCCACCGCAGACAAAAATATATTTAAAGGAGAGGACCATGAGAATGAAGGTAGCAGAGGGTCAAACATGTATGAGCGCGTAGATGATGTTAGTATAAGGTCACGTTTTCCAGTAGAGTTCGACACTGATGAGGATTTCTTCACGCCTGCAATGAGGCATTCGGAGCCTGCTCAAGAGCAGTCCAGGGAGCCCGTGCAGGAACAGTATCAGCAACAACAAGCGCAACAGAGCGGTATGGTCAGTGCGGCCCAGAGCCAAGGAGCACAACAAGAGAAGCCTGCAGAGGCCAACGTGGACATCACTACGATGTTCGATTTCAGAAATATGAGGGGCTGATGCTTATATCATATTCTTATGTGATTTTATCAGATGGAGGTATTAATGATGGATTACAGTTCACGAGAGAAGAAACCTGACGATGTCAGGAATTCAGTTTTCAACACTATCAACCTTATCAATGATCTCGAGTCGGGAGGCAGCTCGCCTCAACGCCCTTCTGGAGGGCGTGACAAGGAAGTCAGCCTTTCACCCACTTTCGTGGACGGTATAAAAGACAAGCTTGTGGACTACTCTAAGGCTTCGAAATCATCTGTCAATGCAATCGATGAGGAAGCTTTCTCAAAGCTCCGCCAAAGCATGGAGAATCAGCTCAATGAACTCAAGAAGATCATCGCGTCCAACCAGTCGGAGATAAGCTCGCTGAAGGAGACAATATCTTCTTTACGTGGGGAGCTTGCAGAGGTATCAAAGGCTCGCGATTCTGTATCTTCACCTTCCATGGAGGAGGAGACTTCAAGCATTTTCCAGCATAGGAATGAGGATCATGAATCCAGCGGAATGCAAGAGGAACAGCAGGAGCTTGTCTCAGGATTTGGCATGCCAGGAGAGGACTCTTCAATCTTTGAACCCATGAAAGAAGAGCAGAAAAACTTCATGGCAGAGACGAGTGCTCACGATATTATATCTCAACCTACGGTGCAAGAGTCTGCGCAAGCGCCTGTACCGGCGCCGCAGCAGGTCTCGCCGCAGCCTTCCCAGCCACCTGTCCAGCATCCTCCTCAACAGGAGGCCCCTCCGAAGGAAGCAGATCCTAATCCGAGAGTAGGGAGCTATGATTCTGGAGATGTCCTGATAGAGAAATATTTCTATTATGGTAACAAATGAACTCTGCTCAGCAGAGTGACTTTTTTATTTTTTCATGCTTTTTTCCGATGAAGAACTTATCTATCCTACCTTCGTGGATCTCTTCGACGGTGAGCTCTTCCCTGACCGCATTTTCTATGCTCTGCACCTTCGGGGAATCTTTGAGGGTCGTTACTATGAAAAGCCCTCCGTCCTTCAGGACACGCTTCATCTCTCTGATTGCCTTTGAAATGTCTTGGAAGTTCTGGATCGCTGTGATGGATATGAGGATGTCGAAATGCTTGTCCGGGTATGGGATTTCTTCTGCGGACGCCACAGTATAGCGTGCAGAGTCCCGCTTCTTTTTTGCTATCCTTATGAGCTCTTCTGAAGGGTCAATCCCATGCCTCTCGCATTTCCATGGCTCGGTCGAGATGCCCGTGCCGCAGCCTACATCAAGGAGCCTATCGCCTTCTCTCGGCTCTATGATATGCATGCATCTATGTATCTTCTCCAATTGCTCGCTCCCATGCAGCTCGTCGTAGCTCGGAGCTATCTGGTCATAGTATGTCGCCATGTCACATCAGCCTGAGTCCGTCTTCTACCTTCTTGTCGGGCACCACTAGTGCTGTGCCTTCTTTCCCTATAAGACCTGTTGTCAGCACTTCTGACATGAAACTTCCTATCTGTTTCGGTGGAAAATTGGTGACGCAGAGCACCTGTTTCCCTATGAGCTCCTCCTTGGTATAGAAGTCTGTTATCTGTGCAGAAGACTTCTTGGTGCCTAGCTTACCCAGATCGATGAGGAGCTTGTACGCTGGCTTTCTAGCCTCGGGGAAATCTTCTGCTTCCAGTATCGTGCCAACCCTGATCTCGACCTTCTCGAAATCCTTCCATGAGATATGTTCAGTCATCATCCTTACCTCTCTGCCTGTACCTCTTCACGAACTCATCTTTCCACTCCTTGAAATCTCCCTTCTTGATGTGGACTTTGGCCTCTTCTACCATCTTATGGAGGAACCTTATGTTGTGCATGGAGACGAGCCTCATCCCTAAAGGCTCCTGCATGCTCATGAGATGCCTTATGTATGCCTTTGAGTAATTCTTAGCGTAGGAGTCGCACCACGGGTCTATGGGCTCCTTATCATGCTTATGCTTCCCTGCGGTCATCTTTATCTTTCCGTCCCTTGTGAAGATGGTGTTCCTTCTCCCTACTATGGTAGGATATGCGGAATCGAAGATGTCTATGCCACGCTCTATGCAGTCCAGGATGTCGTCAGGGCTTCCCAGTCCCATGAAGTATATGGGCTTGTCTTCCTCGAACCAGGGCATGGAAGCGTCAAGCATCTCCCCCATGACATCCTGGCCTTCTCCTATCGCAAGCCCTCCTATAGCGATGCCGTCAAAACCAAGAGAGTTGATGTATTGCGCAGACTCTTTTCTTAGATCCTTGTAGTTTCCTCCTTGTGCTATGCCGAACAGGAGCTGTTTGGTCTTCTTGTACTTCTCCTCCCAGATGATCTTGCATCTCTCCTGCCAGTGATGGGT
>CAZTTX010000025.1:0-12470 GCA_964616085.1 uncultured Methanosarcinales archaeon
ACTCCGCTATGCATCCCGATCATCGAAGGCTTCTCTTTACCATGGAGATTGTCTACAATGGCATAATTGGACTTGGGTATGATCACGAAATCACCTATGCGTTCATAAAGACGCTTATCTGGAGCAAACTTTCCGAATACACCTTGTTCTACCAGATCCTCGCTACGATATATATCGCAGTACTTCGAGAGCTTCTTCTTAACAAGCGCTTCAAAAGTCTCTGCCTTTGAGAGTCTCACATAACAATAGACTGCTCTGACATCGCCACAAAGGGGTAAGGATAGACAATCATATATTTCCTTGTATTCCCGGAGATCTATACGTCTCTCTTCTGTAGTGTCTATCATGCCATGGTCTGCCGTGATTATTATTCTTGTGCCAGTACCCTCTAACCTTTGTTTAAGGTCAGTGATAAAACCAGTAAGCTCAATGAAATGTTCCTTGACCTCATCACTGGCCACACCATACTCATGGCATAGATGATCGAACTGTGGCCAATAGCCGAAGATGTATCTCTTGCCATCGCCCCTGGCTGCACGTAAAAGCTGCCTATAGAAACCAGAGAGAGAATTATATCCTTGATCAGTCTCTAGAGCAATATCAGATGGCCTAATCCCTATATAATCTGCATTGATACCTGTCTCAAATGTGGGTTTGTCCATCACGATAGACCTGTCAAAATCTTTTTTCGGGTAAGTATATCGTTTCATCGCCCTGGGCGTGAAAAGAAGTGTTGTGGACACAGCACCAAGCTCTTTAAGGTTCATGAACCATCCAGTGCATGCATGCTGCTGAGGCGGCAATCCTGTGTGGAATGAGGGAATGGCAGCACCTGTTGTTGAAGGGAATACTGAGGTCATGGGCCCTCTTAGCATCTTCTCAAGCACAGTTCCTGAAGCATTTCTCTTTACAAAATTGTATCCCATACCGTCAATGACTATCAACATTATCTTGTTACTTCTTGAAAGCTCTTCGGAACCCAGAATCGAAAGCTCAGGATAATCATGGTCTCCGTCAAAGGCATGCCTGATAGAACTCATGAGGTTTACAATGCCTCCTCCATCATAATCAGGGAACATACACACAAAAAGATAGAGGACTAATAAAAACCTATCGCACAGTCTTCGCCCACTGGCCATCCATCAGCATTAACTTTATAAAATACCTGCCTTCCGTGGCAGAGATGAGAAGAACTGGGGACCTCTTTCCCTTTGATGATGTGCGTCCTGTACAGGAAGAATTTATTGGCTCAGTCAAGACTGCGCTTGAAGATGGGAAGAATCTGATAGCTCATGCTCCTACTGGCCTGGGCAAAACAGTAGCATCGCTTGCTCCAGCGATAGAATATGCTCTGGAGACCAACAAGGTCATCTTCTTCCTCACTTCACGCCACACACAGCACAGGATCGCTATAGAGACCATGGATCTCATCAAGGAGAAGAAAAATGTCCAGTTCAATGTGGTAGATTTCATAGGCAAGCGCTCCATGTGTCTTGTCCCAGGCGTGCAATCTTTAGGCTCTGCTGAATTCCTGGAATACTGCAGGACGGTCAGCAGGAAGGATTATACCTGCGAATATTATGTCAACACCCGAAAACAGGGCGGACAGTCTACAGTCAAAGCCCAAGAAGCCATGATGAACGCCAGAAATATGGACTTGGATTCTCTGATGTCCTTCTGCACAAGAGAGAAGCTATGTCCTTACGAGATATCCATGCTCCTTGCAGAGAAGGCACGCGTTGTCGTCTGCGATTACAATTATATATTCAATGATAGTATACGCCAGCTCATCCTGGGCAAGATGGACCGAACACTGAGCGAATGCATAGTCATTATCGATGAAGGCCATAATCTCCCATTCAGGATACGGGACCTGATGACCTCAAGAACCACCCAGAATGTATTGGAGAGGGCTAGCAAGGAGGCACAGAAATATGGCTATGGCGACCTTGCTGAAGAGCTTGGCAGGATATCTGAGTCATTCTCATTATTAGGGGGGAGCATTGAAGGAGACGGCGAAAGGAGGGCCACTAAAGAAGAGTTTAGCAGTATAGTGGAAGAGCACGCTGGCAATATAGATAGATTCATAGAAGACCTAGAAGATGCGTCTGACAAGATACGTGAAGAACAGAAGCAGTCTTTCGTGGGCTCGTTCGGCATGTTCCTGAAGGAATGGGTCAGGGATGAGGATGGTTTCGCGAGGATAATGAACAAAAGAGAAGCTACAAATGGCTACAATCTGACGTTATCATACAGGTGCTTGGATCCTGCGGTGGTGTCTAGGGATATCGTCAATAGCACACATTCCAGCATACTGATGTCAGGTACACTGATACCTGTGGAGATGTATAGGGACCTCCTAGAGATCAAGGATCCTCTCGTCAAGGTGTTTCCCAGCCCATTCCCTGAAAAAAACAGGCTCAATCTCCTTGTTCCTGATGTGACAACTAAATTCACCCAGCGAGGTGAGCGCCAGTTCCAGAAGATTGCGCGTATATGTGCTACCATAACCAACAATGTCCCGGGGAACTCAGCAATATTCTTTCCCAGCTATTCTCTCAGGGACAAGGTCAATTTCTACCTCCGCATCGAGTCAAACAAGTCCCAGCTCGTGGAAGAGAGTGGCATGACCCAAGAGGAGAAGAATGAGATGATAGAAAAGCTTGAAGGCTATAAGGACACAGGCATAATACTTCTAGGAGCTTCCTCAGGAAGCTTCGGAGAAGGCGTGGATTTCCCTGGCGATCTCCTCAAATGTGTGATAATAGTTGGTCTCCCGCTACGGACTCCAGACCTAGAGACAAAAGAGACCATAGAATATTTCGACAGAAAGTTTGCTAAGGGCTGGAATTATGGATACATATTCCCGGCTTTCAATCTTACTCTCCAGAATGCAGGGCGTTGTATCCGTTCTGAGACTGATAAGGGAATAGTGGTGTTCCTTGATGAGAGGTATTCCTGGGCTCAGTATTCCAGATGTTTCCCTGAAGATGTAAGGCCAAAGGTCCCCGAAGATTTTGAGAAGGAAGTCCTCTCTTTCTTCAATGGTGGTCTCCAGCAGACTCTTGTCGAGGAGACTGACCTAGACGACCTTGACAGCTTCTGAACGAAAATGAAAGAAAAAAGGCTCAGTAGAGCCGTTTCTCAAGCCTTGAATCCTCAAGCTGCTCATAGCCACACGAGCCTTCGAGATGAGATGTCTTGTATGATTGGGATTCTGGTATTGGCGCTGTAGATATCTTTGATACTCCCAATCTCTCACCGAGGATTTCAACGAAACCATAGATGCTTTCTGTAGTCTCATCAAGTGCTCTGGAATTATTCTTTTTCAGGAATTCATGTCCTTTCTCCTCACCTGGAAGATAACTCTGGAGATCTGATATGTACCACGTGCCATCGTTCTCTCTCCCAATCCGCATATCCAATCTGCAGAAACGGTTGCCACTAGCCAGACCATCTACAATATATCTGTTGATCCTATTCCCTTCATCAAGGGAGAGGGATAACTCATAGCCAGTACCATTGCTACGCTTCACCTTTGGGAAAGCTGCAGGTGTTGCCTTGTACTCTCTCGGGGAGTTTATGCTCATCACTGTGTCCTCAAGCTTACTCCTATTGACTTTCCATCCGTTCATCCTTTCTCTTTCCATGTTTTGGCGTGTTAAGGAATCTTTTATAAAACTTACTGCCAACACTACTTTATGGTGCGCATCTCAGTGACTAGAGAGCTTCTCGAAGATATGGGAGAGCTGGCAAGGTCCAGCCATCCGAACGAGATCACAATACATATTGGAGGATATATCGAGTCTGGAACAGACAAGATTATTGCAGACTCTCTCATCTATCAAGGATATATGGATGATGAAGGTCCTGCCTCTGTCATAACAGGACATATGCCTGTTGTTGATAGCATTATAGGCACATTCCACACTCACCCAGGAAAAGAGAATGGGCTTACCGAGAAAGACAAGAGATCTTTCGGAGGTTATGGTAGCATCCACATAATTGCATCTCATCCATACAAGAAGTCAGACATAAGGATATATGATTCTCTCGGAAACCCTTTGGATTGGGAAATCAAAGGTGATGAAAAATGATACTTTCTGCTACGGTGCGAGGATTTTACGGAACTAAGGCAAAGTCAAGGAGAGAGGATGTAATTTTCCTGATAATGTCAAGCATGGTCTGCGCTGCCAGCGCTTATCTTCTGCTGACACTGGTCTCGATCAGCGCAACATATATCCATGGCGAACGTCTCATCCTGCCATTGGCGGTCCTTGAGGCTGTGAATGCAGTATTCTATGGAGGGGCCTATCTCACAGGACTAGCATGGGCTACTAAGAGGCTTAAGACAAGAAAACGGCTCGTACGGCATCTGCACGTGGTCGATGTATGGCTCAGCATGGTCCTTCTTGATACATTGGTGCTCTCTGTCCTTGAGGGCAGATTCATGCTAGCAGAAATCTTCTTGGTCCCTATCTTATTGGCAGTATTGCTTCCAATCATATGGTGCAGACGACATGGCCCTTGACATCTTTGCCGCAACTTATTCAGATTTTTTCTCCAAGTGCGCTTCAGTCACATCCATGACTCCAGAACATTCAGTGTCCATACTGCTCTCAGAATTGTCTATGACAATCCTCTGCTTAAAGAAAGGTGCGTCTAGTACTAACGTCTCGAATTCTCCACCTTCTCCCGCAATATTGATTCCATATCTAGAGTTCAATCGCACAAGATCCTCAACGGCAGAACTGTCTATCTTCCTTCCGAGCCATCCTGCATCCAAACCATGAGCAGCAACTCTCACAATCATCACTTCGAATCCGTCCTTCAATAGCCTTGTCATAACGCTTTTCTGCTCCATATGCCACAAGGGCGAGAATATCTTCAACTCAAGATCATCGCATGCGTCATCTACTCTTTCTCGCTGGTAATCCGAGAATATTGCGCCAGTGACAATGCCATCAATACCATACTTTGCTTTGGCCTCTCTCAAGGCAGCCCTTAGGTCATCAAGCTCTTCTTCCTTATTGCCGTCAGTCTTATGCCTCAGCACAGGTATACCTGTCGCCTCTGAGTGCATTGCAGTGAGGTCCATGTTAGGTGTGTGGAACATATAGGAATCCTTATTTGCACTATCTATGGATATGAGACACGCTACTTCATAGTTCTGTTGTATCATTGTCCATGCAGCGAAGGCAGAATCCTTCCCTCCGCTCCATAGGACGCCAAGCTTAAGGTTGTGACGCCCATAGAGTCTCCTTAGATAATCGGACTTCCTCTTGAAGCCATTGCGTTGTGCAAGCCTCTGGATTGCCCTGTCAAACTTAGAGCCATACTGTGCTGCCTTCTTCTTGCGCTTCGCAAGGTCTTTCGGAATGCCGATATCTTCTGCGATCTCTCGCAGGATGAGCTTGTTCTGGCCTTTTGCTATCTTCAGGTTCCCAGGTATATTCAGGGAGTGCTTGACAAGATCCCTGTCAAGGAATGGAAGCCTTAGCTCCATCGAGTTATGCATGGAGATGACATCGTCGCGGTAAAGGTCACGTTCATATATCTTAAGGAGCCCCGAGACGCATTCCTTATTGATGTCTTGGGAGTGTATGTGCCTCTCGTACCCTGCGAATATCTCCTCAGAACCCAGTCCGGAGAACATGACCTTCACACCATCTTCTTTGGCCTTCTCACATGCAGCATACATGGTCACTCCAACGCCAGATTTCACAACATTATTATCTCCTATAAGAGGTATGACCTTCTTTAGGTAGTCTTCAGAGTCCTTAAGACTGAGTCTCTTGACCTTGAGATCCAAATTCAGGGATTCTGCGGCCCTTTTCGCCCAGGAGAAGTCTTCGGCCTCTGACATTCCTTCCTCCTCAAGGCAGGCAATATAACAGCTGAAATCCACTCCCATATCCTTCAACATTTTAGCAATGAACACTGAGTCTATGCCTCCTGAGAAGAGCAGTCCTGTCTTCTTCCCTGCTGTCCGCTTAAGGATAGCCTTTTCCAAGAGATCTTTTGTCTTTGCCTTGACATCTTCTTCTGCTTTGCCTGAAATCTGTGTAGAACCTCTCTTGAAGAACTCCTTCTCTTCTTTCTTGGATAGTCCACTCTTCAGGTCGTGAATTATGATCTTCCGAGGGTTGAGCTCAACAGGCGACCTTATACCAATCTTCTCTAATGCACCCTTCTCAGACGCGAAAGCAATGCCGCCATCAGTTGAGAACCACAATGGCTTCACTCCAAGAATGTCTCTTGCCAGATATATCTTCTCCCCCTTCTTATGCCAATATGCAAAAGCATAGACACCATCAAGCATATCCAACACTTTCTTGAGATTTCCAGGACCTTCCTTCTCGATGAGCTCCATCAGCACTTCCGCATCATTACTCGTCCCAAGGTTGTGGGATTCATCTAACTCTCTCCAGTTATATATCTCGCAATTCGCTACTAGTATTCCTTCTTTACCCTCAATCGGTTGGGGAGTATTCCCTACAATAGAATGCAGATTATGGCCTAAGACAATCTTCGAGCTCTTCTTTGCATTCTCATCAAGCTCGTTTCCAAGCCATCTTTCAAGCTCTTCTGGAGAATCTTTCCTTATGATGAAATCCTCAGATGCGATCCCTGAACCATCCATACCTCTGTTCCTCATGCTCTCTAGAGAGATCATGCATTTGGCTACCGCATCTTTATCAGAGATAACTCCTGTTATTCCGCACATATCGCCACAGAGAGACGTCCTATTTAAGAAAGTTTTCAAAATGGCCAAGATTGTTGTTTAATAAATCTTTTATACCTCCTAGACAATCATTTCCTGGGTGATGTCTGTGGATGAACGTGTAGGTAAGAACGCAAGATATTCTGAGCCAGAAGGAGGCAATTATGTAGAGCTCAACACTTTCCTAAAAGTGCATGGGTTTGGGGATACAGGAGGGCAGGCAAAAGGTCTCATAAGAGGCGGATCTGTGATGGTTAACGGCAATCTCGAGACAAGGAACAAGCGTAAGCTGGTCTCGGGCGATAAGGTGAACATTGGAGATAAAACTTTCATAGTCAAGGATGATGTTCTCAAGAAGAAGGCAGGCCCGTAGAAAATATAATATAATATAATATTAAACCTGAATTCGTGCCCACGCCATAGTTACAAAATTATTTAAAGGCGCCCAACAGTATTACCCTCACAGCCAACGCATCGGGGTGGTGAATAAGTGCTGTTCGGGAGAAAGAACCATGGCAAACACAAATCTACGCGCGATTTGGACCAAGGACCTTCTGAGACCACACAGGTTCTGAACACACACACGAGATCTTCCGGGCAAGAGATTCCCAATGGCAAAACCCTTGACGATATTGGGAATCCTCCACCACCCCCGTCTTCTGAAAGGTCCGGTGAGCGTAGGACTAGTTATTCTGCTGTTGAAGACGAGGAGATGGAGCTTGTGCCGTATAATGATCATGTGCACGAGACTGCTGAAGCAGAGCTCCCTGCTGATTATGAGAGAAAACTTGTCTTCGGCGAAGATGGGGCGTTCGGTTATGGTACAGCCAGACAATTCAAGCAGAAAGATAGTACCAAAGCAGGCAGTATAAACAAAGAGATCACTCCATCACAGGCCAAGAGATATTTTGAAAGGATGGATTCTAAAGTGAAGAAGCTTGATGAATACACCAAATCTGCCATCAATGATATCAAGGCTTCAGTGAAAGACGATATGAAGCACTTCAAAGAGATGATAGATGGGCTCAAGCAAGAGAACAAGAAGTACTCTGAGATGCTAAAGCACTACAAGAAGCTGAATAGCGATCTTGCAAGGCAGAATAAGGAGATGGAACATAGGCTTGATTCCATGAAAAGATCAGACGAGAAGATGAGGGAAACACAGGCCAAGAATGAGAATTTTATCCATGAAGTCAAAAAGAGTCTTGAACCCTACCGCAAGCGCGAAGAAGAGCTATTGAAGTGGTGCACAAACGTCAAAGAAGCACATGAGACAATGTCACAACGTTTCTCCGAGGTCCTAAGGTATGCTAAAGATATAAACTCTACCAATGAGGGATACAGACGAGAACTCGACAGACTTTGGGAAAAGATGTCTGAGATGGAAGGTAAGCTAGATGTGAGTGCTAAAGAATCGGCCAGTGCGAGTTCTCAAGCGGTAGCTTTCAAAGAGGATATCGAAGAGCTTGCGAAACGGTTGCGTCATCTGGATAGCAAGATTAGTGAAGTGATCAATGCGGGCCATGGCAAGAAGATAGACTCCCTGGAAAGACAGATTCAAGATATCGAGAAAGAATCGCGCAAGATCTATAAGGAGCTTGGAAAGCAGGAACAGAAGGTAAATATCCTCCGTGAGCGTATCAATGTGTCCAATAAGGGTTCTAGCACAAAGCGCAAGAAGAGCTAAAACTAGCAACATATTTTTAAGCGAGCGAAGTTATTCTTGACATATGAAAGAATTTTTCATCGAAAGGTATCAGAAACTGAAACCAGACTTCTCCCCGGATAACATAGTCTTAAAGCCTTCATTGAGAATCAACACACTCAAGATGACACACGCGAAGCTCAAGTCACGGCTGGCTAAGGAGAAGGTGCGATTAGAACGCATCAGCTTTCTTAAGGATGGTTACTATTATGATGCAAACTTCTCACTAGGTGCAACGCCAGAATATCTCATGGGGTATTATTACTTACAGGAGGCTGCTAGCCAGGTTGTCTCTGAACGTCTTGCACCCTCTGGAAAGGATCTTGTCCTTGATATGTGTGCAGCTCCTGGATCGAAGACCACACATCTTGCCCAGATCATGGGTAATGAAGGGATGCTCATCGCATTAGAGAAGAAACGTCATAGGGTGCCCAGCCTCATGAATAATCTAGAACGTATGGGTGTTGAGAACACGATTGTCTATAATATGGACGCTAGAGACGCTCCATCCCTCGGGAAGAGCTTTGATAAGATACTGCTAGACGCCCCCTGCTCAGGCAATTTTGTGACCGATGATGCTTGGTTCGATAAGCGAGATATTTCCAGCATAAGGACTAACTCTCGTATGCAACGCCAGCTTCTTGAAGTCGCTGCAAAGATTGTTAAGAAAGGCGGACTCATATTGTACTCCACTTGCTCAATGGAGCCGGAAGAAAACGAAGATGTTGCAGATTGGGCCATATCTGAGCTTCGAGTCAAAGAAAAAGAAAGAAGACGCTTCTGGCCTGATGTTGATGGCACACAGGGATTTTTCTTCTCGCTTCTTGAGAAGGTATAAGAAATTTTATAAAAAATAGGTCATATACTCTATGTATGATAGACGAAGACAACATTGTTCCTGCTTCTGAGGGGACAAAGATATTATTCTTTGAAACTGAAGGATATCCTTACATCACCAATAAAGGTTTCATCGATGAGATGTTCTATTCAAAGATACTATCATTAGTGGAGCCTGAGCAAAAGGCTAGGATGGGATACGATAGCACAGGAGTGTATATCGATGGCAATCACATAGTACAACCCCAGATAAAACATGACGATTACGCCCTAGACAGTCCAGTATTCCTTTTCAGCCCCGCACATTTCGAAGAAGGTGAGTTGGAGAGTATACTCATAGAGAGTGCAGAAGAGGTCAATAGAGACCTTGTGATAGCTTCCTCGAGCGGACACATCAAAGATATGAAAGTATGGGTCTATACAGATCCCCGTGAGATGACAGAAGAAGATACTGCAGCAATCCTAGAGAAATTCTACCAGGCATATAAGGAAGCCCATAATCAGATGGCACAGAGAAACATGTGACATCTAGACTATCCTTATCGCTTCTAGATTCCTTGGTGAATTGGTCTCAATCTTGTATTGCTTGTGTACAGAGCTTGCAAGGTCAAGACATCGTGAGCTCTCACCGTGGTTCACTACAACCCTCTTTGGTCTTGGGCTGGATCTCCGCAAGAAATTCATGAGCTCTCTACGATCCGCATGCCCAGAAAGACCTTCTATGGTATGAACATCAAGCTTGACAAGCATCAGCTCGTTTCTTCCAGCATTGACATAGTTGATTTCCTTCTCGCCTCTCTGTATCTTTCTTCCCAGACTAGCCTCTGACTGATAACAGACGAAGACTATGGAATTCTTATGGTTGTCGCAGAGAGCCTTGAAATACTGGACAGAAGCGCCGCCGACAAGCATTCCAGATGTAGCAAGCACTACACAAGGGCCTTCTTCCTCTATAATGTACTGCCTCTCTTTTGCAGAGCCCACCTTCTTGAAAGTATCAGAAAGGAATGGGTTATCATTCCTATGGAATATCTGCTTCCGTACTGATGAGTTGAGGAATTCAGGGTATGCTGTGTGTATCGCTGTTACATCCCAGACCATGCCATCCACATACACCGGAATCTTATCTATAGAGCCATTACGGATCATTGCTTCAATGATGAGCATGACCTCTTGCGCTCTTCCCACACCAAGGACAGGCACAAGGACTTTCCCTCCTCTTCCTAACGTGTTCTTTATAATGTCTCCCAGCTCTTTTTCACATTCCTCCCTGCTAGGCTGGAAATTATCCTTTCCACCATAGGTGCTCTCTATGACAGCGGTCTCAAGCCTTGGGAATGATGTGGATGCAGGATCCAGAAGAGCGGTCCTGGCAAACTTGATGTCTCCAGTATAAAGGAGATTGTGCAGTCCGTTGCCTATATGCATATGCACTTGGGCCCCACCTATGATGTGACCTGAATTATAGAATGTTATCCTGACATCTGGCGTGACATCTGTGACCTCTTCATATCCAAGAGTTATCGTCTGCTTGACTGTCTCTTTCACATCATCGCTTGTGTATATGGGTTCTTTACCTTCTGAACGCATTATCTTTATCATGTCTAGTTGAAGCAATGACATAATGTCCCTTGTCGGCTCAGTGCAGTATAATGGTCCCTTATAGCCAAACTTTATGAGAAGGGGGATAAGACCACTATGATCAAGATGTGCGTGCGAGACTATCACAGCATCCAATTCATCAATCTTGAAATCTGGAGACTCTAGATAAGGGAATGCATCTGATTTACTGATATCGTGCGCAGGATCGATTCCGCAATCAAGCAAGATCCTGGACTCAGGAGTCTGGAGAAGTATTGCAGATCTTCCTACCTGTCTTCCTCCTCCTAAGAAAGTCATCCTTACCCATTCAGATTTCCTTCCACGTATCCAACCGTCATAAACTCTATGACCTGTCTGGTTCAGGAATTTCTTTCTGAAATCATTGTTCTGGTAAAGGACGCTACGTATATCTTCGATAAGCTTGCACTTTATGGCTGGCTTCCGGCGTATGACAGGTACCCATAAGGTCTGCTCTTTGATATCCTTGAGAGTCTGCCCTTGCTTGCCTATAGCCAGTCCTGGCTTCTCAGTTTCTATGATGACAGTGGACCTTTGCGGATCGAATATGATGTTATCCACTTCAGATTCTTCAGAGAGAAGGTTCCTTATGATATCCTCTGCCTTTTCTGGTTTCAGGCAGATACCAGGGTCTGGTCTGAGTTCTATCCTTTTCTTGAACTCATGGACTGCTTTCTTGACGATACCGCCATCATCTGCGAAGAAATTCTCATCCTTAGTATAGAGGACTATGTTTGCGCCTTCAAACCCTGCTTCGCTTATCCTATCGCCTGATTCATCAACAATCTTCAGTATCTCCTTTAGGATATTGCTTGTCACATTCGCCATTTTCTGTACCTACACCTCTGCAAGAACCTTACCTGAAACATTAAGATATATACAATAGGGCAATCCGCCCCAAAACAAAACATCATTCCTTGTACGAAAGCTTGACAGTCTCTACTTTCCTGAGACCTTCTTCCGTGATATTGAAGATATCATAACCGTCGCCAGAAGCAGAATCTCTTGACATAGCAGTCGTGATAGCCTTCTTGGCCAACTGTATGCCTTCATCAATCGTCATATCTGGCTTGTAGGAGCTCTCAAGCACACCATAGACAAAGACACTACCTGAACCATCAGATACGAAAGAGTCCTGCTCGAATATGCTTCCATCAACACCTATCTCGTATAGGTGGTATCCAGCATTATCCTTTCCTGCTAATAGGAAACCTACAATACCAGGCACCATGGACATCTTACGTATGTTCTCGTAGGCCATACCTGCGAGCAAGTTCGCTGCAGCCTTGACATTGACCTCTTCTCCCGATCTGAGGTATCTGAGCTTGAGCTCTGCTCTGAATATCTTGGAGAGCATCTGCGCGTCTGACACCAAACCAGCGATAGTTATTGCAATGTTGTCCGCGACAGGGAAGACCTTCTCCGTCTTCTTGTTTGCGATAAAATTGCCTGCCGTCGCCCTCTTATCCGCAGCAAGGACGACTCCATCCTTGCAGACAAGACCTAGCGTCGTTGTGCCTGTCTTGATTTGATTTTCTTGGGTTTGTCCGATCATGAATAAAACACCTTCACTCTCTTGCAAGA
>CAZTTX010000026.1:0-11977 GCA_964616085.1 uncultured Methanosarcinales archaeon
GGAACAAGCGCCTCGTTTATAATCGGAATAATATATGTGAATATATGTGGACATATATGGAAAAGTCATCAGCTCTCATTGAATACCTTGGCCCTGAACTTGTAGAGGCGCGACTTAGGATCGAGCCAGGCCGCTTCGTTCAGCCCAAACATAGTGCAAGTGTATTTCAAGAAGTCTTCAGTCGACCATGCGTCCTTGGCTGCCGCCTGCGGCAGCATCAGGCCTGCAAAATTATTATTGGAGAGTATGATACCATCCTTGCCCACAGTTATGCTTTTTAGGACATCACTGGGCCTGTCTTTCTTGAGCGCCAGCGGCTCTGTAAGCAAAGAAACCTCAATCTCTATACGTGAAAGCTCTGAGCTGTTCAACGGAGGATACCTCGGATCCTGAAAAGCCGCAGACCTTGATGCGCTTATCAGGGACTCATAGAGAGGCTGGGATGTCCTAGCATAACCAAGACAACCACGGAGACGACCGAACTTCCTTAGGGCCACGAAAACACCAGATGAGAAAGAGAACGTTTGTCGATATTCCTCAGGTACGTCAAGTTCCCTATTATCGAAAGAAGCAGATATAGACTCCCTCGCCAATGAGACGAGCATAGCGCCTTCTGCGGAACTCAAAACCCTTGACATGACCTTATTTCCAGAAAACGCATTTATAAAGTTTTGTTGTCCGAGAAAGTGATGAAAATAAGTCTAAAAAAGAAGATATCACATTGATGAAAGAGACTTCTCAAAATCCTTGAGCTCTTTCTTTGCAGCCTTAGCCGCTGAATCGAGAGCGACCTTAACATCATCCTTCTCTGTCTCCACAACAAATTTTGGAATCCCCACTAAAGGATGCTTTATGTTATAACCAGAAGTTATTACGCCCTTCTGCTCCCAGAGCTTATCCCTAAGCAGATTAGATAGCGTATGATCCTCTCCTTCCATCTCAAAGACAACCCTGGTCTTTGACTTTTCTTTGGCTGTAATCTCCATCATCCGGAAAAACCTGCTCTTTTTTATAAAGCTTTCGTGATTATTGAGAGAGTATCGGACCACTACTCATAATCCCGCCATCTGTGCTTACACTTCTCGCACTTGAAGAACTTCGTCTCAGACTCATCGCCTGAGCGCGTCTGCTCGAGCCAGAAGTGTGCTTTGATATGCGAACATTTAGGACAGACCACATCAACAAGAGGATTCGCCTCCACATCATTCTCCTCGTCTATGACCTCTATGTCTTCTTTCGTGGTCACTTCCTCTTTCAATGATTCCGCCTCATCTACAGGGGCGCTATAACCGCAAGAACAAGAATAAACATACTTGCCTGATGACTTCTTCGGCATCAGTATCGAACCGCATTTTGGACAAAATTTCATTTTGAATACCTCGTGGCGCTCATGTGAAAAGGCTTAACAGGTCGAAGAACCATATCTTCACGTACCCCAAGAAAGGTATACGGAAGATTGACCTGCCGATTATCTCATCCTCAGAGATAGCCGACTCGAAGGAATAGCTCTCCGGATTGTCATCGCCCTTAGTTCGGAATGTTACCGAGTCGCCATTTATATTCTTTTCTATGACCCGGTGTATTATAGGATCTCTACCACCTGTCCTGAACACGATGACATCGCCCACCTCTATTTCGTCAGCAGGCGTACCACGTAACACCTTGATATCTCCCGTGTTGAACCCATTACTGAAAGGAAATTCCTCGAAGTCATCTCTAGATATAGAGTACTGGGCATAATAATCCGCTTGGGTCTGTTGTCTCCCATCGACTATGGCGTCGGACTCCCACCAGACATCAGAACCATCAGTGTGTTCCATACTGCCTGAGACTACAGCTACGATGGGGTATGGTGTCGCTAAGACTAGGCCAAGCAATGGATATACAATGAATCTGATCAGTACAAATGCCAGAGCGATATTCGCAACCCAACTCAAGAAAGAATCTTCATTAAGAAATCTCATAGTCTTCCTATAGAGCCGCCTGAACCTCGTCAAGATATTTCCCATAATCTCGAACAAAGAAGGTTTGTTAAAAAAGGTTTTGCTTTTATGAGCGTTTGAAAAGATTTTAAAATGTTATGAGACTCATGCTGGTCATGGAGAAGAAAAGACGCGATAGGATGATGAAAGAGTTCTACGGGAGCATCAATAAGCAGAGCATCATTCCCGATATCAAGCAGGTCAGCCTACGCTATTGTGAACACTCCATGACATACAGACTCAACAACAGATGGAAAGAATATGATGACCTCTCTGAAGTGCTCCATAAGACTGTGTTGAGCATCCTAAAGAAGAAGATTGGTAAAGATGTGGATATCAAGGTTGACCCAGTGATGAAGGGAGAGAAAATCAAAGAGCTCATCATCACAGCCAAGAGAGGCAAGGACACAGAACAGAAGAGGGTGAAAGCCATCGTGGATAAGACGATGAACCCTTCGCTCTCAAAGAAATTCTCGAAATCTTTGGAAGGGACCCTCCAGCTCAGGAATGTAGATGAGAGGATGTTCGAGAGGCTCCAAGAAGAGCTTGAGAGATCAGAAAAGAACTTCTGCCATGTGACTGAGCTCAGAGAGAAGGGGACATCAATCGACATAGACCTGACCTCTCAGAAAGAGATAGAACACATAGCCAAGAGCATGCAGAAAGAGTTCGGTGGAGAGCTTAAGATGGATTATAAGCTCCACACACGCGATAGGCAGACACAGAAGGAACTGCATAGGCTAACTGCTACGGTAAGATTCCCCGATGTCAAGAAGGGTGATATCATCTCCGCAGGAGACAATGCATACGAAGTCCTCGGAATGATAGGGGACAAGATGAAACTCCTTAACCTAGACACTGGGAAGAAAGAGTCTATCGGGCAATCTGAAGAGCATGAGAAGCTCACTAAGACGAAAGCTGTCGTGGCACAGACAAATCCAGAGATTATGGCCATAGACCCGGAGACATACCAGATGGTCCAAGTAATACTCAAAAATGAAAAGAACTCAAAGAAGATAAGGATCGACCAGAAACTTGACGTGGTCAAATCCAACAGGAAATTATATTCTATCAAAAAATAATGATGCTTGATGCATCAATCTAATATGTATCACGCCTGTGCTTCCCATCTATGATGTTGACTAGCTGTGGTTTCCCGTTGTCGTACAAGAAGACATGAGTGTTCATCCAGCCAGAATAGCCATCATTATACTCTAGGTCAATGTTTGTGCTCGTGCCACCCACATATACATTCCTGAAGATGAGAGGTACGTGGCTGTGCATGGTGATGCTCTTCCCATTGGCATTCTCTATGCTTCGCCTGCTCGCTCTAGCGCCATGCGCACCCAGATGCCCATGGTTGGCAAGCTGCCATCCCAGTTTCTTGAAGTCATCGTTCTTCCCGAGGAATTTGATGTTCTTCATGTTCTTCATGTATTTAGCGACACCCTCTTCCAATGGATTCTTGTCTTTCAGGCATTTCAAAGCTAGCTCGAGAGAATCTTCAAGATTCAGAGCATGCGTTTCTCTAGCAAACTCACCCTCGTTCAGATACCTGAAAAGCCTATCATCATGGTTGCTGTACACCACATAGAACTTAGTGTCAGGCGCATGCTCCACAAACTGCTCAAGATCATTCGCCACAAGCTCAATCTCTTCAGAAAGGCTCATGCGATGCTTGTTCCTGTACATGTCTACTAGTTTACCTTTGTTCCAATGATTGATGCTATGACCATTAAAGATATCATGCAAGAATACTGCTTTAGGATTATAACGTTCCAGCATATGGTATGTCTCTTCACGGACCTTTTCATTGGTATCGCCAGAATGCCAGTCTCCCAACACCATGGCTGGTGGTCGTTCCATGACTGGTTCCTTCTTCCCGTCATATTTCTCACAGAGATCATAGAAGACGCCGTTCTTGAGAGACGTCAGATGTCTGAAATGATATTTCTGGCTGTTCTCAACCTCAACCACTATAGCCCCATAGGTGTGGTCGCGCTCTGCGATGTGGTTTATACGATGATCGTACTTCAAATCAGAAGGATCAGTTCGGTCTATATAATTGGGCAATGTAACAGCTCCTGTTGTCATCAGGACCTTGGGGAGCTTCATTTTGGAATTTGGTACTACCTGGAGTCTCACCTTAGGTGCCGCTATGATAGCTGTCTTGTCGGCCTGTACGAATCTTGACAAGCCAGTCAATGGATCAATCTGATTGGGTCTGATATTGAAATCCTGGATTGCCAATTTCCTATTGAGAGAATAATCTCCGTCAATCACCTTCTGCTCGAGAAGCTTCGGATCTAACAAGTCCTCTTCTTTGTTCTTACCCCTCATCGGGACAATAAGGAGCTCACCATTATTCTCCTCGCAATACTTCTCGAGGCCTTCAAAAAAATCCTTGTTAAGCTTCCCATCATATTGGGCACCTGTGACAACATAAGTCTTTGGAGTATTCTTGTCAGTGTTCTTCCGGGACCTTTGCTCCTTCTGAGCTGGCTCAATCCTCTCTTCAATAGAATCTTCATGGTTTACTTCATCAGACACACACATCACCCCCAAAGAGAAAACGCTCCATCTGTCGCATTATCTTATGACAGATGAGAAAAGGAATTATATATTTTGCCTACATATACTATATAGCCCACAAAATCTTTATATAAAACAGATTGATTCTGAGGATAAAATGTTTACGAGAAGGATACAACTTATCGCAAATACGACATATTCTGTTTCTTTGCCAAAGTCTTGGATAAGAAAACATAATCTAAAACCAAAGAGTGAAGTGCAGATCCAAGAGACGGCTAACAAGAGCCTTCTCATCAGCACTGAAAGTAAGACAAAAAGCAATCCTACGGAGATAAGGCTTGATTTCAGAAGCTTCACACAGAATATAGAAGGAGTCGTTATGGCCTGCTATTACAAAGGATACGAAAACATAACTGTATATTCAGACACGGCCATCGACGAGAGATATAAGATAAAGCTCCGTAGGCTTGTCAGCTACATGAGTGGGGCAGAGATATCGTTTGAGGATGAGAAGACAATAGCTATCACAAACCTCTTAGATAAGAGCAAAGTGGATGTGAGGAGATCACTCTATAGGATTGCGCTTGTGCTCGAGTCATCCATCAAATCCATGGTCACAGGCAGTATAAAAGACCCTGAAGTGATTGAGCAGAATGAGACAGAGGTTGACCGCCTGAGCCATCTTGTGACAAAAATCTGCTCGCTTGCGATGGATGACATGAAGATACTCACCACATCAAAAATCAATGATGTGGGCTCGATACCTTCTTTCCTTGTGATAGTCAAGAAATTAGAGAATGTCGGAGATAGCCTAGTAGATATTGCTGAGACTATCAGACAGAAGGGAAATATAGGTGATGATCTCGAGCTGCTGGTCAAGATTGCTGATGAGCTGAAAGGAGGCATGAGGAATATAATATCTGAAAGTGGAAAGATGTTCTCCAAGATAGAAGAGAAAGAGCTTGAAAAGATAGAGTCAAAGATTGCAATGATCTCTGATGAGACAGTGAGGACCAATGTCCGGGAGATAATAGACTACATGATGGACATCGAAGCAAGTCTCATAACCATCTCTTTCAATGAAAAGGTCCTAAAGGAGAAGGCTTCTTGATACATTTTCCGTAAATTTTCCGGAAAAGGTTTGCTGAAAGATAAAAAGGACTAGATAGAGCTCAGAACCATGAAGGAACTGCTTATAATCTGTACAGCGATTGTGGTGTCTTCAATGGGGTGGGCATCCTTGCTCGGAGTGCACGAAGACGCCTCTTTCACAGGAAGCGCCAGGGCAATAGATGAAGAACTGAGCATAGAGGCCTTCTTCTGCCAGGTTGATGATTGCCGTACTGCATTGGTCTCATTGATAGAGGAAAGCAAACGGACAAGATGTGCATTCTACAGTCTCGACGACAAAGAGATTGCGGAAGTCCTGGCAGAGAATTCTGCACTAATCGTCATGGATGAGGAAAATCTGTGGAGGAAGGAGCAAGTTTGGAAAGAGAAAGGAAAAGAGCATCTTATAGTTGCAGATGGTAGCTCAGGCTACATGCACAACAAGTTCTGTGTCTTCGACGAGGATCGGGTGATGACTGGTTCGATGAATCCTACAAGCAATGGTATTGATCGGAATGATAATAACATGGTCGTGATCAGCTCAAGGAGCATTGCCGCTAACTATCTCCACAAGTTCAGACAGATGTATCATCATCGCATATTCAAAGATCCTGATGCAGATAACAGGCCTTTCCCAAGGGTCAAAGATAGCAATGAAGGGATTCTGATTGAGAATCATTTTTGTCCCGAGGACAGATGTGAAGAGAAGATTATAGAGCATATCGAAGGTGCAGAGACAAGCATCCATTTCATGACATTCAGTTTCACAAGTGAAGGGATCAGTGAAACCATCATAGGGAAAATGGACGAAATCGAAGTAAGAGGAATCTTCGAGAATTGGCAAGCAGGAAGCAGGTGGTCACAATTCCACAGGCTTGATGGACTTGCTCCAGGGGAATTCATCAGGTCAAGCCATGAGGGCAACATGCACCACAAGGTTTTTATCATAGATGCGAAGACAACGATTACGGGTTCATATAATCCCTCTCAGAACGCAAACAGGAACAATGACGAGAACATAATCATAATAAATGATGAGGACACGTCCAAAAGGTTCATGAGAGAATTCGATAGGATATGGGAGAAGCATGAAGAAAGACAATGATGTTTATGGAATCGCACCGGTAAGTATAGAGCTGGTTCTGGAAGTTGATGAGGGCGAGCTTGCACGAGTAAACATAGCTCCTGGAGAGAACAGATGGGTCGACCTCGATCAGAGAGACCGGATACTGAAAGCCGTGCATAGCAAGAAAGAGAATCTTATGGTAGGGGGTAACTTAGCTTCAGTGTTCAAAGCAGCCTCTAATTTAGGTATACGCAGCTCTATGACGTGCAAGATAGGGATGGATGAGTTTGGCATGGTCTGTCAGAAAGAACTTGAAAGGACAAGCATGACTACAGATTTCAAGATAGGTTTCGGATGCACTGACTCGAACATCATCCTTGAAACAGGAGGCAATAAGCCAGCAGTCGTACGTCATAAGGGAATCAGCAGCAGGATTAACTATCAGGATGTGGACGTACTGAAGACAAGAGCATCACGTTGCGTACTTATACAAAGCTCGCTCATAGAGATGAACTCTATGCGAAGAGCAATCATGTTCATGGCTAGGATGGCTAAAGAGAATAACACAAAAATTATACTTGACATGGACTCCCCAAAAGCCATTATGGAGAGCAAGGATGAACTCAAGTCCCTAATGGATATCTCGGACATTATCGTGCTCCCATATGACCAGGCATATCTACTGCTAGAACAGAATGATACAGACCAAATCATCAAGATGGCCAGAAAAGAAGCCCAAACCCTAGTTCTGAAAGAGAGCAAGAGACTGACTTTCGTGACCGACAAGGATAATTTTTCCATAAGTGGAGAGAGAAGAAGCAAGGTGTCTGGGAATCATTTCATTGCAGGAATGATATTCGGAACAGCAATGGGTTATAAATTAAGAGACACTGCCAGGATCGCAGCGTATATGAGCACAAAAGATATTATCGATGAGAATATACTGGATGAGTTGAATAGCCTTTTATGAGGAGATCATCATGCATAAGAGAGGACTAAAAGACATCTCGCTGAACATGTTCCGAGGCATGGCGATGGGTATGGCAGACTTAGTGCCGGGTGTATCTGGGGGCACAGTTGCATTCATCACAGGGATATACATGAGACTTCTCGATGCAATAAGAGGTGTCTTTGATATTCTGAGCAGCGGTGAGATTTTAACAATAATCTCAGGCAAAGGAAAGGCAAGAAGAGAGGTTCTTGGAAAAATCGACTTTGCCTTAATCATACCTCTACTAACTGGAATACTTCTCTCAGTCTTCATACTCTCTGGCGCGATCATCTATCTTGTAGAAGAGCATGCCGTAGCCACATACTCCTTCTTCATAGGCCTAGTGCTCGCATCAACAGTCATGCTGTCTCGAGATGTTGATATGTTCAGGGACGGCAGAGTATTTATACTGGCTTCTGGATTCTTATTTGGGTTCACTCTTGCTGGTGTGCCTGCAATTTTCGGTTTCAGCGGTTGGACTATCCTATTCATCTCAGGAGCCATAGCGATAACTGCCATGATACTTCCTGGCGTATCAGGATCGCTGATGATACTGATGATGGGACAGTATGAACGGATGCTTCAGGCCGTCAACCAGATGGACATCGTCAGCATTATGATTTTCATTCTCGGGTGCATCATAGGACTATGGGCTTTCTCCAGCACATTGAGCAGACTCATGAAGGAGCACCCCGGAAAGACCAAGACTTTTCTCATAGGGCTCATGCTGGGCAGCCTGAGATATCAAGGAAACATAATCTCAGATAATTTCATTGGAGCAATGACAGCCTCTAAAGTTATGATATTCATCACATTAGGGATAATATCCATCATCTGTCTAGACATCTTGGCTCGCAAAGGAGCGTCATGAGAAAAACATCTTAAGAAGCATCATAGTGATAGCGGCAATCATAGGTATATAGAAGTTATCATCAAGACCTACAAGAATCTCCTCTGTAGTCTCTGCGGCCATGGCCATCGCAGAACCTATAAATGCGAATAAAGGATCCACGAAGAATGAAGCGGCAATAGAAGACAGTATTATCCCAAATATGGTTCCTTCTATCATCTTCGGAAGTCCCTCGTCTCTCACATGCTTCTTGATATATGCGCCCGCCAGATGCGATACAGAGTCTCCTATAGCTAATATCAGGATAGATGCTAGTGCGACATTTTCAGGGAAGATAAAGAGAACCATCACACATCCGAATATGAAAAAGAAAGCACCTTTTCCGGGAAAAAGTTTCTTGTCATCATCACGATCGAAATGCTCCAGGAAGAAATCCATGACATTGGTCTTACCTTGTTTAGTAAGCAGCGATAGTATCCCTCCAATGAAAAGGACTACAGTGAGTGCTGTCGCAACCTGGAGTTTACCGAAAAGCATGACGGCAGCAACTATGAGAATACCCATAGCCAGATGGAATGCCTGTCGCTTCACCTCACGGTATGGGTCTTTGGTCTGCAATTTCCGCTTGAAGAAATCTTCTGCCGACTTCCGCAGTTGACTGTTGGCTCTCATCGTTTATTCTCAGACAGTATGTTGAATGATCTGATGCTGTTCTTATGTTTCTCTTCTTTAATAGTCTTATGGATTATCTCCATGTAATCATTGACTTTGCGAGGTACCCTGGCATATATCCGGTTACCATGCCGGAAATTATTTGGATTTTTCTCCTTGAATCGTTTGACATCCTGTTTGTGATCCAGCGGAGGACCTTCACGGACAATCTCTGGATTCTTCTTGATATAGGAGATTGAGTTCTTGGTTATGTATAACCAGATGTATGCATTAGAGTTAGGCCAGGCCCAGCCAGAATCAAAGATATCAAAACCTGCCCTTTTGAGCCCCTTCACAAGATTATCATAGAGTTTAAGCAGCTTTGATCCTACGACATCCTTCTTCCCAACACATGGCATCAACTTGATGATGATCCTTTGGCAATGTGGCACAGAGTCTTTCTTCAAGCTAGAGAGCGAGAATTTCTTTACTGTGAAAAATGACATCTTGGGATGTGCTAGGAATTCTTTCGCAGATGACCTGAACATCTCAAGCTTCTCTTTTGAGAGAGCAGCTGCAGCATTACGGTCTGCCTGGATAGGATCTATCACAATAAGAGGACCTACTTTCGATTCATCCAAGGACTGCAACACATGCCCCTTATCCCTATAATAGCCTTCGACATCTATCACATGATGTTTCTCCCAAGACATGGAGTCTCTCAAGAGCGCCTCGAAAGAACCGAAGCTCACTGTCAATATGTCCACTACATGTCCTGAAAATCCCTTTATGTAGGACTCTGCTCCATAAGCACCTATTGATTTCAGGAATAGCTTAGTAGCTACAGACTGCTTGACAAGACCTGGCTTCTTGGACATCTTATCCTTGAGCCAGAGCACATGCAATGGCGAACAGTCTGTGACGTTCTTGGCCTCTTCTGCACGAGATATCCTCAATACAGGAACAACCTCAAAATTAATGGGGAACTTCCAAGCATGCCTATGCTGGAAATAATCCCGAGAGCCATGAAGCCTTTCAAAATTTCCTGAAGTCGCCCGTTCTAGAGGACGATGGAGTATATCTGATAGCTCGGATGAGAATTCGCCATACTTCTTAAGATCAAACCTAACAAAAAGGTCGACATCAAAGTTCCCTTTCAGGAATGTGCCTTTTGCACTCGAACCGCCATGGAAGACATCTGCAGACACACCTTCCTTATCTAGCTCTGCCTGTAATGCAGAAGAGAATCTCTCAATCTCTTTGAAGATTTTTTTTGACTCTGCAGCAGGATATGTATTCTTATCAAATGCTCTCTTGACCATGTCCTGTATCTTAGCTGAGACCATAGCACAGAAGTGGGCGTCAGGATTTATAAATATGACCCAAGAATCATAGCCCATAGCGTGAGGCGAGCACCTTAAGGTCTATCGCGCCTTTCAATGGATTGGGAGACTCGTTTATTATGGTCAGGTCTATGCCACTATCCGAAGCAGCCTCCAGAAGAGGCATAGCGAACTCGTCAGTCATCTGTAGATGATTTCGTTCACCTTTCTCTGAGTACTCTATACCGGAGAAATGGCAATGGATATGTCTGAGCTTATGCTTCTTGAACTTCTCGAATAACCCAACATAATCTATTTCACCATTCTGTCTTGCGAAGATGTGTGCGAAGTCTACACATATGCCGCACTTTGTCTCTGACATTATGGATAATAGCTCATCCACATCTCCAAATTGACTTCCCTTTCCAGTCGTCTCAGGACACAGTTCTACATCCAGACCTTCAGACTTTATTGATTTCAGCAGGTCAGCAATCTGCTCCTTGACTATTGAGTATGATTCTTTCTTAGTCCGCTTCTGGTAGAAGCCAGGATGGAATACGATGGCAGATGCCCCCATATCATGACCCCGTCTGCAAGAGTCAAGGATACGCTTTTTCGAAGCACTCACTTTTTCTTCTTCTGGTGATAAGAGATTTATGTAGTAAGGCGCGTGTACACTGAGTTTCAAGCCGAGCTCTTTCGCGAGACGGCCAGCTTCCTGTGCTTTCTTCTGTCCCATTGTCACTCCATGGACAAACTCTATCTCCTGGCAGTCGAGCCCAAGCTCCTTGAGTGATTTCAGAGAAGAGATGATATTCGGGGCTATATTACCCCCAGGTCCTGAAAATATTCTTGCCATATCATATTGTGTGAGGTGGGTGATTAATAAATCATTGCATGGGGTTTATTCATGGATGGGTTCACTCATAGAATTTTCTTCGATTGATGGAACTGAAGGGTCAATAATAGGGGCACCTACATCATCCCCGTGATAAGGGACCAATATCATCTGTTCTTCTCCTTGTTGAGTCGGGTATGTGAACTGCACATTGCCTGCAGTCTCTATGTTATGTATTATCTCCCCAATCATGTCCATGTTAGCCTGTTCATAGATGAGCTCAATGGGAGCAAGATCCACCTGTTCCCCATGACCATCTCCTACTGAAAGTATCAGGCTATAGGTTCCCTGAGTCTCCAGACCATGTGCAATCTCATCAAATACTTCCTGTCGACCTTCAAGCCTGGCATCAACCAACATAGTATTCTTCAAGTGATTGACCAGAAAAAAGCCATTGATGAGAAGGACTATGGCGAGTACTGCAGATAACCCGTAAATCATGTAGTCTTTTTTCGTGTCTGAAGACTTTTCTCGCATGTTGTCTAAGTATAATATCCGATATATAAATGTTAAGATTCTGAGGGTTTGTCCCAAATGGAGCTTTTTTGTATACTGACCTACTGGCTTACCCGCAG
>CAZTTX010000027.1:0-11806 GCA_964616085.1 uncultured Methanosarcinales archaeon
AAAACTGGCGATAGTCCTTTCTCGTTCTTCAGGCTTTTTTGATGCAGACAAGATACTGTCCAGATCCTCTTGTGCTTGGAATGATGTGGATTTCGAATTCCTCACTTTCTCCAAGAAATTTTCCATAAAATAGATAAACGTTCTAGGTATTTATAATTTCTGCGTCATGAAAAAACGGTACACCACACAAAGGATCAGGATGATTGAGAAGAGGAACGTCCTCCGACTAATCGTATCCATATCTCTACCACTGATTGCAGGATATATAGGGTCAATGTTCACCACAGCCAACATAAGCCCTTGGTATGACGGCCTAGCAAAACCTCCTTTGACTGCTCCTGGCTCTCTGATAGGGATAATATGGACCGTACTCTACATACTTATGGGTATCTCGCTCTTCTTAGTATGGAATAAGGAAACCAAAAAAATACCCGAGCAGAAGGCCAAAAAAAACGGATTAGTGATATTTGGAATCCAACTCCTCTTCAACATGTCATGGTCGATATTCTTCTTCGGCTTGAGGACTCCCTGGCTCGGTGTTGCAATAATAATTCCTCTCATCATCCTTATATCAATGAACATATACCTTTTCCACAAGGTAGAAAAGAAAGCCGCATACCTCCTGTTACCATACATTGCATGGGTGTGCTTCGCCACATACCTGAACATAGGGATCGCTGTGCTCAACTGACGAGCGCCAGTTTAATAAATCACCAACAGTTCCCAATGTTATGAGCAAAAGACAGATAGTTCTGATCCATGGCGGTATGACATTCAAAGACAGGAAAGGGTTTCTAGAGGACCTCAGGACAAAAGAAATAAGTCTAGAAAAAACGAGAAGCTGGTCAAGAGAATTCCTTGATGAAGAGCTCGGAGAAGAGTTTGACATCATAAGGCCGAAGATGCCACTGAAGGAGAATGCAGACTATGAATCATGGAAGATATGGTTTGAGAGGCATTTCGAGTTCCTGAGAGATGGAGTAGTCCTGATAGGGAATTCACTAGGAGGTATCTTCTTAGCAAGATATCTTTCAGAGAATGAGTTCCCAAAGAGGATAGCATCAACCATACTTGTATGTCCTCCATTCGATGATAGTATCCCTGGAGAGGATCTCACTAATGGGTTTGAGCTTGGAGAAGACTTGAGCTTGTTAGAGAAAAATTCCGATAATCTGTGGCTTTTCTTCTCTGCAGACGATGAGATAGTGCCACCTTCCCAAGCAGAGAAGTATAAGAAAAACCTCAAGAATGCCAATATAAGGATCTATGATGATAAGAACGGCCATTTCTTTGTTGAAGAGTTCCCAGAGATAATAAGCATAATCAGAGAGGGTAGAGGATGATAAGCATACCTGTGAACACATCAAGCAAAGAAGAGATAATCGATATCACTGAAGAGATAGAGAAAAGTATATACATTGAGGACGGCTTCATCTATATATACTGTCCACACACCACTGCAGGTATAACCATAAACGAGAACTATGATCCTGACGTTAAGGATGATGTCATAAAAAGTCTCAACGAGATTGTAAGAGAGCTCCCATCATTCAAGCACATGGAAGGGAATTCTACAGCACATGTGAAATCAATACTTACAGGGAAAACACTGCAGATAGCAATAGAGAATGGAAAACTAGTACTAGGAAGATGGGATGGGGTCTATTTCTGCGAATATGACGGACCCAGAAGAAGAGAGATATTAGTGAAGAATGCAAAAGCATGACCTCACTCAGAAGATGATTTCTTAGTGCTTTCTCCGGACTTGCTCTTCTCAGCCTTCTTCTTAGCACTATCGGATTTTTTGCCTTTGGCCTTAGAACTTTTGCCTTTCTTGCTTTCAGAAGACTGTCTCTTGGTTATCTTCTGCCTCTTTTTACGAGGAGCAGCATCCTTCGGCTTGGTATCTTTGAGCTCTATGCCCATCTCCTTGAAGACTTTCTTCACAGAATCGTGAGACGCATTCTTTGAAAGCTTGACCGTCTTATTGAGTGGCTCAAGGTGTGCGATGTTGCACTTGCGTCTCCTTGTCTCTCCGTCTATCATGACGAAGCTATTATCAATATTATCGATGATCACACATTTCTTACCAGCATCACGGCCAGCAATCTTCACACAGACTCTTCCAACTTCAATCATCAAAACCAACCTCTTCACGGGGTATGTCGCCATCATCCCCGGGTCATTCTTCCTCATCAAGCCTTGCCAGATTCTTCATGAGCTCTCTTGAAGCCCTCGGCGAAAGCACTCCACCATAAGGCCTTTCAGGTCTTCTAGAAGATTTAGGGACCTTTTTCATCTCAGAAGGTCTTGCTCGTGGCACACCAGAAAGAGGAGTACCATATACAGGACATGTAGCCACACCTGGCTTTCTCTTCACATAATGGATAGTGTTGTTGTGTCCTGGTGTAACCTTCTTGAGACGTCTGAACGTCCTCGACTTGAATTTGGATGGTGTAAGCATTCTGAAAACCTCTTTAGTCTGCATGAAGAAATAGCGACTATTTAAAAAACTAACGGTCAGTGGACCTTGAGAAGCTTCCTTATCACCATACTGAAGCCTATTGAGAGCAGAATGTAAGACCAAATCCAGCTCCAACCCAATCCAAGGAATGATAACGGCGCAACCCTCTCATTGTCTATGTTCAGCTGTCTGAAGCTTCCACTTCCTGACACCGTAGGAGAGCTATACTTGGGGTTTTCGGTTATGAGAAGATCTTGGGTGGCAGTCTCTCCATCATGATGGTACCGGAGCTCATATTCTCCGGGAGGGCCGCTTAATCTCCAGCGAGCTTCACCATCCACAATCTCCTGCTCTGCTCCTGTCTCGAACTCGAAATCAGGGTGTGCAGGATAGACCTCAAGCTCTACGAAGCCTTCAGCATCCCTGTGCATCTCCACCCAGACCTCAAAAGACTGGCCGGGCATGATGGGCTCATATGCAATATGTGAGTTGAGCCAGCCGAACATAAGGATTAGGGGAAGCATAGTGAACAACATAGGCTTCATGGAATGCCGCATATACTGCATGTTCTTCTCCATCGCCTCCTTCTGGATGCGCATGAGTTTCTCGGGCTTGTCACGATGCTCCTTCATCATCTTTTGCAAGTCTTTGAGCTCACCTTTCAGCGTCTTCATGACTTTCTGATCTGTGACAAAGCGATATACCAGAGAAGTGAACAATGTCACCGAGAATGCGATTATAGCAATAGATAACAGGGGATGGAGATTGAAGATGAATTCTGAAAATGGATCCATTTATACCACTTGTTGCGCCGTAGGATATTTGATGGGAGGTTATTTTTAAAGGTTGTTTTTTGATCAGTCATCCTCCCATGAACTTACGCATCGCAGGATTCATCTCCATCATGTGCTGACGTGCGATATCCTCATAGAAACGATATAATATCATCACAGTCAGCAAGAGACCTGTACCATTGGCCAGAGCACTGCTTATGTCGGCTATGGAAGCGAGGAAGCCGACTGTCATGGCACCCATAATAGTCAAGGGAGTTATGTACCTTTTGAGTATCCGCTCTAGCACTCTCTCGTCCTTCCTGAAGCCAGGAATCTGCAGCCCTGAAGACATTATCTGCTTTGCCTGGGAATTAGCATCCATTCCAGATGTCTGGACCCAGAAGAAACTGAACAGGACACAACCACCCATCATGAGTGTCATGTATACTACAGCTCTCAATACTTGTGAGCCTGTGACAGTACCAAGAAGCACGCCTTCCATCAGCTGAGGCGCGACAATCCATGTCACAAAACCGGATTCTGGTACACCTTGAGAAAAGGTGCCTAAGATCGGCCTACCCCAGTTATATAATAGTTGGGCAAAAAGCTGCAGATTAGCGAAAAGTGCTGCTACAAGTATGACTGGGATGTTGCTTGTATATATGAAATTTAGGGGCCAACGTATGCCATGCCCACGCACCCTGCCAAAAGAGAGAGGAATCTCTACTTTCATTGCCTGAGCATATACAGCCATCACGAATACACCCGCTGTTGCCGCAATCCTTGCAAGATTCAGTACTGCATCCTGTGTCCTCTGGAGTATGAACGCCTGGACGAGCTGTGGAAGAGCACCTACAGCCATATCTGCACCTTCAGGCATCACCGGTGAAAGGAGACGCACGAAGAGCGACTGTGATACGCCTGCTGCAATGAAAAGGCTCACACCAGAACCGATACCCCATTTCTGGACGACCTCGTCCATGAAGAGTATCATGAACCCTCCTAAAACCAGTTGGAATATGATGAGCATCTGGACCTGCACATACTGTGCGCCTGCAAACCTTGCAGGGTCTGGTGAAAGGCCTCCCATCATCACATAGATGATAGACTCAAGGAATATGAAACCTATAGCCATGAGCTTCTGTACGCCCTGGTAGAACTGCTTCCCTTCAGGAGTCTTATTATCAATCTTTACTATGCCTGCGCCTCCCAATAGCTGCAGGACGATAGATGCAGTCACGATAGGACCTATACCCAAAGATATGATAGAACCGAAACTTGCTCCAAGAAGGACTTGGAGCTGCTCGAACTGCAGCTCTGACGCAGGATCTAGCCCATAAAGGGAGATTGCGCCAAGTATGAAGAAAAGGATGAGTGTGAGCACTGTCCACTTCATCTTCTGCTTGAATGGCAAAGATTTCTGGGTGGGTGCAGCCACCTCAGGAAGATTCAACACAAAATTCTTGAACGCGCCCATTTGCATCAACAGGGAACTGAAAAATCAGTTCATTTTTATATTTACCTAAAAGAGTATCACTCTTCCGAAGATTCTTCGGCAGGATTCTTGATATTGACAATACCGCCAGCTTCGGATATCTTGTCCAAAGCAGACTGAGATGCGTAATCGACATCTATCTCATACCTTCTTGTCGGCTTGCCCGTACCCAATAGCTTATTGAAGCCCAGTCTTGACAAGTCAATCGAAAATGTGCCATTGTGCTCTTTCACGAGACCTCTGGCCTTGAGTGTGTCGAAAGAGTTCTCTATGTTGTAGATGTTGACAGATGAAAATCCAGTGCGATGCTTCGCATTGCTGAATCCATATCTTCCTAAGACACGACCCTTGTTGACCCTAAAATCTTGCTTATTAGCATCGCCTCTCTTTCCAGAGCCAGCATTGCCTCGGCCTCCTCTATTACCAGCTCCACGATTCTTCTTCATGGAACCGAAACCATGGGTCTTGCTACCTCGCTGTCTCGTGTCCTTCTTCCTTGTCCTTGCGGTCTTCATCTGTAACACTCCTATGCATCGATATCATGATGTGATTGAATCACGCCTTAGTTTCTGTTTTGTCTTTAGCAGCTGCAGTACTATTTGGAGTCATCTTTTCTATCAGGTCAGATATCTTCTCCCCCCTAAATCCGAGAGCGCCTCCAATAGAGAAGTTCTTCTTTATGCCTCCTCTCTCAAAGCCTCCTCGGGGCGGATGAAGATGGATTGTATTGCTCACGCCATAACGCTCTGCAACATCCTTACCTACGAAACCATACGTCACGTAATCTTTGGCTTTCTTGATCATGCCCATGATGGATGGCGTTGCTTTCCGGATTACCATAGAATGCTTCTTGGTAAGTCCGAGCATCTCCATCGTGTCCACAATCTCAGACCTTATCTTGGTCATGCCTCTTACACGTATGATTGCAACATACTTCTCCTCTTTGCTGTCTGCCATTTTAATCATTCGTTATCGACAATCCTGCCAGTCACTATATTGAAACGTTCTACATCCTCGGCCCTAACCTTAGTGCTTGAGAGTTTCTTCAATGCCTCGAAGCACGCTTTTATCTGGTTGAGCTTGGTCTTCGCTTGGCCACGCGTCCTTGACCATACATCCTGGACACCTGCAAGCTTCAGTATCTTTGCACATTCTGATTCTATGCAAAGTCCAGTACCATTAGGTGCAGGTATAAGATCGACTGTTACCGAGCCGCACTTTCCGGTCACCTTGAAAGGTATGGAATTAGGGAATTCTCCAGCTCCTTCCCAGGAACCAGAACCCCTCTTTATCATTATGACATTGCGCTTCGCATCACGTATAGCCTTTTCTCTGGCAGGCACAGTCTCTCTTGCCTTACCATAACCTACACCGACGAAACCATTCTTGTTTCCAATCACCGCTGCGGTGGCGAACGATGGCTTATTGCCCTCTCTTGTCTTCTTCTGGCACTGCTTGAAGACACGTCGCTGTCCTCCACCGAACTTTCCTTTTGCCTGGCCAATGAGAAGAAGATCATTCTCTATCCTAGGCAAGAGTATGTCTACTACTTGAGGCTCTAGGACCTTAACACCACGAGATAAGACATCGGAAAGGTCTGTTACCTGGCCTGCCTTGACCATCCTGCCGACCTCTGTCTTTGGTTTCCACGCCTCGACATCGAAAGGTATCTCTGTAACCCGTGCAACCTCTTCAGGCTTTTTGGCGTCCTCAACCTCAGGTATCTCTTTCTCGTCCTTCGCGATAGAAGCTGCTTCGTCAGCCTCAACCTCGACCTCAACAGAGATTTCCTCATCGCCCTCTTCATCTTCAGGAGTAGCATCCTCTTCTGGAGCAGTCTCTCCTGCAGAAGGCTCATCCATAACTGGCTCGGCTTCTGGTTCCTTGACCTCTTCTTTCTTCTTCTCTTCTTCTGGCATCTGACATCAACCGTCTATTTTTGTGATCATCTTCGTGAATTCATCACCAATCTTTGCAGGATCAGCACCGCTTTTCTTGCTCGCTGAGAACTGCATGCTCTCCTTGCTCGCATTCTTCATGATATGAGTTATGTGCTCTCCCTTGATTCTCTCTTCTGATGGAAGCACCTCGTCCGATACAGGTACGTTGAGTCCACCATCGATAGCTCCTTTCACAAGAGCATAAAGTCTCGAGCCGCGCTTAGATACGAAACTTCCTATGTCAACAATCGCTTCATCTGTAAGACCGGAAGCCTTGGCTCGCTTGGCGAACAGTTTACCTGTAAGGTATGCTGCAGGGATGCTCTTGCATGAATATTTCCATCCCATCTTAGCTAACTCTCTTGAAGATACAGTAAGGAGCACTTTATCTCCAGCTGGCGAATAATCAATCAGCTGAGCTCTGAGGTATCTCATGGACCTCCGCACAACTAATCTGTGCTTTCCTGATTTCAATAAGGCAAGTCGCCTCTTATAATCAGTATAATTAGTCCTTTTCCTCCTATACTCGACCTTCGTCCTCTTGTCTCGTCCCATTCGAACACCTGATCATATATCTATTGTTGTGATTATTCTGATTTCCTCTGTATTAGGTCTCGCTCACCCAGGAAAAGTTTGATATGCCTCTTGTTCCTGAAAAAGCCACCCTTTACTTTAGAGTAGAGCTGGTTGAAAGTGTCTTTAGAGATCACTTCTCTCGATCTGAGATCCCTCAATAGGCTTCTCTGTGACCGGACCTTATTCATCCATATGGTCTTCTTGTCCTCTCTCGCATTCTTCGTGCCTTTCCTTGAACCATGACCCTTCCGGTTTCCTTTGACCTTCTGCGAATGGTTCAATCTGGCTCTTGCTCGAGATGCCTCGCTCTTTCTCGACTTCAATATGTAACCTTTATTCACAAGCGCTTTGATGTCCTGCCTTGTTATGGCTTCCTTTATCTCAGCCAATCTGCCCTCTTCGAACACAACATCGTTCGGTGAGCAATTCATCACATCCGCTGCAAGTCTTCTCTGCACTGTGAGCATCATTATAATCATCCTTCCTTATTCTTTCTTGGTCAAGACCTTGTCCTTCTCTTCTTTCTCTTTCTTCTTATTCTCGTCGATAGCTTCTGAGGAAGCAGTGTCTTGAGTGGTATTTTGAGCAGCCTCTTGAGCAGCTTCAGCCTCCTTCTGGGCATCTACTGTGCTCTTGACCTTCTCTTTCTCTTTCTTCTTCTCCTCTTTCTTCTTTTTCTCAGCCTTCAAGGATTCTCTGCTTTTCTTCTTGTCCTTCATGCGCTGTTCAATCTCATTCAGGTAACCTTCGGGATCCTTGACATTGAGCAATGTCACCTTGCGTGAGAGGGCTTCTTTAACTATATCTATGCGTTTCCTCTCTCCAACACCTGAAGCTATCACAGCACCTTCCTTCTCAGAATCTATGCTAGATATCTGAGAGACATTCTCTACTATGAATGGGAAAAGCCCTTTCGGATGCATACCTTTGACATCAACAGGAGATCCATATCCCTGATTGGCCATCTTGACATAGCCTCGTTTATTCAGCCTCACCTTAGACTGTATGCCTTTTGGCTTCCTATAGCCTGTCCTGGATACACGCTTTTTCTTATGGGAATCCTGCCTTCTGAACTCAGGCTTCCTTCGCTTCACGTCCTTCCTTATTGATATGCTATCCATGATCATCAACTCATTCAACATTCTCTTCCAGGCTGATAGGCCTTGTCTTTGACTTCTCTACTATGTATATACCATCCTGGAATATCCTACGATCCTTATTCGTTATCCTAGTGACCTGTTCTATATCGGCAGCTACCTGCCCTGCAAGCTCCTTATTAGGAGAGGTTACAGTTATCTCATCGCCTTCGACCTTCACATCAGCACCTTCCTTCAATGTGAGGAGTCGTGGCCTATTCTCACCAAGGAAATTCTTGACCTCTAGCTTGCCATCTGCAAGAGTAACTTTCATAGGGAAATGGCCTGAGCATACTTTCAACTTATAAGTGTGCCCTTCCATCACGCCCACCACCATGTGCCTTATGTGTGCCCTGTATGTATTGGCAAGCTTCTTCTCACGTTGCGTGGGTTTCTGAGAGACCAGGTTCAATGTGTTCCCTTCTAGGGAAATCTTTACTCTCTGACTGGGCATCTTCTTCTCAACGGTGCCCATAGGTCCTGTCACCTTGACCAGATTGCCATCTACCTCTGCCTTCACATCAGCAGGATACTCAATCTGGTAATTTATATCGTTCATCATTTTGATCGTCTCATCAATAGCAGTATGCGAGGAGCTTACCCCCTATCCTTTTTTCCTTTGCTTCGATATGGGTCATTATGCCCCGATTGGTCGTCACTATCAGGAATCCGAAATCCTTGGCAGGAAGGAATCGCTTCTCGAACTTAGTGTACGTATTGAGGCCAACAGAGAACCTTGGCTTCACTACATTGCACTTGTTGAGCCTACCCAATAGGCTGACATGCAGCTCATTCCCGCGTGAAGTGGTCTCTTCTTTCACCTCTCCTATATACCCGTTCTCATGCATGACTTGAAGCACCTTCATTATCACCTTTGATGAAGGCCTTATCACGCACTCCTTGGAGCCTATACGCTCCATGTTCAGTATATATGAGAGCGAATTCGCCAATGTATCATTCATTGCCATCTTTAATCACGTTCCATCCTATTATCATACCTGTATCGAAATCTTATCAGTTCAGTTTCTTGAAACCCAGCTTAGGCGCAATTTCCCTGAATGCCTGTCGGCTCATGTTCAGTCCATACTTGCTGATACGCCCTCCGATCCGACCGGAGAACCTGCATCTCTTCCTGGCCACACCACAGCTTCTCTTCTTGGGAGCATTGTGCTTGACGTACTTATCAGCCTTCTTCGGCTTGGCCTTCAACTGTTTCAGCGCCTTCCTGTAGTTGCTGTAAGTCATTCTTCCTCTACCTCTTCAACTATCTTGATTCCGTAATTATCCTTCATGAACATTATGGCCTCATCTCTCTTTATGTGATGGTCGGGCTTCATCTTCGAAGAGTGCAATCTTCTCCTCACTACCCTATACCCTGGCCTTATGAGAGTCACTGATACCTGGAGTCCCATTATACCTATGTCAGGATCATACCTGTAGTCAGTTATATCAATACACTCAGGGATTCCAAAGGAGACATTGCCCATGTCATCGAACATCTTCGTCCTCAACATCTTGTCCTTAGCATCCAATAGTCGAGGTAAAAGATCCTTTATCATCTCCGGATCACGTATGGTGAGTTTGCATCCTACAGGAAGACCTGGTCTGAGCCCCCAAGCTTGCAGTCTCTTATTAGTCTTAGTCCTGACAGGATCAATTCCAGTCAATGCCTTGAGCAGCTTAGTTCCCTTCTCGAGTACCTTGGCGTCCTTACCAGCACCCACATTAAGGGTAAGCTTCTCGACCTTCATCTTCCTCATCGGATTCTCTTTCTCTGCCATTACATCATCACTTGATTATCATTCTATGCTTATCCGTGGCTTATCCTTACCTACAACCACAACGTCATCCTTACCTATCCTGAACCCTAGACCTTCACGCTCACAGTTGAGCAGGTCGCCATCAATATCCTTCACGACTGCAGTCTTCGAGATGCTCTTTCCTGTCAGTAGATAGACAAGAGAGCCTTTCTCGAGCTTGAGGGTCTCCTTTATCTTCTTATCTTCCAAGGAGATGACAACAGTGTCACCTACCGAATACTGATCTTTCTCTGTTATCAGGTTGACACCGCCCATCAGGTTGAGTTGCACCTTCTTACCTGGCAGATATGTCTTACCCGATATCTTCGAAAGCCGGATATCCGACTCTTTCTTATCTAGCAGCTTCATGGCAAGCTTCCCACGAGTATTCAAGAGGAGCGTATAGCTTTCGCCTAGCTCGCCCAAGGTCAAGATATCAAAGATACCCATCCCTGTCTTTTCAGAGCGTACTTTGTTGCCATTCAGCTTGACATCCTTATTGAATATTATGTATCTGGTCTCTTTAGTTGTCTTGGCGAGCTTGAGCATGTCCTTGAACACTACATTCAGAGGCACGGAGTGCTCTGCGAGATGTCCTGATCTGGATGATGTCCCCCAGGTATGCTTGGACTGGCTATCCTTTTGGTGTGTTGTGCCATTCGATCACCGTCTGATTATCATTGTCTGTATCATCATTTGCTGACATTGAGCCTTTTCTTCCTCTTCGGGTCTGAAAGGTCAAGGTCTGTTATCATCACGTTCGATGGGTCCACAGGGTAGTACGATGTGGCCCCTTCGTTCTTTGAATATGATGCGCCTGAAATGTTTATCTTATAATCCTTATAAGAGACGCTCTGGACTTCTCCTTCGCGACCCTTGAAATTGCCACGCATTATCTTGACCTTGTCACCGGTCCTTACCAGAACGGACCTCTTCCCATACTGCTCGCGGAGGGTCTTGGAGAGTGTCGCCGACATCATCTCCCTTCTCAAGTGGAGTGGAGCGTTCGCTATGTACTTCCTCTGCTTCCTTGGCTGGCTTGACGCCTTCCAGTCACGCGAAAACTTCTTCTCCATCTCTCATCACTCCGTTCTTCTGTCCGTCAAATTGATTATGCATGTCATTTATACTATGATGTTAGCAACCTTTGCTACAGCAGGCCAACGTACAGCCACTTCTTTGGCTATGGGCCCCTTGAATATCGTACCTTTCGGATTACCTTTATCGTCCTTGAGCACCACCGCAGAGTTGTCTTCGAAGCTCACTCTTGTGCCATCAGGCCTTTGGAATTCCTTCTTCTGTCTCACGATCACCGCGAAGACCACCTGTTTCCTCATCTCCGGCTTTCCTTTGATTACTGATGCCATCACAAGGTCACCCACTCCGCAGTTAGGTTTCCTCTTCTTCACGGTCTTGAGGTTCTTGACCGATATGATCTTGATTGTCTTGGCGCCAGAGTTGTCACAGGTCTCTACAACGGAACCGTGCGCCAGTCCTCTTGTGATGCTTGCCTTGAGTGCTTTCATCTTGACACCTTATTTTGAGTTCATTTTTTACTGTTTTTCTTCGGAGCCTTTGCGGTTTTTGGCTTGGTATTGCTGGATGTTCCAGCGCCTTTCTTCG
>CAZTTX010000028.1:0-11363 GCA_964616085.1 uncultured Methanosarcinales archaeon
AATGATATCGACTGTTTAGGCATAAGCTACAACTTTAACACCAGGATGCACGATTATGGTGCTCCACGAATATTTTACGTGGACAAATTCGAGAGATTTCTTAAATATGCAAAGAAACGAAGAGATAATCTGAAAATCGTTGTAGGGGGACATGAGAAAGATTCAGAAGAGATACTCAGCACAAGTCCAATCGACTTCTTAGTCCATGGCAGAGATGCTCCGTTGAACTTTGAGAAGCTAATCAAGCATCTTGAAGGAGATTTTCCTAAAGAAAAATTGGAAGGGGTAATGTTTTTTGAAGGGCGAGTCATAACAAAAAAAACAAATGAGGAGCAATGCCTCTTTACGCCAAGGTATACACAACGACAAGGACTGATCAGAGACCTGTATGTGTATAATCTAATCAAACAGAAAGATGTCACTTTTAATCAGCATACATCCCCATTCAGCAAGACTGTCCTCCAGTATACTGCAAGTCTAGGCTGCAAGAACAATTGCTTTTATTGCGCGTTTTACACCACGAAATATCAGAAAAAGACACCCAGCTCCATGGTGGAGGAAATTGTCAAGATTAGTGAAGATTCTGGAATCAGGAATTTCATGATACAGAGTCATAACCTTTCAGAGGTTTTTGAAGAGCTTGAGGAACTCGTAGAGAGGTTTATAGTGGCAGATAAAGACATCCTATGGTCCTCCACGCTTGAACCCAAGTTCAATATAAGCCAGGAGTTTGCGATGAAAATGAGAAGATCAGGCTGTGTCCACATTGCATTTGGAATTGATTGCGCAGGTAGCAAAAAGATGTCTACTATCTACAATAGAAGGATAGAAGATGGAGATATCATGCACGCAATAAGAAACGTAGACGAAGCAGGAATATACGTCACAACCAACACCATATTGTTGATGCCATTGTGGTCAGATGAAGATTATATGAAACACTACGAATTCTGCAACTCCATAAAGAAGAATCTAGACTCATTTTCACTGGCAAAATTCAATCTTTCAGGAAACTCTACTCTTGCAAAGATTCCAGAAAGGGTAAACATCAACATCTTGGAAGAAGATAAGACTTGGAAAAGGAATATGATGGGATTTCAGAGATATAAATTTGAATTGAAAGATGGACATCTAGACAGGATAAAAGCGACTGAGCATGAAATGATTGAAAATTTTTGGTGGCATAAATTTGTTGAAGAATTCTCTTCAAATAAGCCAACAAGAGAGGTAGGAACAATCTTCATGGCTTATGATCATGCAGTCACAAAAAAAAGGCAAAAGAGATGATCCGCCATGGATTGCAGAAGAAAGGCATATGTGTTGGGCTGGCTTCGAACCAGAAGAGCAAGTACCTTAAGGATCCTGTAACAGATGAGAGATTCAAGTTCATTAGCGAAGCCTATTTCAGGAACCATATCGATAATGTGATGGAACTTAAAGCAGGCGATAATATCATATTGATAGGTGGAGAACCACTTATCCATCCAAAGATATTCGGATTTATCAAGCTCCTGAAAAGAAAGGGAGCCAATGTCTCAGTCTGGACAAACGCCAGGATGCTTGCCAATATGAAATTCTGCAAGAAACTCTCAGAGATGATTGAAGAGATCATAGTTGTGGATCCTGCAGACAACAAAGAAGACTATGAAAATATTTCTGGTGTAAATGGTTCTTGGGAACAATCTCGCGAGGGGATCGAGAATTGGAAGGAAATGGGAGGGAAAGTAGTCCATTTCCACCCATAATCATTCCTTGAAGACAAACTTCTTCACGTACTCAAGGTACTCTTTCATCTGGTGATAGAACTCAGTAACTTGGTCTATGTTTATTGTGAGCTCACTCCCGTCAGGTTTCTGCATGACCATACCGACATGCCGCTTATATTCATTGATCACTTGGTATTCTGACCGTGAGGCCCTTCGGAGCATCAGGTAGAAGTCGAGTATCTCCATAATCTTGTCATCCTCTGTAAGCTTACGTATCTGGTCCACCTTGAGGCCCGGGCTTGTCGGGTAAGACTCTATATCGCCCGAATCCTTATAACTCTCCAGTATGAGGTCAAGAACATGGTCGAAAGCCGCTATCATCCTTGTGATTATGGATTTAAGCACATCAACAGTCCTTGTGTATTTCAGTGTCACAAATATGATATGATCTATCCGTTTCATCTCCTGGACAGTATTACGATAAATCTCTTCAAGATTCTCAGTCATTCAGCCATCACCGTCTTCAGCCGCATCCTTCTTTTCAAGCTCCTTGATTAGGGAATCAACCTTATTAAAAAATTCTTTTGTTTTAGAGACGAGTGTTTTAATATCTTCCGCTTTGAGGACCTTCAACTGATAATCGTCAGAGCATATGACGAACTGATCCTTGCGCGAGAATTCTATGGGGCTTCGCTTATGCGCTGTGAGTATGTCCTTAACCTCGCGCATCAGATCGAGATACTCATGCTCGATAGCATATCTCTGTGAACATTTCTCTGAGAAAAGCCTGTATTTTGACTCGAATGTGTCAAAGAATGGAGCCACGCGTTTGTACATGCGCTCATAATACAACAATGAACCCATTATATGGGTGTGGGCAAGGAAGATGTTCTCCATCACAGCAAGAAGGAGCTTTGCATCCTTTACTAGAGGATATGTGACGAACAGCATATGATCCGCCAATGAGATCTTCTTGCTCGCCTCTTCACGTAGACGCTGGTAGGCCTCCATCTCTTAAGGGTGTGTCATGGATATTTTAAATATTAGTGTGCTAGAAGAAAGAATGCCTCAAAATCAGGAATCATTCTCGCCCTGGAGCTCCATTATGGCTTCTGCAAGGTCTCCTTTTGACCTCTCGATGGCTTCTTTAGCTTTCTCTTCGGAAACTCCGGCCTGTTCTGCGACCATGCTGATATCCTCTTCGCTGATGTCAGGAGAGGAATCTATTGACTCTTCCCTAGGTTCCCCTACAACCTGATATGTCTGGGAGCCCATCATATTGACTTTGGAAACTTGCGGAGAATCGAATACTAGCCGTGTATCACCGACCTCTATTATAACTCTCGAAGCATCAATCTCTTCCTGCTGTATACCCATCTTCTTCATGGCAGCCTTCATCTGCTTCGAATTCATGTTCATACCTGGAAGCATATATCACACCTCAAGAGCCAATCCATATACCTGCCTGCCAATGCAGGACAAGCTGTACCAAGATCACTATTATGACCAAAACTATCACATGTTCCGGCTTTATCTGGAACTTTGACCTGCTCTCGTCAGAATACCTTACCAATCCTCCACCAGAGGTCGGCATCTGGACCTTGTTGTTTTTCGCCATGGTCTGAAAAACCTTCTTGGATATTTAAAATTTTGGTTGGCTCCTGTCATTGTGTGCCAAGAGCCTGGAAAAGCTGGGTTACCCCATTGCAGAGGACTTGTAAGCCACCTTCTGTCGGCCCCGAATCTTGGTTCTGACGGGCCGTGTCGACATTTAACTTAGCGCATATGCTTGCACCAGCCAGGGCTCACCGTTCCACCGATCCTCCAGAGAACGTCAGCAGGTCAGCTCCCTGCCCTCGCGGGAAGGTTCGCGTGCATCATTCTCCTCTGGAGACGTGTCGTCTCTTATTTGGTTGCCATCCTGTTACGGATCTCGCCTTGCGACGAGTGGCCATCATGGTGGGTGGACTTTCCTCAGCTTTCGCCGATAGTCGACCCGCCCCCTGCAATGCCTCTGAAGGGTAAGGACTGATTTAAAAAACTATCGGCAGAACTAGCCCCTAAGCTTTACAAAAGACAGTATGAACTTTTCTGAAGAGCCCTGGCTGAACCGCTTCTCAATGGATGGTGTCAACCCATACTTCTTCGAGATCTCCATGGGCCTCTCTGAATTTGTCAAGAGGACCATCTTTCCATCGGGAGAAAGAACAAACGCTGTCTGATAGAAAAGCTTGTCGAAGAACTTGTCGTTCTTCTTCGTGTTATGCTTGCTGTAATGGGGAGGGTTTGATACTATGTAATCCACAGAAGACTCTTCGAATTTGGTCTCAAGCCAATCTATGTCACCCCTGGCGACTGATACGAACTTGTCTATTCCTCCTACCTTGAGGTTCTTCTTAGTCGAGTTGACGGCCTGAAGATCCACATCATAAGATAAGATAGGTCCTAAAGATAACTTTTTGAGGTGTTTGCTGTTCCTCTCATCATAAGATTCCATGACAGGCTTCCACTCCCTATTGCATGACAAGCATGCGCGGAAAGTATCCTTATCGAAATATCTGGGCGAGATGCCTGTCGCGATGTATGCTGCTTCGGCACATATTGTTCCAGAGCCTGAGCAAGGATCCAAAAGCGTCCCTTCACCCTTATATCCTGACAGTGCAACCATATAGTAAGCTAATGTTCCTTTGATAGAAGACGGATGCGCAAATATCTTGTAGCTACGCTTGCTCAGGTCCTGCTGAGAGATATCAATCCCAATAACCACATCAAGAACCCCATCTGCGGCCTTGGCCCAATGGAAAAATACCTGGTTATCAGGTGATGACATATCCACTTTCGGAGAATCCAATGAAGAATATACAGCTGCACCAAGATCCTTCTCTAGGGTGTGGCGTGAACACCTTACACAGAAACTGCCTTCTGGGATATCATAGGCCATACCTTTAGCCTTCTCCAGAAGCTCAGCTTCGTCATGGGCACGGAATTCTCCAACCAGCTTGAGAACACGCTTCGAAGATTGTGTCAGATAAGTGAATCGCATGGCGTCTTCTGCAGGACACTCAAAGATTACACTTGCAGCTCTTGGCTCCCCTCTTATGCCAAGCTTCCTTTCAAGCTCGTCCTCTACAAGATCCTCAAAACCTTCATTGCATACAGCACAGAACTTCATCATATGACCTCATTTTATTCATTGCTCGGCATCATCGCCGCTGTAGTATGTGTAGGATAACAGGAAAAGGAAGAGTACTACCATCATGAACACATAGGGCTCAATGACGCCCATAGCCATGAGCACTAGGTTTATCACGGCGGCCGCTACAGCGATGAGGGCTATAACCTTCTTCACGAGAAGCCTTTTGCTCTTACGGACATTCCTCTTATCAGTATTCCCCATCTCACGAAGGTGGCTGACAATAATTAAAAATATATCGTAAATGTTTCTTTTATGGATCAAACATTGTCAGAGCGGGGCTGGAAAGCCACAAACCTAAAACTTTTTAAATAGTTCCGGACTCCGAAAACCCTATAGGCACGCCCATTCAATATGATGCATTCAAAGAGAAGGATCATCCTTGACACCAATTTCCTGCTCTTACCAGGGCAATCGAAGTTCGATGTCTTCGAAGAGCTGGAGAAGACGATGAATGAGCCATACGAGCTCTTCATAATAGACAAGACCATTGAAGAGCTGGAAAAGCTAGAGAAAATCGGCAAGGTCAAGGACAGGATTGCGGCCAAGATTGCTCTCGAGCTCTTGCCCACAAAGAAAATCAAGCAGATCAAGACTTCAAAAGATGACAGGAGAATAGTTGACGATGTCATCATTGGTGCGGCAGATGAAAACACCATCGTGGCCACAATCGATAAAAACTTAAAAAAAGAGCTACTAAAGCGTGGCCATACGATCATAGAAGTCGTCAATAAGGGCTTTCTCAGGATTAAGAGGAGCCGGATGATTAAGACGGCAGATAAAAAAGTGAGAGACGATAAAAATGTTTTACAAGGTTGAACTCAAGGACCACATCAGGATCCCGCCAGACTCCTTCGGGCTGAAGCTGGAGGACGCCATGGTAGCTAGGATCAAGGACAAGTATGACGGATTCATCTCAAGAGACCTAGGCATAGTGATTGATGTGCTCAGTGTCAAGAGTATAGGCGACGGAGTGCTTGTGCCTGGCGATGGTGCGCAGTACTACAAAGTAGAATTCGAGCTAATCACCTATGAGCCTGAGATGCAGGAAGTCATGATGGGATCTGTCAGAGACATTGCAGATTTTGGTGTCTTCATGAATCTTGGTCCTATTGAAGGAATGATACACGTATCCCAGACAATGGATGATTTCGTGTCCTTCACCAAGGACAAGGTCCTCCAAGGGAAGGATAGCAAGAGGACCCTAAAGGTAGGAGATGCATGCAGGGCCAGGATGATAGCTATCAGCTACAAGGACATAGCCAACCCTAAGCTCGGACTTACCATGAGGCAACCGGGCCTTGGGAAAGTTGAGTGGATCGAGGAAGACCTGAAGAAAGATAAGAAGAAGTGAGATGATCTGATATGGCAAAGCGAGAAGTCTGCAAGAAGAACAAGATGTTCGTTGACGACAAGAATTTCCCCAAGAACATGCAAGATGAAGCAAGAACTACAAATTGGCAGGGAAGGATTTTTGTCTTCGACCCAAAGAGGTCTTTCATAGCCCAGAAAATCTCGGCTGACAGGAAAGGCGAGTATGCAATCAAGGTCAAATGAGGAGATTACCATGAAGATAGAGATTTTGAAGGAACAGGACATGCCGCTTCTCTCTAGGAAGAGATACACTCTCAGCATGGAGAGCGGAAAGGAGACACCCTCGCGGAAAGAGATTCTGAAGAAGGTTGCAGATGAGCTCAAGAGCAAGCCAGAGCTTGTCATCATAAAGCACATCTATACAAGGTATGGCTCAAAGAATATCAAGGTTATAGCGAATATCTACAAGAACAAGAAGGATCTCGAGAGGATTGAGGAGAAATACCTGCTCAAGAAGAACAGTCTCGAAGAGAAGAAGGAAGAGGCTGAAGCCTCCGCATAACCCGCTAGACAAGGTGTGAACTATGGCAAAGAGACAAGTAAAGAACAAGCGGCCATCAAAGAGATGGGAAGCATACGAAGTCCAAGGGGACAAGCTGGTAAGGAAGAAGAAGTATAGTCCGAAAGCTGAAGGCTGCTTCATGGCAGAACATAAAGACAGGTTCACTTGCGGCAAAACTGGCTATACTGAATTCAAGCCGAAGAATTAACGATATTTTTTTATTTCAAATTTTCTCAAAGAAACTAGAAAACTTGACTGATTTACTCTTCTCCAGATTTTTGGAACACTAGAAGGTCTTCTGTGGTGAGCTTTTGACCTTTCTGGATTTTCTCTTCAACAGAGACTTGCTTCTCTTTTATCACAGACTCTTGTTTCTCTTCTTTCTTCTCCTTGCTGTCCGCCCTATTATCATCGAGCTTCTTGGAGATAGGTGTAAGCTCCTTGAGCTTCTCTTTGAGCTTATTGTTGAGATCTGTAAACTCTTTCTTGTGCTTCAAGAATGTCTTATAAGCCTCGTCTTCTTTTATCTTGAGCTCGTCAATCCGCTTCGAGAACTCAATCATCTCTTCGTGCTTCTCTTGACTCTTCTTGGCATTATCTCGAACTTGTTCGTGTATCTTGTCCGCTTCTGCCTTAAGGTCATCAATCTCCTTAGAGAGTTCTCTGACACGTTTCGTGTGCTCAGAAGCATCCTCGTGCTCAGAAAGCGTCTTCTTTATCTCCTTGAGTCGTTTCATCAGCTTCTGCTCAGCATTGAAGCTCATCGGCTCAGTCTCAAGCTTGAACTCGATACCTTCCTTCTCCTTTTTGAGAGCTGAAAAATCAATCCTGGATGAAGAATCGTCTTTGCCACTTTTCTGGAGCTCCTTAATCTCAGATATCTTGGCATTGATCTTGTCGTTCATCTCGGTACGCTTCTTCTTAGATTCCCTGACATTGCTCGTCAGCTTATCACGTACGGACTTGAACTTCTTGATATCTGAAATGAGGCGTATTATCTCTTTCGAGATGCTCTCTTTCTTAGAATACCATTCCTCCTTGACCTCATTGACCTTGTCTAGGTTAGACTTGATCTCAGAGATCTCAGACTTGATTTTTCTGGATTTGGAAACCAGATCCTTTATCTCGTTCTCACTTAACATTGTCACCAGTCAACTTCTATAAAACTAAATTAAAACAAAAAGGTGGTACTAGGCCACCGTTTCCATGCTTTATAAGTTTATCCGAAAAGCGCTCCAAGTCCTGCAGCAGCTTCCTCTTCCTTAGGCTCCTCTTCTTTCTTCTCCTCTTCCTTTGGAGCCTCTGCCTGCGGTGCGTCTCCTGCTGGAGCGGCGGCTGCAGGCGCGGCAGCTACTGTAGCGGCTGTGTTGATAGCCTCTTCGATGTCAACACCATCAAGAGCAGCGATAAGAGCCTTTATCTTTGCGGAATCTGACTCGATTCCAGCAGCATCGACCACTTTCTTGACAGCGTCCTCGGTAATATCCTTACCTGCCTTGTAAAGCAACATTGCAGCATACACATATTCCATTTTGATACCTCCTGCTAGTCAGTATAATTTCATGCAGCATCAGGGGCCTTTGATGCTAAACCCTGAGCCTGTGATTGTGCTTTTGCGATTATCTTATCAATGACGTCCTTCTCATATACTGGAGCGTTCACTGCAAGGTTTGCAGATCTGCTGTAAGCTTGTGACAGCAGATGCGTGATATTGTCCTTCGTAGGATACGTGACGAACATCGACAGGTTGAATGCCTCTGTCGAGAATCTGGAGATAGTGTCCAGATATTCTTGCTCATCAACAGCAAGTATGTTCTTGGTAAAGATCTCTCCATCCTCATAAGTGGCAGTGAGATCAAGTCCGATCTCCATCGGTTCGACACCAAGCCTTGTAAGTATGGAAGCGAGTTTTCCTGTGAACTTATCTCCTTCCTTGATGACTGTGGAGTCTTCCTTGACAATGACCTTGCCATTCTCAATCCCTGCCTTAATGCCCACAGAGCCAAGCTCTGAGATTATAGGTCCAGGGGCGAATCCTGTAGGACCTGCAGGAACAACAACATCCTTTGGTGACTCCTGTCCTTCTTTAGCAGGAGCACTCGATTTGTTCTTCTGTAAGGTCTTGTAAAGCGTGAAAGGATTCTCGCTTGTGAATATAAGTGCGGGCATACCCTTGAGATGATCTGCCAGCTTGTCGATACCAGGTTTCTTTGACTTTGCTTCCTCGAGAGCAATCTTTATGAGGCGCCTCTTACCCATGAAGATGTCTACCTTTCCTCTGAGCTGCTCCCTCATCTTCTGGAGCTGTGGTGTAGGAAGACCTTCCATGTTGACGCAGCCCACGATAGGATAGCTATCAATGAGCCTCAGGTAATTATCAACCACCTTCTTCTTCTCTTCTGATATCTTGGCTAATGGTGCCATGCTGATCACATCTCATATTATTGTTAACGTCCCTTGGCAGATGCCATCAGGGATTTCTTCAGTATATCTTCTCAGGCTTACTCATTGTCATCTTCATGTAAACTGAGCGCACATTGTTCTTCTCCAGCGTCAGATGGTGGAGGAGCTGGTCATAGACATAAGCAGCATTCTCTGCCACCTTTTCCTCATCCATATCTTCTGAGCCAACTGGCACTTGGATGAGCGGTTGTGTCTTTGCCAAGATTCTCTGTGTGCTCTGCAGTCGGTCATACAACGGCTTTAGGCTACCCTTTGGTGGGACGACGCAACCTGCTTTCGGATTAGGCATCTTCCCTCGTGGACCTAGCACTCTTCCGAATACTTGAGCGACCTTTGGCATGATGTTTGCCTGTGCGACAAAGAAATCCATGCTCTCTGCGAGCGACTTCATGGCTTTCTTGTCCTGAAGGTACTTATCGAATTCGTGTGCCTGTATGGCCTCATCGCACGCCTTTGCCTCCTCTGTGAGCTCGGGACCGATAAGAGCGCAGACTTTTCTTGGCCTCCCTATGTTGTGTGGGAGCTGTGCATAAAAGTCCACTTGGTCCTCAGGCCTCTTGAGATTGAGGTTCTTGAGATTGACGATGAGATCGACCCTCTGTTTGAAATTCCGCTTTTTAGAGCCAGCTTTGAGCTTCTTAAGCGCTTCTATGAATGTATCCTTTTCCATGATGCAACACCCTTCTACACGTAAGCGTAAGCCGCGTAGTCAACGGGAATGGACGAGAAAACTTGGATTTATTTATAAACGTTTCTGTTACTGGCGAGCAAGAGGAGATGGCCTGATTATCCTGTCTAAGCTCTTCAGCCGAGATGAGATGTCTTGACCCACAGCACCTTTCACCTCATCCGATGCCGCAAAAGCGTCCTTGATGTTACGGAGTGTCTGAATGTTCACATCAGGAAAGAACCAGCCACAGCTCGTAAAGCTGAGTTGGGTCAGATATTCCGCCCTGAAAAGCTTCTTCAGAGCAGATGTGTCTTGCTCTGAGACTGAACGCTTGAGATGTTTGTGTATGAAGTCTTCAAAAGTCTCCTCACCAAGCAGGACATGCACATAATCATCACGGGCTTTCCAAGGATCATGGAGATATCTCTGAGCAGTAGAGTTGAAGATATCATGTACCTTATCCTCTTGCTCTTGGAGTACATCCAACATCTCTTCTCTGTATCCTTCTAAATCTGGAGCGCAAGTACACCCTCCACCCCATCTCTTTAGCCCACCGCAAAGACAGCTCCATGAGCTCTTCTCCACAAGCCAAGCTTTTGCCAGAGCGCCATGATTGTCCAGATACTCATCTAAGGTGACCATCTCTGCATCAGGATGGTGTTGTGCAGCTGTTGGAAAATATGCAGCCCATAGGTCTGCCATCTTATGATGGTGTCCGAATGTCTCGCCATCATACGCAAGGAGCACTAATGAATCCTCTCGTGAACGCCGGACTATACTATCGACCGCGACATCGGCATTGTTCAGGAAAGGAGTGCGTTCAGCAGCTTCAGAATTAAAGGCTATCTCGGCACTGAGCGGATGGAAAAGGAAATATGTCATGCTCTTGCCATCCCCAAGCTCTATCTTATATGCCTGCGAGGGATCCACGAGCGAACCCCCCTCATCTTTGGCCTGCCACCATGCCCCTATAGTATATTCAATCCCTTCATCAGCCATCAATCGGCATGTGCGGCTGTCGGATGCAGTCTCGGGTAACCACATCCCTCTAGGATATCTCCCAAAATATTTCCTGAAATGCTCCTTACCCCATCTTATCTGAGTACTGATGTCCTCATCATACCTCGCTAAAGGCAAGATTCTGTGATTGTAAGGTTGGCCCATAGCTTGCCCCCTGTCCGCAGAAATCATCTTATCCAAGGTCTCATGGTCTTCCTTCTCCAGCCAGTCGATAAGAGTAGGGCCTATGTTGAAACTGATGGTCTCCAAGATGCCGTTCTCTGAGTTGGGTCGGTAGCATTCATCTGTGATGCGCGCAGTCCAGTAGTCATTATCTCTGGGCTGATAGAAATGCCAATGTTGAGACAGGTGGCGCACTCCCATGAGGTATCAACGCAAATCCGATGTACGTCAACAAGATATAGCATAATCCCAATATAAATGTTGTGGAACAAG
>CAZTTX010000029.1:0-4557 GCA_964616085.1 uncultured Methanosarcinales archaeon
GCACATTATGAAAGATAGGATAGAGTTCTCTCGTTCCGAAAGTATTCGTATAATTCTTGCTCACGCCGAAGCAGAACCTGCTGTACTTGCAGAACTTGCACTGTCTTGCCTTGTCGTAATCATGCGGTGTTATCTCAACCATCCTCTTGTCTATGAAATCTGTCTTGGGTCTTTCTATCTCTAGTATCCTATTGAAGTCACTCGAATACTCCTCGAACCCCACAAGATAGCATAGCGGTATCCGCTCGGCCCTGAAGTTGATGCCGTTCTTCTTCAGGACGTGGAAAGCCCTGCGTAGATAAAGCTCAGAACGGTAGTATTCGATTCCCACAGCATCTATATTACCTTTTTCGGTCACATTGCCGAATATGTCCACATAGTTGAAGTTAATCAGATGCACTTTAGGGAACATTTTTACTATGGCAGAGCACATCTCAGGCAGTTCCTTATAGTTCATCTTCGTGACAGTGATGTTCAGATACATAGGGATCTTGGTCTCCTCAAGGATATACTTCATATTCTGGAACATCTCATCTATGCTATAATCTTCATGATCCGTAAGCTTCACTGCCTTGTCTTGCTCGAAGGTGTGTACAGAGATTGCGAAGTAATCTATCCCTGCTTTAATTATACTATCAATCAGGTGCTTGTCTAGCCTTGATCCATTGGTTATCATACGTACTGACATGCCTTTGGACTTTATGTGCCTGATCACTTCCAGAAGATCTGGATGGAGTGTTGGTTCTCCCCCTGTGAGGGTTATCTGGTCGTAGTTCTCTGCATGATACTTATCAACCTTATCTTTTATCTCTTCGAATGAGAGATAGCTATCCTTCTTAGGCAAGGAACAGAAGATACAGTCCTGATTACAATCCATCAGCATCAGAATGTAAGCGTCTCTCATCTCATTCGTCCCTCTAACGTGTCTGTGATCTCTTCTGCTAGATTCAAGCCACCATTGTATCCAAGGAATGGGAAGCTCTCCCAGTAATGTTTTCCATATGATGGAAATCCGAATATGAACTTCTTCGAGCCCGTCGCTCTCTCTACGAAATCCACTTCTGCTGCTGACCCGATGACGATGTCCGTATTGCATTCTCTTGCTGCGGTCATCAGATTCTCGAGAGTAGGGGACACGAGAGTCCTCACATCCTTTGGATCAATATTAGTATACTTCAGTATCTTGTGTAGCATCTCCTTGCCTCCGAAATGTCTATCCCTTACGGCGATGAACCCTATTTTTATTCCGATATCGTTCAGCATTGAAATCATGCTTCCTATGTGGGGTAAATCCAGGACAAGACCTGCAGTCTTTCCATCATTCTTTTTCTTTAAGGATCTTATCTTTTCTTTTGAATGTTCCTCTTCAGTCCTGATATATTCGCTGGCCTGCCTCTTCCCTCGTTTCAATGCAGTAGCAACCTGTTGCATCCATTTCTTCGTATTTTCGAGGCCTAATGGGATGTCGGTCATAATGCTTTCTTTCCTGGTGATTTTCTCAATCTCTCGGACCATCGTACTAGCATGTGGCATCATTATATTAAATTCGGCCTTCTGTGCCTCTGCAAGCTCTGCAGTACTACTTCCCGAAAGGAAAATCGCTTGGACCTTGACTCCAATCTTTGCAAGCATCATCCTGAGCTCTTTCACATTGGCACTATGCTCTTTCCCATACCTGTCAAAAGGATAACCGAATATGTTCACGGTCTTCCGTTCGACTTTCTTCTTCCAATCCAATGTTTTCAGGAAAGTTACTATGATGTTGTTGTATCCCTCCCAAAAATCGCTCTCAGCGCCAGATAGTTCAACGAGACGGATGTGCTTTCCGGTCTCTCTTTCCAAGTCAGCAGCTGTTTTCTTGATCAGGTCCTCCATGCCGATTGTTTTGACGACCGGCGATATAACTATCGGGAAGAAGTTCGCTATTCCTCTATCGATCTGTCCCAATATATTCCTCCTGATCTTTTCTGTGCTACCTCTTATCAGATCGCCCCCATCCAATTCAGCCCATCCCATCCTTGACACATAATTATTCCCGGTCTCGTGCGATCCCATGTGGGATGGAAGCTGGGCTTTGCACCCTATACCCAGGCTGAGGAATATCAAGCTGTCGCTGATGCAATGCGAAGCTACGAATGAACCATGCATCGCGGTGAAGCTATTAGGCCTTATCCTGTACTCTTCTATGTCCATCTCAGTCCACCAACCTGGATATATTCTTTTCCATGTTTGCAAATCCTGGTAAAATATCATTATAGAACAGGAACTTGTTGCCCATCATCTTGGCCTGTTCTCTGAGCAATGGTGACCCATATACGATCGTGTCCTTGTCACCGTCAATGAACTTATAAGCATCACCACAGTGACCGAAGAGGGTGAAATCATCATATATTCCAATTGATTCAAGTGTTCTCTTCACTCTGTCTCGGTGTTCTTTCTCAGGATTTCCTTGTACCAATATCTTGACATCACACCCTAACCTCTTGAAGAAATCAAGCAGCAGTAGTCCTTCCTTGGCCGAATTGCTTATGGTGAATTCTAGGCTTGAAGCTATATTATATATTATCTTCTTTCTTTTTAACATATCTTTAGTCTTTTCGAGGATCCTGGTGGATTCTCTTTCCATCTGCTCGAGTTTTTCTTTCTGTTCTTGTGTATCGATATCTAACATCTCAGAGATACTTCTGATGAATGCTCCTGTCCCTTCAACGCCTGCGGGGAAAGGCACTTCAAGCGTATCTATACCAAAGTCCTCATATCTTCTTGATAGTCGACCGTACACTCTCTTGTCGAATGTTATGTTCAGCTTACTCTTGAGCGATCTCTCCCACTCTTCTATGCTTGATAAGGGACTTATCATCGCATTCACATGTATGCCGACTGACTTCAGCTCTTCGAAGAAGATATGAGCATCTGATGATATCTTACCTTTTCCCACCAGATATTGTTCGAATCCTAAGATGTTGATCAGATTCTCTTCATGTTCATCATTCATGTCTTGTCTATCATGCTTACGAAACGTGTCGAGGATGAAGCATCCTGCTCTGTCTATCACCTCGAGCGGATCCTTGAATTCAAGACCTGATGTGTTTTGATGGTGTATCTTGACTCCCTTCACCCCATCCTTTTCCTTGACTACACTTCTGGTATCATCCCCTATTATGAGGGTCATGCAGCTGTCAAGGACAAGTATGTCGCTAGGAGACGAATATTCAATCACAGCATCTATACAGTTAGCTAGTTTTTCAGCCCCTTTGCCTTTTATTATGTCGTCATCTGAAATGTTTGTGCAGAAGAACCTGTCGAATGGATAGGGACCAGAGATGCGTTTGCTGACGAGATTGGAACAGTTCATGTCTGAATGTATTATGACCGCATAGTCTCCTGATGTCTGGCCCAAGCATCTTATCCATCCATGCAACGAACAGCATTCCTGTCCTGATCTGGTCTTATCCAAGCTATCCACCTAGCATTATCTTGTTGAAATGTATATCATCTATGGGTTCTGGGGTTTTAGTATCATTTTTCTCAATCTCAATTATCTTTTTCGATATCTTCATGAAACGTTTAGCAGTCTCAGATTCAGGGTAGGCCTCGATGACAGTCATGTTCTTCTTCTCTGCTTCTGCAATGAGTTTGCTCCTGGGAATAGTAGCTATCACTTCAGTGTTTGTGGCATTGACAAACCTTTTTATGTGCTCAAGATCCGACTTGTTGTTCCTAAGGTTCAATATGAATCCTGCAAAATATATTCCATTATGCTCGTATGTTCTAATGGCATGCAATATGTTGTTGGCTGCGTATAGAGACATTATCTCTTCAGAGACTACTATGAATATCTTATCTCCAAAACCCTGTCTCATAGGTGCGGCAAAGCCTCCACACACTACATCGCCCAGGACATCAAAGACTGCAATATCATAATCATTTTCGTTCAGAATGTCAAGTTTTTCGAAGATTTCGAACATCTTGGTGATACCTCTTCCTGCACATCCAACTCCTGGTTTTGGTCCTCCACATTCAACGCAGTCTGTGTGTAGTGTGCCTCTTTTGACAATGTCCTTTTTTTTCAATGTGGTCGTGCCTTTCGTGGATGTTTCGATGACATCAGGTATCCTTTTTCCTCCTGTCAATCTAATGGTTGAATCTTTTTTAGGATCGCAACCTACTTGTATGGTCCTTTTACCCTCCGAAGAGAAGGTCGCACTTAGAGTAGATGAGATTGTAGATTTACCAATGCCGCCTTTACCGTATATAGCTATTTTCTGCATAGTATTCACATCATTCATCTTTTTGCTTACCTTTGATGGGTCTGAAATCAGAGTATCCATAGAGATTAACATAAGCTTTCCATATGCCTTCACATCTTTCATTAGCTAGACAGTATTTACACACTTCTGATTTGATCTTTAAACTCTTCCTGGTATCTATCCAGTCGAATTCTCTCCGGTCATCTTCCGATTCTTCATAGGAGGTAACTTTATCTTTCTGGTCGAAATCCTCCTCTTGAAATTCAGATATGTCATTGATTATGCAATGAGCGAATCCATCGAATGC
>CAZTTX010000029.1:4657-11318 GCA_964616085.1 uncultured Methanosarcinales archaeon
TTCTCTTATGTGGATAACATTCTTTATGCCTTGCACAGTCTCGTCAAAAGCACCTTCTCTTTGTACAGTAGCATCCTGTGTCTCAGCATTATGACCATGTATCGTAATCGATATTCTATTCAGACCATTCTCTATGAGCTCCTTTGCAAATTTGTAATCCTTGAGCCTTCTTCCATTTGTTATGATTTGTATTGTCTTGAATCCTGAATCTCTTGCATATCCTATTACTTCTGGCAGTCTTTTCACCAGCGTAGGTTCTCCGCCAAGGATGTTCAAGAGGTCTATACCTTCTCCTTTGTTCTTGTCAATTTCTCTAATTATCTTTTCAGGCGGGTCAAGCTTTATCTCCTTTTTACCGCTTATACAGAAATTGCAGTCGTTGTTGCATGCCAATCCTATGTTGAGTTCGAGCCTGCTTTTCGTAAGATCGCTTTCTTGATCTTCAAGTCTCTTATTCAGCATCTCTGGTGAAACCTTAAGACCTTCTATTGGGCTAAATTCTTCATCACCATATGCTTCGAGATATCTTGTATCTATACCATTGCAGACCATGCTGTACCTGCAATGCCTACACTTGTCTATCTTGCTTATACCATTCTTGCTATCAAAGATGCTCTTTCTTACATGTGTATGGAGCATCAAATCTTCATCTCCAGTTCCTACGGCACAATAAGGAAAGTTGACAAGATGTAGATTTACTTTGCTTTTTTGTTCGGATATTGTTTTCTTGATAGAATCTCTCGCATCAGAATATCTGACATGTCTCCTTTTTGTATCAATCCTTGGGAATATCACATATATATCCTCTACTCCAGACTCTGCTAACAATTCACACTGGCTATGGATGATTTTCACGTTTTTATCCTTGATTGTCATCACTGCTTCAGCTCTTATCCCTTCCTTAATTATGTTCTTGATCCATTCTTTAATTGGTGTCTTCTTTTCCTCGGGTATGAAAGATACCGGAATGTTGACTTGTGTCAGCCCTTTTTCCTTAAGATTTCTTGCAACATTATTGTCTGCAAACCTCTTTGCATTTGCCAGAATTGAAATATAATCAAATTTGTGGTCTCTTGCTTTACTTATGGTGTTCAAGATAAGACTATTATCCATCTGACTCTTTGTCTTGAGTAAAATATTTGATATCCTCTCAGACTTAAGTTTTGATAGGACATCTCTGACATCTTCATCCTTTAGAGGCATCCTGGTCAGGTTCAGTACTCCCCACATAGTGTCATCATACATTTTTAGCTTCCTATAAAGATTCTTGCAATCTGAATAAAAATGTTTCCTTGAAAAAGTATGGTGGCAAGTACACCTGAGAATATGAGGGGAGCAAAAGGCATTGTCTCATAGATTCTTATCTTGGCGAACCTGAGTAATCTCTTATTTTTCCTTATCCATTCCAGATTATTTTTGCTGAGGCCTAGGTTCTTGTTGTAGTCTGGCAACTTGAATGGTTCATTCTGGAGATATGCGAAGATCGTCAAGTTCTCAATTCTTCTTTTCTTATAGACTGTGATGGTTTTCTTCTTTCCTTTCTCATCCCTCATATCCCTTGTTTCTGGGAAGATATCCTCAGCAAGCATCATCTTCTCCCTAAGTTCGTTGACTTTGATATCCTTGGTGAATGCATAGAAAGAGGCTCTAAGAAGCAGGAACATGGCTATCAGTAGTATGGCTAGCTGTCCGAGTATGTTGAGCCAGAATCCTGGCGTAACCATATCTTGATAATCTAATATCACTCTGAGGACTGCCATGACAGCTATTAGCTTGAACATCTGTCCTTTAGCAAAAGTCTGGAGTATCATGAGTATGACGAAGAATATAAGCGACGATGTCAGGAAATTGCTAGGCCCTGGAGCAGGGATGTATTCCATTATAGCTCCAATCGCAAATACAAAGAGTCCGATAAACATTATTGATCTCAGATTGAAGGTATCTTTCACACATCTCTTGAATTCTTTCATTGAGATATTCCTTATGACCTTATATGTAAAATATATCAGAAGAAGGCCAAAAATATTGGTAAAATATACTATTCCGTAGAACATACCCATGTATCCTTCTCTTATGAATATAGGGGGGCTAAGTATGTTGAAAGCGAAAAAAAGCTTTGCATCGCCCGCTGTCCAAAGTCCTATATTCCAGAATATGAATGATATGAGGAGCATGAATATTCCATTCGTGAAGTAGTGAAGGTATCCACTCGGATTGAATTGCCTATACCAGATGATTACTATGATGTGGATTGCAATTGCGGCTTTCAATGCTATCATGATGTGCTTGTTCCTTATCATTCCCTCCTTGACGTCAGTGTATGAGCTGATTGTACCGAGCCAAATTAGTGGTAATAGAAACAAGTACTCTATCATGCTTTGGTGATTATCGAAAATTATATAAATCTAATCTAAAACCCACGACTATGGACTTTTACAAGATTGAAGACGGCTTTTCAACGATAACGTTGAATCCAAAACTATTCTCTTTAGATGTTGCATATTCTGCGGCATACACTTTACTTGACAAGGCTTTTGTCACTTTTGATGGGGATCCTGAAACTGAGATTTTGGTCAAATTGTCTTTTAAGGATGAGACTAAGAATACTGCGGATAATCTCAAAGAGATTTCGAAAGAGTTCCACAACAATCTTGTCAATGAGAATGCCAACCGTTTGGGTTCGAACAGGAAGGAGTATCTCAGGGCTCTTCTCCTCAAAAAATCTTTCACTGAGATAAATCTTGAGGCTCTTGACGAGTCTTTGCAGGATTCAACTGTCTCAGACGGCGAGAAGGAAGAGTCAAAGGATGAGATTTTTACTGATGATGATTTCGATGACGATCTTGATGATGATTTCGAATTCGATGATCCTGAAGGCATAGCGGTTCCTTGGGATGAGAAGTTCTCGGAGGAGGATACATCTTCAAAGGTTGATAATGCAAACGCACAATCAGATGCAGCAACTGAGAATGATACTGATAAAGAAAAGTCAGTTGATTCTACTGCTAACGATACAAATCCAAATGGACCTTGAGTTTTGGAAATGGTGACAAGATGGATATAAGATTTGAGGGTAATGTGGCGGAATTTAATCTCGATTTTACTTTCTATGATTACCCAACGATAGTCGAGGCTGCAAAAGAGTTTACAGATAGCTGCTATGTAGCTTTTTATGGAGATAAGGATGGAAAATTCATCAAAGTCCGCATTGAGCCAAAAGATGAAGATATACCTGTCAAAGACGCTGTCTATTCTTTCTTCAATTACATGCTTGGTATTACCAATGGTAAGATAAAGAGCTTGGCATCCGCTTAATTCTTTAGTGCTTCTCAACAAAAGTTTTAAATGTCCATCAAGATGCTCTGAAATTGATGGGTTATATCTACGGTAGAGATTATGAGTATGTAAGGACGACTTCTAAGAAGTACAAAGATGGTGTTCTGCTCACCAATGATGTTGGAAGATGGTGTTTCTTAAGCAAATCAGAATATGAGAAGTATACTTTTAAAGATCTCGACAAGGCATTATTTGATAAGCTTGAATCTACTAATATGCTAATTACCGATGATAGCATAGGTTCCTATACACACCAGTTCAATGATTATCATTGGGTTCTGAGCAAAGGCACTTCTCTGCACATAATAATACCTACTTTAAGGTGCAACTTGACCTGCAGATACTGCTATGCCTATCGGGCCCCTGAAGATAAAGAAGGTGTTGATATGACAGGGGAGACTATGGACAAGACCATAGATTTCATATTCTCGACCCCTTCAGAGACTTACAATCTGGAGTTCTCTGGAGGAGAGCCCCTGATAAGATTCGATCTTGTTAAGAGGGCCATCCTTAGGGCTACAAAGCTATCAAAAGAGAAAAGCAAAAATATTCAGATATCTATAATAACAAATGGGACAATGCTCACTAAAGAGATTATTGATTTCTTCAGAGAGCATAAAGTTGGTATCTGCTTGTCGCTAGATGGTCCTCAGGACATACATGATGCCAACAGGCGTTTCACGATGGGGAATAGGCCATCTTACCAGGCCGTTGTCGATACTATCAATTGGCTTAAGGAAGAGGGATGTCCCAGTCTGAATGCACTGCCAGTGATTGTAAGAGATTCATTACCAATATGGAAGGACATAGTGGATGAATACATATCACATGGCTTTACAGTGATGAGTTTCAAGTATGTCTCTCGGTTCGGCTTTGCTTCACGCTCATGGGACAAGATGTCTTATACTGCAGAAGAATATCTGGAAGCATGGAAGAAAGTTGTTGATTACATGATTCAGCAGAACAAGAAAGGCATCCAGATTGTCGAGCACCTAACTGCTGTAATCATACATAAGTTTGCCACCGGTCTGAATGCCAATTATGCAGAGATGACCACTCCTTGTGGTGCTGTTACAGGACAGCTTGTCTATGATTATGATGGAAGTATATATACTTGTGATGAAGCGAGGACCATGGATGAATTCAGGATAGGAAATGTGTTCTCCTCAACATATAAGGAGCTTCTGGATCATGAGGCTACCAAGGCACTTAAATCAGCATCTGATCTCTCTTCATATCATTGCGACAGTGGCTGTCCATGGTTCGCTTTCTGTGGAATATGTCCTCTTGAAGTATATGCTGAGGAGAAAGGTTTCTTGACGAATATCGCTTCCAATTATAGGCATAAGATTCATGAGGGTATGTTCGAGTTCCTCATGGACAAAATTCTTCATAATCCTGAAGAGAAGGACATACTGTATCGGTGGTTGAAGGTACGACCTGGGATTGCTGGCTCTTCAGAGCTTGAAAGCGAAAATGTAAATATCTTCTCGGATTATGCTAAATCATACCGTATGGAAGAAGCCATTAAGGATAGTTATGGGTCGTCTGAGGGGTACAGATGAAACGGGTCGATATAAAGACTGGATACCTATGCAATAACAACTGCCTCTTCTGTGTGCAGGCGCATAACAAAATGCATGCCAACAAGGATTATGATGAGATAATTGCATCATTGAAAAGCGCCAAGGAGGCTGATTGTGAGGGCGTGGTATTCACAGGTGGAGAGTTCACTCTCAGGAAAGATGCTCTGAAACTTGTGAAGACCGCACGAGATATGGGTTTCAGCATCATCCAGATACAATCTAATGGCCGGATGTTCTCAAACATGGATTTTTGTAAGGAGATAATACGGGCGGGCGCTAATGAGTTTTGTCCTGCATTACATGGTCATACTGCTAGCATACATGATTATCTCACCAGAGCACCTGGAGCCTACGCTCAGACAGTCCGTGGGATAAGGAACCTGAAAATGTTGGGGCAGTATGTCATAGCGAATTCGCTAGTGGTGAAGCCAAATTACAGGTATGCACCGAATATCTCCCGTTTGTTCTCTGATCTTTGTGTGGACCAGTTCCAGTATGCTTTCGTGCACGCCCTTGGGAGTGCATGGGACAATTTTGAGGAGATGGTCCCATACAAGTCTCTTGCAGTACCATACCTGAAGAAGGGAATTGACATCGCTGCTGAGGCTGGCATCTGTGTGATGGTAGAATCTGTCCCTTTCTGTCTCATGGAAGGCTATGAACATTATGTATCGGAGCTCTATATACCCGATACACGTATTGAAGAGAAGGACAGGGTCGTGGATGATTTCAAGAAAGCAAAGGCCGAAACGCAGTCAAAAGTCAAGCATGACAATTGTAAGCGATGCAAATTCTATGATGTATGTGAAGGTCCTTGGCGAGAGTATCCTGAGCATTTTGGCTGGGATGAGTTTGTTCCAGTCGTGGGCGATAAGATAGCTTCATCTGATGACATCATAGAAGGCTCAAAGAATCTTGATGTGTAACCAAAAACTTAATAAGATTGGATTCTTGTCTCCATCCCTATGAGCAAAAAGAGAAGGAAGATGAAAAGTGTCTGGTTCTATGTTCTCTTGTTTTTTGTAATAGCATTCATATCTTTTCGTGCTTTATTTCCAGTTCAAGATGAGTATGTGATAGTTGATGCTACTCATACTGATCAAGACGTGACTTTTGTACTTGATAGATTCATCTACGGCACACTTCTCGATGATGGTTTTCAGGAAAGTGTTTTGGTTGGAAGGGCTTATAACGAAAATGATCAACCAATAAATTGTGATATTGCTTACATGCTTGGATCAGAACCATCTCATACTTTTGAGGATTCAATACATATACCTGCTAAGGATTCAAAAGAATTCAATATGGATATCATTCTTCCTTTTGGTGGAACTATGAATGAATTTTCATTCGGATGCGAAATATCTGGGTGATTTCAGATACATTTAAATATGAGTGAGCCACCTATCTTCACATGAAAAAGAACTTGCCTAAGTTTAAGAAAAAGGTTTCTGATTTTCTTTCGCAGGAAGACGGTAAGATAACAAAACAGAATGCCCTTGCAGTCGGGACTTTCGCGGTTGTTGGTGTGATTTCCTCCTTGAATGATGTCTCTGCAAACTTCCAGCATACCAATAACTTAGGTTCAGGTTCTTATGATTCTGGCACGGGTGTAATCTCGGTGACCCATAATCACCACGGCAGCCATAGCAGTCATGCAAGCCATGGCAGCCACGGTAGTCACGGTAGTCATGGTAGTCACGGTAGTCATGGTAGTCATGGTAGTCATGGTAGTCATG
>CAZTTX010000030.1:0-10880 GCA_964616085.1 uncultured Methanosarcinales archaeon
ATCATGGCAAAGATTTATAAACAAACCACGGTTTTTCCTATGTATGGCGCATGAGGACGAAGAATTCAGGGACCTGGACGCTGAGCAGAGCAAGAGTAAAGGGCACGAGACTCAGCAGCAGGACGAGTTCGTCAGAGTAAGGATGCCCCGTGGCAAGCAGGTGCTAGGCATCGTAGAACAAAGGCTTGGCGGGAGCAGGATGCGAGTGCGTTGCTTTGACGGAAAGACAAGAATCTGCAGGATACCTGGAAGGCTGAAAAGACGACTCTGGATCCGTGAAGGAGACACCCTGCTTGTAGAGCCCTGGGAGATCTCAGGGGACGAGCGTGGAGACGTCATCTTCAAGTATCGCCATAACCAAGTCAAGGTGCTCGACAAGAAGGGCATGCTCGACAGCATCAAGAATGAGGACGAGTTCTGAGCTCTCAGTACACAAATGCTTATAATATTCCAAAGCATATCCATACTATGGGCGTAGGGTACGATTCAGGGATGATATTCTCTGCCGCGATAGCATCAGTAATCCTAGCAAGGGAAGCACTGATGGGAGATATGTGGTTCTTGATGTTACAATCTGCAGTCATCGCTGCAGTAAGCCTGATGGTATTCTCGTATGGATATACCTGGAGTATATCACGGCCTGACCTTCGCCTGATACGGATTGCCTTGAGCATACTGTTGCTTGATTCTGTGCTCAGTACGCTGAACACTCCATCCGTCTTCCTGGCTATAGGCATCTTAACATCTGCTATGGGGCTAGGGATATCACTGATGACAAAGAAGAGAACAAAGAAAAGACAAGTGAAGCCTCAAGAGCCTAGGAAGATCCGGAGAAAAGAAGAGATCGAGAGAGAGCTTTCCGACCCATGGAAAGAGGATCCACATATAATCTACGACCCTTATGAGCTTGAGAAGTTCGATATTTGAGATCAGTGTTTTTTTCTAGAAGAGCCTTTCTTACCATGACCTTTTTTACCATGCTCTGAGATGAAAACACCAGCCACTATCATCACAGCACCTAAGGTTATAGCTGCATCCGCGAAGTTGAAAGCGGGAAACCTCCATATGCTCACATGGAAATCCAGTATGTCTATGACAGCCCCGTGGATGAGTCTGTCGAAGAGGTTGCCTAATGCTCCGCCGAGCATGAACGAAAGCCCAATGCGCATGGACGGTTCTTTCGCTACCGTTGCAAGATAGACCAGCACTAAAGAGATTGCTATAGTGCTTATTGTGAATATTGTGTTAGCCTTGGCAATCTCGCTTAATATCCCGAAAGCCACACCCTTGTTCCTTGAGACTATGATGTTCAGGAAAGGGCCTAAGATGCATGGGCAGACCTCCAAAGCAATGAACTTAGAGATGCGGTCGATTGCGAACACAAGCATTGCGATGGCGAACACTTTGCTGGAGAGCACGTCCAAGAAGATAGAACGTCCAGAGATATCAAGCTTCGTGTTCTTTCTTTTTTTTGATTTTGCCTTGCTCTTGGCCATGTCAAACACTTCCTATCCTGTCAAGGACAGATATTTTATATCCTCATCATTTAAAAAATGTTCTCTGTATCATCATGTCTTGAGTCTTTTTTGTCGAGCTTAGCCTCTATGGACGAGAGGCGATGATCCAGGTTCTGGATTGCTGTACGTATGGCATCAAGCTTCGAAAGTATTATCTCCTGTTCGCGTGCATTAGATTGAGAACCCTGGTAGCCATACTGCTGATCCTGTGACTGTTGAGGCATGTCTTGGGTGAACGGCGAATATCCAGGATTGTAATCCACACCAGGTTGCTCCATGCCTGGTTGCTCGGGCTGTCCGGCCATACCATGATAACCATCATATTCCGGAGAATACGGGCCCGGGGACTCAGTGGGCTGCTGGCTTGAGAATGGGTCTGTATGGCTGGAGGTGCCCTGCGACATACCATGCGACATAGGTTGGTCTGGCTGGCTGCCTTGTTGAGAGCCTAAGCCCGCCAGAGGATCATCATCCTTATCTTTTTTCTTCATGAAATCAAAGAATCCCATAACCCCTTCTCCTCATCACGCATTTAATTATTTTTCTGTTTCTTCTTCCCTTTCTTGCTCTCTTTCTTTTTCTGCTTATCGGAGCCGTCAGACTGTGTCTTGGCATCCTCATTCTCTTGAGACTCTATGTAGCTTTCTCTTGACTCAGAAAGTATATCGTTTATCTTCTCACTCTGTTCTCGCAGCACTTTGAGAGAGCTCTCTACAGCTTCCTTGTTCATATCGAAAATGTTCTTCTCCTTCTCGAGATCTGCCTTCTGCTTGTGTATGGCCTGCTGGGCATCACCTATGTCATGTTTCCTGTTGCCTAGTGCCTTGAGCTCTTCCTCAAGAACATTCTTCTCATGCTGGAGCTGAATCTTCTCCTGGATGACATCGACCTTCTCGTTGGAGAACTTCTCTGTACCCATCTTGATGAGACGTTGCTTCTCTGCGATGAGGCCAAGCTCCTTCTTGTTGAGCTCTTCCTTCTGTTTGCCTATCTTGCCCTCCTTATCCAATAGGCGATCCATCTCCTTGTTCAGCATGGTAAGCCGTGATTTCACGTTCTCGAAATGGTCATTCAACTTCTTCTCCCTAGCATCAAGCTCTCTGAGCTCCCTCTCATACATCCCATTACGTTTTATGAGTCGTGTTTCTATCTCTTTTAGCTCTTCTATCTTTTGGTCTATGAGTCGCTTCTCCTCAAGAAGTTCCTCTTGGCGTGTATGCAGCCCATCTTTCTTCTCCTCGATTACTGGAGCCTCTTTCTCTATGAGACGCTTCGTCTTGGTCATGAACTCCTTAAGCTCGCGTATCTTGCCCTCTAATTTCTGCTTCCGGTACTCCAATTTGCTCTCGTATTGCTTGTACTTCTCCTTCTTCCGTTCAAGGGAATGCTGCTTCCTTTCTAATGAATCATACCCGGTGATAGTGAATTTTCGCTTGTTCAGTGCTACTGTAGTAATGGATGCCACCACAAGAAGGATAGCCACAGTAAAAATTCCGAAGACAGTAGTGGATGTGAAATATCTCTCTATGGTCTCTTGGGTCCTCTGGAGCACGCTCGGATCCTCATAGAGTGAGAAGACCATGCCAGTAAGATTCTTATCATGAGTGAAGCTCTTCTCGAGGTCCATGGCAGAGTATCCTAGATACACTTTGAACATGTAATCATCAGCGCTGAAGTTCAGTCCTGAGGAAGAGATCCTGTAGCTTGATACCATCTCCTCTTCGCCAGGAGAAAGGCTTTCAAGTGTGCCGTTAAGACTTCCTGTGAAGAACACATCATCATGTAACTTATGACGCACATAGATATCATCTATGTCTATCCCGGCATCGTTAGAGACATAAGAGCTTATCCTGTATGATCCTTCTTCTATGCGCTCGATCTCGTTCCTTAGACTGGCTTCCTGGATAGGCCCTACAGTGTATGGTATAGTAGCCTCACGCTGTTTCGCTTCTCCGTAGTCATTGAAGTAGCTCACAGAGACATGGATAGAAGATTCTGACTCGGACGATGTAGGCTTTGCCAAGAATCTCGGGCCTGTCAGGATATAGGACTCACCGGGTGAAAGATCGTCAATGTCATAATTCTCAGAGTGCCCCTCAGCAGCGACAGAGACATTGATATCAGAGAACCCAAGCGATGAGTCTACATTGGTAAGAGTTATATTATAGGGATACCATGAGCTTGAATTGAACCTCTGTCCGTCTTCTATTGAAGTATTGATGAGAATATCCCTTGAGACCACCTCAAACGGGAACGTATATCTGAACCGCCTGAGCCTTGGCTCTTCGAGAGAGGTATCATTGAACGAGATCTCGAGCGGTAGATCAAATCTGCCCGATGAGGATGGGTCAAGCGAGAACGAGAATTCTCGGCTCTGGCCATAAGCCATCCTTCCTGACCAGAAGAGGTTCCGTGAGGTCTCTGCGACAAAGCCCCGTGGCGAGCTCATTCCAGGAAGCCTGGAGAGCGGAAAGATGAATCTGTTCACTGTGATATTCCTCTCACCATCCTCATAAAGTCTATTCGTGAAATTAAGGATGACTCGGAATGGGCTTCCAAGGTAGAGCTCTTCGGGTTCGGTAGTGAGATTGAGCAGGAATGCATGCTCGGCACTGAAGCTTTGGGTCTGCTGCAAGCGTTCTATGCCCAGCATATTATCATAAGTCAGTTCAGCATCGATACTATCACCTTCAATCTCATCGGTTGCAGCAGTATGTAGAAGCTCTAGTCTGAGCTCATGCTCCTCATCAGCCTTTATGCTGCCCTCCCAGAACACATTGCCATCCTCCATCTCTCCACCATGCACAGACTCAACAACGACAGAGTGTGGAAGCCGGACATTTAGTGAGGTATCTTCCGATGTCATCCTGCCCTCGTTCCGGATTGTGACATTGAACTCATTGGTCTCTCCGACAAGAGACTCCTCTGATGCGATCGATGTCCCAAAACTCAAGAAAGGTATCTTTGTGAACATAGTAGCATATATGGTCGTCCCAGAAGAACGCTCGAAGCAAATCTCGAGGAGGTCTATATCCCTACATCCATCAAGCGGTATTATGGCGTAATGCTCACTATTGACCTCATCGACGAAGATATTTTCGCCATCTGCGTCAAGCACGAAGCTCATAGAATAGTCAAAGATGTCTATGGAACCCCCATCTCTAACGCTGAACGTGTCACCCTCAAAGATTGCATCTTCAGCTATGGTATCAGCTAAAACAGATGGAGCAGACAATAGAACAATAAAGGATAGGAACAATGAGAAAAGCAAGGATTGGATTAGATTACTATGGTCCTTGTGTCTTGAAAACTCTCGGTATGCCATATCTTACCCATCCTTTATCCAGCACACGCTGGCAATCATCTTATTCCGATAAGCCTCAGGATCCAGTCCAAAAAAGATGCAAGACGGCCCATCTCCTCCTCGGAGTCTTCCTCTTCTTCAGTGCCATCGTCTGGTACCCATGGTTCCTGCTCAGTCTCATCACTGTCGTCCACATCCTCGTCCTCAGTCTCATCAGGCTCCGTATCAGTGACTTCTTCTGGATCATCTTCCAGTTCATCTTCTGACTCATCATCCACCCTGCGCAACTCTTCAGCATCAGAGTAGAGGTCCTCAAGGTTCAGATCCTGCGCGACGGCGAAAAGCGTCAGGCCATCGTGCTCAAACCTCAGATATGGCGCGGGGAAGACAAGCATTTCATAGAAGTCATCAAAGTCGGCCTCTCTTGTGAAGGACGCGCTCTCCCCTGCAGCGATGCTTATCGAGGTCTCACGTTCGCCGTCCACAAGGTGTGCCTGAGCATCATCATCTCCTGAATTGGTCACGAGTATGGTGTAGTTGAAGGCCTCAGTGCTCACCAGCTCATAGTCAGATATCTCTAGCGAGAGTCTTGGAAGGTCTGTATCAGCCTCGGTCACGTCCAGCCTGATTGAAGGCGCCTCCTCATTGTGACGTACTCCCTGGTCATCCGTGAATTCTATCACAGCATCTCCCGGAGAGGCATCCTCATCGAAAACCACAAAACTTTCCTCTGGCTCTGCAGAACGGCCAGGGTTTATGTTGCCAAGCTCTTCGACCACAGAGCCGATACGATAGATTCCTTCACCGCCGGTGAAGCGTAGCCTGACATCCTCGAAACGATAGTCCTCATCATTCCTGATGATATAATCAATAGAGTTATGTCGACCTATCGGAACCTCGTCACGGTCGGGAGACCTCTCGATGGTGATATCTGGAGACCTTGGATATACAGTGAATGTGAACGGCACCCTATAATCATGATCGCCAAGGCTATCGGAATATCTCACAGAAGTGAAGATGTCGATCTCTGTCTCGCGAGGGACTATAGGAAGCCTGAGCGAGTACTCATAGACGGTCTTCTCCTCATCAGCAGAGAATGATGTGGTGCGTTCTCTAGTACCTGACCTGAATAGGTCTTCAGGGACCACATCACGGAGCTCGACATCAGAGAGCTCACTGCTCCTCGGATTCGAGCCGATCATAGACACTGTGACTGATGAGCCTGATTCAGGCCTGCTCTCAGAGAGCTCATGATCAATCTCCAACTGGTCCAAGGGGATATATGTGAACCTGAAATCTTCCATGTCTTCATGCGTATAGCCGAAGGACGTCTGGTATGTCACCGTGATGTTCACATCATCGTTAGTGCTAGAATTGACTGAGGGGAATTCCACGTCCTCACGGAATACCCTGCGTGAGCTCCTCCCAGGTATAGAATCCCTGTGTGCCACAAGATTATGATAGTCTGATTCGATCCTGACCTCTACATCAGTTATCTCATCATGGTATGGGTTATCTATGTAGATGTCAAGACGTCTTGAGAGGCTCCCTTCGAATTCCTCGGAAGTCTCAATCACCTCAAAAATACGGCCATCATCAGTATCTTCCCAGATACGTAGCTCTATGCCTGTCTCAGGCACCTCTGCTTCCAGTTCGAGCTCTTCCTCAAGGTCGAAGGCTGCGCCATCACGTGTCAATGTCGCGGTAGCCTTAGGCTCCAGGACGCCCTCAGACACTACACGTGCTACAAGATTGAATTCCTCTGATGAATCACCTTCCAATGTTCCAGAGTACACAAGACCCTCGCCAGTCAATGAGAGCTTAGGATCACGCTCCTCAAGATCCATTCCACTAGGAATATCTATCCATAATGAATCGATCTCCGCATCTTCTTCATCATCATTCTCAATCTCTACCTCGAACTCTATGAGGTCACCAAGATAAACCTCATCACTGGTGTTCTTCGAGAAGAGCATAGTGAAAGGAGACTCGACAGATATCTTCACAGCTTGAGAGAACTTGCGCTGCTCTTCATAACCATCATGGTACTCTACGTACTGCTGTATCTCCTCGTCAAGCGCAGACCTTGCCACAAGACTGTAAGTGAGCTTCACATCCTCTTCTTCGTCAAGCGAAGACGTCCATGTTATCATACCACCACTGCCGTCCATATCTTCACCTATGGAGTCCACCAACATGCCCGAAGGTACCTCTTGCACAAAGAGGAGATTCTCCACGGGAGCGCTACCCGTGTTCTCGAGAGTCACGTTGATATGAAGGACCTGGCCTGGTCGCAGGTCTGTTGAAGAGAACTCGTGTGAGAAGGATATCTCAGGGAATACCATCGAAACCTCAAGCTCTGCATAGTATTCATTGTCAGAATCATCATAGCCTGAGCCCTTGAAACATATCTCTAAGGCGCCCGTAGATAAGCAATCCCCGAGATCTATGAACTCACTGAGCGGAGCAATCATCACCTCATTCCCTCCAGCCATGACTGAGACCTCATAGGTTGTGCCATCAACAGCAAAAGTGTCGCCTGTTATGAATTCAGAATCATAGAGCAGCTCAGATGAGCCAGCAGCGGAAGGCGCGAGGGCCAGCAAGAGCATGATGTAGAGCATAAAGGCAGGAAATGCGCTGATATACCTTTTTAGGCCTGCCAAAGTTCTGTGCGCAGAAGGGGCATTTCCCCTTCTATATGCTATCCTGCACATGTCCGCATCATGCATCTCAGTATCACGCATCTTCCATCAACTCTTCAAGAGCCTCATCCATCTCATCCTCATCCATGTCAGCAATCTCATCTATGTCAGGGATGCCATCATCTCCATCATCTACATCGCCATCCTCGACAGGCAGATTCTCTTCAGCAACCTCGTCCGCTATCCTGTCACCCATGGATGAAGCAGCATTATGGGTCTCACGGATCACTGCTGTGACGAGAGCATCAGGACTTAGCCTGAGCAGGTCAAAGATGATTGAGCCATCCTTGATGTATATGTTCTCATCGCTGTATTGCCTGTAGAGATACATCATGCCATCAGCACCTTCCTGCTCCATGACGGAGAACAGATTGAGGAGGAACATCATAGTTGGCAGATCTGCATGACCGAACTGGACCTCAAGCCCTTCTCTCAGCCCGTCTACGACCTCTTGACGTGTCTCATCAATAGTCTCGTTGAGCTCGTCTTCAGTCTCATCAAGTATCTCGAAACCTTGTTCCTCCAATTGCCTCTCAAGATCCTCAAGGTCAGGCGTGGGCACATGGACGAAATTCAATAGAAGGGCCCATGGGTCATCAGACCTTATTATCTCGAGCGAATCTTCTCTAGGTATTGGCAGGAATATGGATTCTGCAGGATCCATGCCGGCAAGCGCTCCAAGGTCTATGGCCTCCACAGGAGAGTTCTCGAGCACTTCCATGTCTATGAAGAATATCTTGTATGTCTCGTCAAGAAGGTCTTCAGCTTCCATGACATCCTCATCGATGAAGTCTGAAGTGCTCACTACAGAACGCATGGCATCATAATCTTCTTCAGCAAGATGACTTTCAAGGTCGGCAATCTCCGCATCTTCCAAGAAACGTATGCTCTCATGCAATACATCTTCTGTGGATGGCAGGATTACCGCTCCAGAGAATACTGTAGCGCCGTCTGTGAGCAGCACAAGATTATTTGATACTGGGAATGTCTGTTGCATCTCATCTATCTCATTGTACACAAAAAGTCCTGTACCTGCCATCAGTAGCAGTGATATGAGCAAGATGGTCCCTATCGCCACAAGCACATTCTTTATCAGCTTGATGGCCATCACTATGGCAAGCGCATACAGAACAAGAGCTATTATTATCGTTATCTCCATCAAATTCACCTCATAGGGCTATAGCCACGTTTTGTCTTTCCTATGATAGAAACATTAGGGCGAGGGATTTAAATATATTACTGTTTGTCTGTTGGTATAGCAACGCCTTGGCTGATAGATCATGAGAGAAGAGAGCGATAAGAGAACAGGGAAATCGAACGCCAGAAAAGACCCAAAAAGGGATGGCGGGCAGAAGGATATGAAGCGGAAGCTAGGCTTCAAGAGCTGGAAGGATTTCTTCAAGACGTTCGGCATCAGCCTGGAAGGGAAGAGAGATATCAGCCTCGGAAAAGGTAAAGAGGCAAGATGCGCAGTATCTCCTGATATGAGACGCATGGTGTCCTCGATCAGCAAGGAGCCTGAGTATGCAGGCAGCCTTCTTGGAAGGGAGAGCAAGGGCAGGTTCAAGCCCAGCTTGTGGAGCATAGAGAAGGCATCAGCAAACAGCAACAGGAAAGTCAAGCTCGATAAGAGGACTGCATGGCTCTTCCTCTGCGGAAGGGACATCTTCATGAGCTCACTTAAAGGTGACGAGCCAGAGAAGGGATATGTGTTCCCTATGAACGAGCATGATGAGAACCTAGGCATCGGATATTTCGACGGCAAGATGCTTCACAACCTAGCAGACAAAGGCGACTTCCTAAGAAGGGAAGGTTAGCCCATCACCCATTCTAAACTATTACATCTGTATTTTATAGAAGTCATTTTCAGAAATTATTTAAATATGGAAGACATACTACGCGTTGGTGGTTGGTATGCCTTATGTCCAGTGTCCGTTCTGCGATAGCAGTCATGTCAAGATGATATCTCTGGAGAGGTATTCATGCGATTTCTGCGGAAGGAAGTTCTCTGGCGCTGACAATAGAGATACTCTGCCCAGCTTCGATATCTGAGCTGGGCCTATTGATTTTTATGACAAATTAGAAGTATTATGAGAAAGCATGTCATCTCTCGAGCGCCTTGATGCCTGGTAATTGCTTCCCTTCTATGAGCTCAAGGCTTGCTCCGCCCCCTGTTGAGATGTGCGTAACTTTGGATTTCAAGCCTGCCTTCTCTATAGCAGATACAGAATCGCCGCCACCAATTATGCTCCTTGCGCCTGAATCGGCGACTGCTTTAGCGATGGCCTTAGTACCCTTATCATAAGGCTTCTGCTCGAAGAGGCCCATGGGTCCGTTCCATAGTACAGTACCAGCTTCAGAGATCACTGAAGAGAATATGCTGATTGTCTCAGAGCCTATATCAAGGCCTGAGAATGATTTAGGGATTGAGTCAATGCCAACGGTCTTAGGCTTGGCCGAGCCTTTCTGGGAAGAGCTCACCACGACATCGACAGGGAGCATCATCTTCTTATCTGAGGCCTTAAGGAGCCGTCTCGCGACATCCAGCTTGTCATCCTCGACAAGACTCTTCCCTGTCTCGTAGCCCTGTGCCTTTAGGAATGTGAACATCATCGCTCCACCCACAAGGACAGCGTCAGCCTTCTTCATCATGCGCTTCAGGACACCTATCTTGTCAGAGACCTTCGCACCGCCCATTATGACAATCAGAGGACGTTTTGCACCTTCAATATCAAGGTTCTCGAGCTCATTGCGCAATAGGAATCCTGGGTATGATGGGAGATAGCGTGTGATGGCATCAACAGAGGCATGGCTCCTGTGGCATGTCCCGAAGGCGTCATTGATGTATATGTCAGCACAGGAGGCAAGCCTGCGTGCGAACCTTGCATTGTTCTTCTTTTCCTCAGGATAGAATCTTAAGTTCTCAAGGAGCAATACACGTCTTTCTGAGGAGGATATCGCCTCAGCATCGAGAGCGTCCTCTATGAACTCCACTTTTTCATCCAAAAGCCGTTCCAGGCGCTTCGCCACGGGCTTGAGCGAGAATTCTGGCACAGGCTCTCCTTTAGGCCTTCCAAGATGGCTCATTAGGATGACTTTCTTAGGCGACTTGGAGAGGACGAAGTGTATTGTGTTAAGAGCAGCCCGTATGCGGTTGTCGGAAGTTACTCTCCCATTGCTGATGGGCACGTTGAAGTCTGCTCTTATGAGGACATTCTTGCCCTTCATTGATGCTTTATTGAGGTCTCTCATAATCACTCTGATAGGAAGGTGATTTATAAATGTGGCGATGGGACTACAACCGGGTTTGTCCCAAATGGAGTTTTTTTGTATACTGACCTACTGGCTTACCCG
>CAZTTX010000031.1:0-10492 GCA_964616085.1 uncultured Methanosarcinales archaeon
TACATAATCTTTAAAAATCTCTAAATCTATCCATCATCATGGCTTTCAGCAAGTCTTTCCCAAGGAGCATCAAAGGATCCAATTATCCTGAATGGGTTGATGTCTACCTCTCAGAGAAAGAGGAGAGATTCATCGAAGACCAAGTGAGGCAGCAAAATATAGTGCTTATGAAACGGTGTCTTGACGATGCCAGAAGCATTTCAGAAGAGAATGGTTCTCCGACCGAATCGATTTCTAGCATTGCAGTTGCTCTTTTTGAGAAGCTCGCTTCACATAGTGTCCATGCGAAAGAGCGTCGTTGTAAGGACAAATTCGACAGGTCCGAACGAGAAGGCAATTCAGAATAAATATCATCTACGCTTTTTCTGTTTCTTGACGTACTCTGAGTGGGAAAGGACTTTCGCTTCTTTATGCTTTTTCTCATACTCTTCCAGGCTGATAAGCGCTTTGGCTGGAGCATATGTAAGCGAAACCATTGAAGATATGAACATCACAGCGAAGACTATTGCGAATGCAACACCGAAATCTGCAGATCTGGGCATAACGAATATCAGCGACACATACAATCCGACAATGCTTGTAACAAAGAAAGAACTTGACAGTGGAACAACCTTCGGTATCTTCTTCTTTCTTTCATCACTCATGGTATATCCTTGCGGCAGTGGTTTAAATATTTTATCAAAACATTATTAAACGCCCTGGACAATTTCATACTGTGTGAGTGGTCTGGGATGTCTTGCAGCTATAGAACTGTCATCGTCTTGATTTTAACTTTCCTGGCAGTCATGGGACATGATGTGCGTGCATTGCCTGAATTTGATGTAGATGTTGTCTTGGAAGAAGACCTTTTCTACACGCTTCCACAGCTCCCTCAACCCATATTGAGATATAATTTCACTTCAACTCTCAACGGTTCTCCTTATGATACGAATCTAACTGCCGATATCATAGAGGGGGAAGCTGATTCTTTCTGGGAGGACACAGGAAAAGAGAAAAGGCATGTATTTGATGTGGTTGCTATCGAGACCACCCCTCTTGCTTCAACCTTGGGCTTAGATACTGAAAGAATGATTTCAGAAGGTTCATTACGCAGCGATTGTGAAGACATCTCTCTGTATGACGGTCAAGGCAGTAGCTTACCATACGTGATAGAGGGCTGCGGCAGTAATGAGACATTGTTAAGATTCCTCTTGCCTGATGATTCTATCAGCTCCATCAATCTTTACCATTCAGGCGATGCCAGTTTTGAGGAGACTATAGCACCGTATAGGTTCTACGAGGATTTCAAGAACATGACTGTTGCCGAAGAGTCATGGGATTTCCATGGCAACATCACCATCGAGGAGGGCTATGCCTACACAGATGCTTCAAACATAACTTCCATGAATCTTACTGCTTTGGATGTGGATAGTTATTCTGAGATCACATATGGTTTCTTTGCTACGGGAGACTCTGTGCATAATATTACCTTATCTCAAGAGGAGAACATATCTGTCAAAAGCTATTCGATAGAGTTCGACGCAGAAGAGGGCATAATAGAGGCCTGTTGGTGGCACCAAGGCTCAAAAGACTGCTCGCGCTATCGCCAAGATTTTGCAGAGGATTGGAATGAGCTCCGTATCAGCATTGAGAAGGACCATCTTTGGCTATATCTGAACGATGAGAGATTGAACAGGATCAAGCAGTATTACAACATAGATGATGCTCATCTCTCAATCATGTCGGATGGTCTTGTCTTCATGGACCATTTTTCAATTCTGGAGAAAGCCTCTACGGGATTCAATGATATTGCGAAGGAGAAGCATATTGACCGGATTACTGGGTTAGCGCTCCAAGGCGATTTCGGCTTCAAGTATTCTCTTGAGGGTTTCTCCTCTGGAAATTTTACCATAGCTACCCGTGCGACACGCCCTGATTTGTATCCTCAGCATTCTTTTGATCATTTCACTACAAGATATGAACGCATAATCTTCGATTCTGTGGAAGAGGGGTACGTCAATGAACTGTCTGGAAGATATCTGGTCGAGACAGGAGGTAAATTGACTTTGACTAATCCTAACGACAACCCTCTCTCTGTGGACTTGGACTTGGATACACCAATCATAATAGAAGGTGATGGATCTCCCGAGCTCAAGGGAGGAAGAATCAAGGCAACGATAGATGCATTCTCATCCATAGATATAGATTATTTCGTGACAGGCGTCACAAACTTTTTGCCGATAGGTAACAATGAGGGTGTGCTTGTGACACATCTGAAGGGAAGGATTGACGAGGACCTTCACGAGATTGGACATACAAGATTCTTCCGGCGCACTTTGGAGCTTGAGGACGCACCTCGGGATGTTGAAGAAGTCGAAGAACCGGAAAGGAAAGAGCTGAGGTTTGTGGTCGACGATGATTACTTTTTTGATGTGTTCACCAGGATGTCAATCATGAAGCACTTCTCACATAAGAAGGTTGAGCCAGGAGATGTTGTTGAGGTTTTCCTACGAGTCACTAACCATGATCCGTTTTCACGAGAAGTCAAGATGTGGGATGATGTCCCTGAAGAATTTGTATTGATAGATAAGGACGATTTGTCTTGGAATTTCAAGATGAACAAACACACTTCCAGGATACTGGATTATGAGATGAAATATGTTGGGAACTCTACTGGAAGAGTTGATATTCCTCCTGCTAATCTTACCTCTCAAGGTCTTCTCGTTTTCTCTAATCAACCTTTGCTTATGCGGCATCGTCCTTCTCCCAACACATTAGACGTGACCAAGCGTTATAGGCCTATGAAAAACACCGAATACCGTTTTGAGAACCCTGTGAAAGTGAGGCTTTCTGTGTCGAACTTAGGCGAGCGTACTGTGCGTGAGATCATACTGGATGATGCTGGGAATATTGACATGGAATTCAGTTCGTCTTCTGTGAGTACAGTGTACACTGCTCGTTGGGTAATACCGGAACTGAGGCCAGGAGAGACTTGGGAGGTAGAATATATTACTGATGAGGGTAATCATGTGCTTGACCTGCCTTCATTAGACAGTTATGTGGATGATATAGATTATAGTGCTCGCATCTCAGAGATGTCAAGCGATCGTATAGATTCGGGGATTAGGCGAAGATTCTCATTCTCAGTCCCTATGCTACTTACCATTCTCGCACTTTCTAATATAATGATAATTTTGTACTATGTGTATAAGAATCCTTTCTTCGAGGTGGAAGATGAAGTCACTCCGAAACGCTTTGTCATTGAGCTCTATGAGCAAGTTCCTGCAGGTACCCGTCGCATCCTTGAGAGATATGCTTCCGTAGCTTATTCAGCATACAAGGTGGCAGAGAAACATGCATTGGTCTGGTTCAATCGCTTGAGAAGAACATTCATAGATTTCAAAGGGAAAGCAAAGAATTATTACGAAGAGCGCAACATCTCTCTTGTAAAGGAAAAATCCTCTTCTGCAATTTCCAAAGGTGTCCATAGGATAGACAATGACTTATCCAGGCTAAAGAGGATGACCTTGAAAGATTGGGTCTCACTCTTCTCAAGATATAAGGCAGAATTCTTTACAGCGCTTAGGAACAGATTCACTTATTCGATGTTCTCAGCATCCGAGAAGATGCTCCAGCGAAATCCAGATTCTAAGATGGGGCAAATTATGGGTTTCTCTGCGAAAGTCCTGAATCCTGAGCTTAAGCATTATCTTGCACAATTGACAGACAAGAAGCTTAAGATGAAAGAGGAATCCTATCGTAAGGAGATACAGGACATCGAGCGTCTTCTCGAGAAGAACGAGGCGATCGCAAAGGGCTCTAAGGAAACTCTGGGTTGGTTGAAGAGACCTTTCCGACGTTTTCTTAATTTCTTTAAAAGATAATATTGCGAACTATGTTTTTTTGTTAATCTCCTTTATATTTTTCTTTTTCTCAAGATAGTTTTATAAACAAGTTCTTTATATTATATTAAAGAGAAATTTGTGTGGTGTGATTGTCTTTTCAACATATATCTTTCAAGGATTGGCAAAGGATGCTTGCTCAGCTCCCTCGCGGGCGTGAGAGCATAATATTTGGGATTCTTTATCACTGCGCTTGCTCTGAAGGAGAACTCATCCATCTCAAAAGGAAAGATATAGATTTCCAAAAGAGAATAATACATTTCAGCGATAGGAAGTCTGCCGTGCCCGGAAAACTATTGAAAGAGTTGGAAGACTTCTCTAAGGATATTTCTGATGATGATTTCTTGGTGAGGGGCAGAAATGGTCCGATGAGCGCTAAGCGACTCCAACAGATTGTGACAGAGACCTCTCAGCTCCTTTTGGGCAAGAAGATAACTCCGCAGGAGATACGATCCATACACATAGCCCATGCCCTCATGAAAGACATATCTCCTGCTTCTATATCAAGACAAGCAGGACTCAGTTACCAGAGGATAGCTCAGATAATGTCGGAGATGGACCATCACATGGAGGAAACATGTTATCCGTACGAACTATGATAAGGAGCAGGGAAAGTCAAAGTGTGCATCGTACACACCCTATTATATCTATAGTCTCAGCCATGACGATCCTTGTCATGATTGTCCTTCTTGCCTCAGCAGTCTCCGCCTCATCCGATGACAGTTCACATGCAGAAGAGCATCCTAGTACGTATGTCTATCATACAGCCAATATCACTCTTGGAGAAAGCTTCTTCTACAATAAGACGTTCAAGGAAAATAATCTCACAGGAGAGACCTATCTGCAGAAAGCAAATGCATCAGTGATAGACAATGAAGGTGAGAGCCATGACTTAGAAGAATACCTTGATACAGATAACTCATCCATAATCATCTCATACACTCCTGAAAATGTGGGTCCACATAACCTCACTATCAGCTATCTATTTGCAAACCATTCATATTATGCTGGTACTGAATTCTTTGTAATGAAGGAGGAACCTGTCGCCAATGTCTCTGATGAAGATGTGGAAGATACAAAAGACAATCTCACTTTTGATATGGAACATTTCGGAATAGGGCTTGACTTTGGTGAGACATATTATTTTGACCCAGAAGATCCTAGCTTCAATGGCACAGCTCATCTTTTGAATATCTCAAGTATTGATCGGGACTTGGTCTTGGACATGGTTGTCTCACCTCTGGGCTCCGAAAGGAATTTCAGTTGTGTAAAGACATTCTATATGAACACATCTTTCAGTTGTGAGTTCCCAAGCTCTGCGCTTGAGATTGCTGAGTATGAGCTGCTAGGGACCCTAACATATCGAAACATCACAAGAGAGTTCGACACATCTTTCGATCTCAAGCTGGATGAGAGCGACCTCATGATCGATATGGCCTATAGTAATTTCATCAACTTCTCTGAGACTCAGGAAATATTGGTGAATATGAGCCCTACGCCAGGGAGTCAAGATGATGCACAGGTGATGGTGGAGATAATACATCCAGATGGCAGTCAAGAGAGGATTAACATGACGGGGGATGAAAAAGGGAATTTCATAGGTGATTTTGTCCCCAGTATATCTGGGATCCACGATATAGAAGTTGTTGTCGTCAGTAATGGCCAGTATGCCACACTTAGTGAGCAGTTCAGGGTCATGGAGGATGATACTGAGTTGCGTCTTCAGCTTCCATCCTCGATCAGCCATAATTATGGGAAGCTCAATCTCACAGGCAATGTGACCTTGACAGAGAGCGGTTCTTTCATTGATAATGATATTAAGATATACTATTCACGCATGGGAAGGGATAGGGTAGAACTATGTTCTCTTGAATGTAAAGGATTCTGTCCTTTCTCATGTACTATTGAAGGCTTGCTGGAATACTCTTCATACAATGTTACTGCAGAGACTGAGATCAACAACAGGACATATTCAGACTGGGCTATTGTGGATATAACTCTTGATGAGAGTGACATCGAGCTAGATGTCTCCTATCCTGAAGAGGCTCTCATAGGCCAGCGACAGAACTTTTTTGTGGAACCATCATACCAAGGCATACCTCTGGATGAGGGAAGCATGTTTGCTGAGATAACTGATCCTCTGGACATAGTCTATCGTATCACTCCAGAACGCATCCAGGATGGCTATGCTTTCAGCTTCATTGGTCTGGAACCAGGAATATATGCTCTCAACATGACTTTCGTCTCCCCGATAGGTTATATCAGCGAGGTCTTTGAATATGAGGTCTTCCATGATATTGCAGAGATCACAGATGATGAACAACAGCGTATCATCTCAAGAGATAGGAAGCTTCGTGATACTATCTCGGAAAATTTATTGGAAAAAGTTGTCGAGTCTGATGCAGACCATAAGCATATCCAGCTGCCTTCCAATGCACACTATAACATATCTTGGGCAATATTGGGCAGTAATGTCACAGCGCATTCGTTCGAGAAGAAAGATTTCATTCCTGAGACCATTGAGCGCTTGAGACTTTCTGAATATGTCAGCCGCAGCACTTCAGAGAGGTTCAAGGAGATTGAGTTATACTATGCTGAGACTTCGCCTTTGGAAATACAGAGAAACAAGATTACTGATGATTTGATAGAGCTTCTCATCCCCGAGCATTCCGTAGGATATTCTGGAATCACATTGGAAGTGGACCTTTTGGAGATATCTAAGGCACCATTTGAAAAGATCATCGTGAAGGATAAGGATACTGGTACTATACTTTCAGGTATAGATTACTCCAAGGATGATGATGGTCTTGTTAGGAAGTTGGGTTTTGAGGCAAAGAATCTCTCATCTAGATATGTGGTTGAGGTGATCTCAGACCGACCGTTCTTCAATGTGGACTATGAACGAAGGGTCAGGATGAAGACTCCTTCGATTGTTACAGTAGATTTCAAGAATCCTGACGTATCTGTGGCAGATGATACGATAACTTGTGATATTGTCGTTGAGAACATAACTCAGCCCATGATTCCATCTCCTAGGACAGGCACATTCGTCTTCAGGCTTGAATATGATGAACCTGGAGAAAAGAAGTATACAGTGTTCTGTGGGTCCCATAGTGTGGATAAGGAGATAATGATAACTGAGCCCAGACGCCCGGAATCATTCTCTCAAGCCTCATCAAGCATCCGTAAGAACGCTACATCGCGTCTGCTCATGAGCTACAATAAACCACAACACTATAAGACGCCAGATGGCTGGAAAGAGATTGATCCGAGATTCTATCCTGTTGAAGGCGTGGACCGTCCTGGCAGAGCAGATCATCAGATTGAAAGACATTCCATAGAGTACATCGCGGATAGAGGTCTTTTCTCTGTGAAGATGGGTGATTTGGATCAGGATTTCCCCTTTGTCTACGAGAAGGATGGACACTATATAATGTTCTCCATAGAAGCATTGTCTCTCTTCAACACATCATCGGGTGAGACCCTAGCAAGACACGAGCCGAGAGAAGATACGCCATACCATGCAGAGCGGGATACTATGATATATGAAGGAATCTTTGGGGAGGGCACTAAGCAGATATTCACATATTCAGGCTCTGAACTGAAGTCGGAACTCCTAATAGACAAGAACCTTGTCGAGTTCATAGAACTGGAGCATATTTCAAGCCGTGAGAATATCACCTTGATGTTTGAGTATTCTATATATACAGGTGACCTACGTATCGACCCACAAAGCGGTAAGCATGACATCCCTCTACGGACGCAAGCCTTTGAGGATACAGGGATAAGACTACTTAGGGACTATTACCATCCCGAGTCCAACATCTCTGCGAGGAGGACAATGTACAGGAGCATAGAGGGAGATGCTGGCAATTACACTATGGTATCTGAGCTTCCTTTCAATAAGCTATTCGAGCATGAGAGGCTTGTCATAGACCCTACATTCAGCATAGGTCATATAGACAGGGACGCCATGAGTATCGACAACACTATTGTCTTAGATTACTACAGCGAAGAATCGCAGTACTTGCGTTTCGGATTATATGATGATGAGATATACCAGACAGGCCTCCAGTTCCAGCTTGATGTGCCTTTCGGCTCTACTATAGAGGATGCCTATCTTGTTCTTGTTGCAGGTGATGAGAATCCTGGAGATGTTATGAATGTGACCATCATGGCTGAGGACATCTCAGACGCTCATCCATTTGTCGAAGGGTCTGGTAATATATCGTCACGTGATTATCTTGAGCAATCAGTAGTGTGGGAGACCGACACCTGGACACACGGAAGCAGCTATGAATCTACGGACATCGCTCCACTCATCCAAGAGATTGTTGATGATCCTGGCTGGTCATCCGGCAATAACATATCTTTGATGCTGAAGACTGAAGATGTCTCAGGCGACTCTTTCAGGAGTATTCATGGCTACTCATCTCCAGGCGACAATTACCCTGTCCTTATCTTATCGTATGAGTCCGATGAATCAGCTCCTTCAGTCATTTTGCATGAACCAGATGATGGAGCACATCTCTCTCAGGAAAATGTTAACTTTTCCTATATCCCTGAGGATGAGGACGGAATAGATTACTGCGAGCTATGGGGAGATTTTGATGGAGAATGGAGGCTTAACCAGACGCATGATGAGCCTGTTGAAGGAGAGATGAATCACTTTGAAGAGGTGCAGCTTGATGAGGGAGAGTACACATGGAATGTCTGGTGCATGGACTTGATGGGGAACGCTGCTTTCAATGATAGCGGGTCCTCATTCGTGATAGACAAGACCTCACCATCTATAGACCTTTTGAGTCCAGATGAAGATGAGGCTATGGAAGACCTCAGAACACACTTCTCATTCGTCGCTACAGATCCTGCATCCGAAGAGTTATATTGCAATATCACATACGGTTCTGAAGGCTCTGCCAATAAAATATCGGACATTACCGTTGTCTCAGGTGAACCTGTCGAGATTGTAGAAGCTAATCTCTCTGTAGGCAATTATTCTTGGCATGTATCATGTGAAGATAAGGCAGGTAATTTAGGAACTTCCGACACGAGAGATTTCATGATATCACGCCCATCATACATTGAGCAGTTCTCGGATTCTGACATACATGCTAACTATAGCGTTGATGATGATATCAGGTTCTTTGCTAACTATACAAATAGTACAGGGAATCTCATAGAGGACGCAGAATGCTCACTCATTATGGATGAGGAATATCCAATGCAGTTTGATAACGAATATTCTTTGTATGCCAGAGAGCATAATTTCAACGGACCGTACAATCATAGTTATACTATTGAATGTTCCAGCGACCTATATGACACGGCTTCCAAAGAAGCTTGGGTATATATCTATCCAATAGTATCCACAGTGGGCGAGAAAGCTATTGATTCATCATCGGGAATCTATCTGGTAGATCTCTCTTTTGTCAATATCCATAATGTATCAGTCTTTGCAAATCTCACAGATTTCTTACCAATAGGGTTTGATGCATCCTTCGATGAACAACCAGATTATGATTCGTCGGTCTCTTATGGTGGTTTCATGGGTACTTTGTTTTCGTGGGGATTTGTGCTAGACGCTGGCGAGCAGAGAAACATATCTTATGAAGTTATACCTGTGGTAGAAGACTATTCTGTCTCAGGATTATACATGACGGGAATGTCCGCGGTACAGGAAGATTGAGCACTCACTTTTCATACCAAAAAACGGGGAGCGGATCATTCCTGATCATCGCTCTCCGAGAAAAAATCACTAAGCTGTTTAGATTTTACCATGGCATTATACGAAATCTCCGACAAGCATTTCACCTCTCTTTAAAGAGAACTGGCCCTGTAAAATGTTTACAGAGCAGCCTCTACATAGCTTTAACTCCCCTACGAAAAATCTCTCGAAGAACCGGAAAAATTCTCGGTTTTCTTGTAGATTATTCTGAGGCAAATCGTATATAAATAATATTGTGTTATAAAATATATATTGGAAAATCTATTTTATTATGTGTGTTTTGCTTTACTCATTTGCTGTTATGGAAATCTATGATGTTAACTATTTCATCCTTGAGGATTTCCCCTGATGCTGCATCAATCCTGATGTTGAGTGTGTTGTAGTCATTAGTGAGCAGAGTTATGTTCCACACAAGCCCCTCATCTATGTTCTGTAGTATATAGATCTTCTTTGACCCACTTTTCGAATATTTATCCTTTGCAAGCCTGTCAGACTTCTCTTCAGCTTCCTCGAAATCCACTTTGACCTGCGAAAGGTCCAGCTCTTTGATATCTCCCCCATCCGGCCTCTTAAGGACTTCTGCTTCCGGTATCAGTGTAACGCTCCCACTAGAAATAGTGAAGGAAGACATCGTACCTCTGCTCTTGTTGTAGTAGCCTACCTGCTGATCCATGAGCTTGTCGCCATCATACATTATGAAGATGTGAGCCAAGACATTATCTGGGTTATCTGATCGCCATGACTTGAATTCTTCACTTTCTTGGACCTTCCCGAGTATATCCTTGAATCCCATGTCATCTAGGTTCGGACAGCACTATAAAAAAATATCGCTTCATCTTCTCCAATAGTTTTATTAAGTGGATATTGCCTCAGATGTGAGATG
>CAZTTX010000032.1:0-10093 GCA_964616085.1 uncultured Methanosarcinales archaeon
CTGTCTGTATCAAAACACCTGCAGCTATAGCCGCAACCAAAATCATGGCAATAAAAATTATCAGGGTTCCGATACCCATATCCGCTTTCTTGTTCATCATCAATCCACCTCTCAAATCATGGGAAAACATATATCCTTGTCTGGCCGATAATCTCCGGGACTGAAGTCTCTGTCACCGAAGTCATGCCTACTTGAGGCACAAGCCTTACTGTGACATCCTCTTCTGATCCGACAGAGCTTGGAGATTCAAAGCAAAGCTCCAAGACATCGCCAGCATGGACGTAACCTTGTGAGTGACTGTTACCCTCGATCAGATATCTGGCACCGAAGGAACCTTCCCCTGAGCTCTGTGTCGAATAATCATCAGGGGAGCAATCACTGCTGCTATCATTGTACCTTAGGAACGCCGACTCCTCCCTGGTATCGAACTCTACCAAGGTATCATTGAGCCTTATCGGCTCAGAGCCTGGAGAAAGCTTGAACTTCACGAAGAAGTCGTCAACTGTCCCGCCATCAGTTCCATTCTCTGCATGGATTTGAAGGACCTGTAAAGCAGTACCGACCTGCTCCTGAGTCCTCGTACCTGTCAAGAGCGCCCTGTTCTGAAGGCTTGTCGCCGTCTGTATCAGGACACTTGCAGCAATGGCGGCCACTAGAATCATCGCGATAAAGATGATTAGGGTGCCAATGCCCATCTCAGCTCTCTTATTCATAAACCCACCACCTCAATTCAAGGGAAAATGTGTACTCTTGTCTGTGTAATAGTATCAGGTATTGATGTCTCCATAACAGCAGGATTTCCTACCTGTGGTATGAACCTTATATGGATGTCCTCATCAGGACCTACTGGCCTTGGCGCCTGTATACAGAACCTAACGACGTCACCACTCTCAAGATATCCCTGCTGACCTTCGTTGCCCTGTACCATGTACTCAACACTGAAATTACCTTCGTTGCCGTCAGTACCGTATCCTAGAGGATCATCCCTGTCGCACACAGCATCATCGCCAGCATAATTGAGATTTGCGGACATATCCTGTAAGCTGAGCTCCATCAGAGCATCTTCAAGCTTAATAGAGTCTGAACCTGCAGCAAGCTTTGCATTGACGAAGAAGTCTTCTACTGTCTTGTCAGGCGAAGAGCCGTTCTCAGCATACACAGCCAAGTACTGGAGTGCTGTGCTGACCTGTCCCTGTGTCCTTGTTCCTGTCAAAAGAGCCCTGTTCTGAAGGCTTGTAGCCGTCTGAATCAGAACTCCTGCGGCAATCGCAGCGACAAGAATCATCGCAATAAAAATTATCAATGTCCCAATTCCCATATCTGCTTTCTTATTCATAGTGAAAAACACCTCTCAGCATAACTCAAATAATATCACACTACCCAAATCTTCGTGTTCACACACAAAGACCCATCAACCATATTCTCTTATGGGCCACTCGTATTTAAATCTTTCTGTCCTTTTTACTCATTCAGTAGTTCCGAATAAGAGAAAAACGTATGGGCAGAGCCATATTACGAGAATGTCATCTCTTGCCGGGAGCGATATCGTCCGCATTATAGGAAGATAAGAACTCATCAGAATAAGACCGGATGTCCTTGAGCTTCTGGATGAACTGCTCCATACAATCAACACCACAGAAGGAAGCTCGCTTCCTGAAATCATAAGGGCCGAACACCAATGTGTAATTGTTCGGTTTGTCACTTTCAAGTTCAGCACCGCAGGTGCTGCAGGATAATCTATGCTGGGTCTCGAGGTCCTTGATGCGCCTGTTGACAAGCTTCAACAGATGCAGACCGCCATTATCAAGATCCTTCCTGAGCTTAAGGAGCTCATCATAGTCCAGAAACTCGATGACCTCTCTGACCATCTTCTTACCTGGAGTGACCATGCATAGCATCCAAAGGAAGATGATTATAAACATTTGTGTCTATGAAAGACTATTTTCGAGAAGAGAGAGAAATGAGAAAAGGAAAAATGAGGATGTCCATCTGTAAATCCATATACCAACCTATATACCTGCCTATGTATGATCTATGTATAATGTATGACCATTCTCAGGGACAATCACTTGATCCACGTGGGGCCTGGCAAGCTTGGAAAGAGCAGATAATGCCTCAGGATCCCCATGGTTCAGCACAAGGATGCTTGGATTGGTCTTACGTATGAGCTTCAATAGCCCCTTTGAGCCCGCGTGCCCCGAGAGGTCGAAGTCTTCGATAGAACATTTGAATCTCACAAGCTTTCCATCTACCACAGCCTCTCCTGATTCCTTAAGCATCCTTCCATTAGTACCTTTCGCCTGAAAGCCAGTGAGAAGAATCGCGCTTTTCGGGTCATGCCAGAGATGCTTTATGTATTCCATGACAGGGCCACCTGTGACCATACCTGAGGTGGTCACTATGACGCACTGCTCGCGGAGGAGTGTTTGCCGCCTCTTCTGACCATTGACATACTTCACACGGGAAAGGGCCTTCTCAAGGGCTTCATAGTTCCTTATATGAAGATCCTTGCCGACGAGCAAATCCGCTACAGTCTTTGCCATACCATCTAGGTATATAGGAACATCTATGCCCGCCTCATCAAGGAGCATCAGGATCTCCTGAGCCCTTCCTATCGCGAAAGCAGGCATAAGGACAGAACCACCTTGTTGCAAGGTCTTCTTCACCCTACTGATGAGACGTCTCTGTTCAGACTTTCGTGATTTGTGCTCCCTACCACCGTAGGTAGACTCGCAGATGAGCACATCTACGTCATGCCGTTTCAAGAACTCTGTCCTCATCCCATGGATAAGATGAGTATCTTCATCATTGATGTCGCCACTATATAATATAGTCTGATCACCAGACTTCAGCATTATCATTGATGAGCCAGGGATGTGCCCTGAAGGTATGTATTCAAATTCTAGAGCGCCGAAACGCGTGAGATGGAAATACTTCATCTCTTTAGTGCTTCTCAAGACATCTTTCACATCAAAATCATCATAGGCGGGGTGATGGTGCCTCAGGAGCTCAAGATGTAGTGAATCATTCAGCATGATCCTAGAAAGCTTCTTAGTCATGCCTGTCATGAACAAAGGGGCTGACATGCCCTGGTGATGAAAATATGGTAAAGCTCCTATATGATCCATATGCGAGTGTGTTATGAGGACGCCTTTTATGCCAGAGATGTCGCTGACTGTCAATGGCAACTCAGGCTCACCATCATGCACCTTGAACCCAGCATCAAGCAAGAAGCGCTCCTCGTGGTCGCCCGCAGGAACAGAGAGCTCTATGCAGCTTCTCCCCACCTCTCCTGCAGAACCGTGGAATGTGAGTTTCATAGCTGACTGTTGCCAAGGTCATTTATAATGGTTGCGCAATGTGGACAACTCACAAGAAAAGAGCTAAGAAAAGCATGCCGACAAGCATACCGATGAGCAGCCCTTTCACGAAATCGGGGAAACCGTGGTTGTGATAATTCCAAGGATGATCAATCTGGATGTATGGGTTGAACGCCTCTTGAGCCTTCTTGCCATGCTCCATCTCATGCAGGTTAGGAAGCTCGTCTTCCACCATCTTCTCAGCACGAGTGAGCTTTCCGATGAGGCGAGTGAAGATACGGTTCCTCTTGCCCCCTTTCTTCTTTTTCTCTTTCTCCTTCTTCTGCCGCTTAGCCTCGTTGATGCTCTGCCCATAAAGATTCTTCATCTCATGCTCAAGGTCAGCATCAGCGTCCTCTGCAGAAGATATATTGTCTCGTTTAGTATCTTTTGCTTCTTTTTTCACTGAACTATCCGGCACTGTTTTTGGTTCCTTGATTAACGGCATTTCCAAGTATTTACTTTTTGATTTCTTCCCATTGCTACTTTTCTTTGAAGGCTTTTGATCTCGTGAAGTTCCGTTGGAGCCCGAACTCCTTGAGACCTTGCTTGTGCTTTTCCGCTTGGAGGAGTCTGATTTGCCAGGTTTGGATTGTTCCGCCTTCTTCTTTGCTGGGTTGGTCTTTGGAGCATGCGCTGGAGCAGAAGATGTGATCTCTTGATTGAGACGGGCAATCCTCTCCCGTATCCTGTCAAGGTCGGCACGCTCAGCATCAAGATCGAAAGAGTACTCAAAAGCGTCCTCTTTTTTGGAAGACTTGCTCTTCGATTTCTCCGAGCTAGCCTTAGAAGCTTTTGATTTCGTAGACTTACCGCTGGCCTTGGAAGCCTTTTTTGGCTTCTGAGTACGACGAGGTGTTTCTGTAATTGCTGCTCTTACGGCTTTTTTGGAAGATTTTGGAGCAGGATCACTTTGATTATGAGTCTCTGCCGAAACTTCTGTTTTTTTTGGACTGACGGGACGAGAATCTGTGGTTCTTGAGTCAATCGATTGGGAATTTGTGAAAGACCCTGAAAACTCAGGGAGCGAATTGCTGCCTGAGAAGAGATCGCCAGTGTCATCATTGTCTACATTACCTACAGAAGATTCTTCATGCTCACTATCATTAATGGCGGTAAGCATTGACCCCGGGCTGTTGCAACCTCTAATCGACTCTGCCAGCACCTCATCTCTTATGCAATCCCTAATCCAATTATAGAAATCGTTCCTCGAGCCATCAACATGCTCCCGGAACAACTGCTCATCGTTCCGCTTCAAGAAGCTCTTGAGATCATCTAGACCTTTGAGAACAGAACCATCAGAAAGCCTGAAATACTCTTCCGGAGACAGATTAGCAACCATAATAATCAACCGACAGCCATAGAATCGCTCTACAGCGACAGTCTTTTAATCTCTCCCGGCATTTAAATTATTTTCCATTATAGGCGTCTCGGCCAGCACCTTCTCTCCAGAGGACCCACCATCAGCATCCGTGCTCTCCGGAGCCTTACCGACCCTTGCCGAGATGTCCTTCAGGATATTCATGTAACTGATGAAAGAGTCATAAGGTGTGCTGTATGGACTGAAATAGTTGTGCAATAGACCGTCCATCTTCTGTTTTGTGGACATATAATACAGATGGTCGCTCGCACTCAAGAGACGCCATTGCCGCAAGAGATTCTCATCACCAGATGCCTTGACAGCCTCCTCCATCTTGAAGAACTCTGAGAGGGCATTCTCTTGCATCTTGTTACCGAGCCAGGCGCTCATATCCCTCTCATTGTCCGCCCATGATATGGGCGTGGGTACGTCAAGCTCCATGCGAGGCTCAAACGACGATACTGCCTCAGAAGGCGTGATGAAAGACACACCTCTCTCCGAGAGCCTCTTTGGCAGCTCTGCCAGGAAACCGAAGATTCCTGATTCCTCATCATGATGCTCGCCGAATGTCTCATAATCCATGAATATGTTCACGGTTTCAGCGTCTTCTGCAGAAGCAACCCAATCAGAATACTTCTCGGCTGTCAGAGGCCATTGCGACCAGGAACGGTCAGAGAACCTGAAAGCGACATCATCAGAGAGCTTGAAGTTCTTGAGCATCAGAGATATCTTAGAAGTGCCCTTTGGCCTGTAAAGGTGGTTTGGCGACCTCCACCCTAGGACCTGGTCAGCCCCTTCCGTGATGATGCCTTCGAATCCTGCTCTTTCGGCAAATCCTGCGATATCGTTATCATAGATGAGCTCTGTGTTCCTGAAGACTTTGGGCGTCTGACCGAAAAGCGACTCGATCTTCTTCCTATGGAGCTCGACCTGGAAATCGAACTCTGGCTCAGAGAATGAGGAACTCAAAGAGTGATAATACGTCTCTCCCAAGAACTCAACACAGCCTGTCGCCGCCAGCTCCTTGAAAGAGTCGATGACCTCTGGCGCATAATGCTCGAACTGCTCTAATGCTACACCAGTTATGCCGAAAGCCACCTTGAAAGAATAACCGCTCTCTTTTATCTTCTCAAGAAGGATTTTGTTGGCAGGGAGATAACAACGCTTTGCGACCTTCTCGCAGATCTCCTTGTTGAGCCCATCATCGAAATAATCAGAAGACTTACCTATATCCAGGAACCTGAATTTCCTCATCCTGAATGGCTGGTGGACCTGGAAATAAAAACATGCATTGGACACCCTATCACCTTCCTGCTCTTTTCAAACCATATCTTAGGCATGGCACCTAATCATCAGTTCACACAATCAATCCCATAACGGGGCAGGGACACGCTCGTCACCATGAGACATGCCAAGCACATACTCGTACACATCCACACATTTGGCTGCAGGCTCATCCCAATTGAATTTCTTGACCTCTCTCGCACCGTTCTCTGCTAGTGTAGATTGGAGCGGATCATAATGCAATATTGCCAGCATCTTCTCTGCCATCTCATCCACATCCCAGAAGTCTATCTTCATGGCATGGTCGACAACCTCTGAAACGCCAGATTGCTTGGAGATGAGCACTGGAGTATTGTTCCTCATCGCTTCCAATGGAGTTATGCCGAAAGGCTCTGAGACGGAAGGCATCACATATAGGTCTGCAAGACTGTAAAGACGATCTATATCAGGCCCGGTGACCCAACCCTCAAAATGGACCTTGTCACTGATGCCAAGCTGGGCAGCAAGCTCTATCATCTTGCCTTCCATATCTCCAGTCCCTGCAAAGACGAACTTGACATTTGAGTCGGGAGAATGATCCAGAACCTTCTTGGCTGCCTGGAGGAAATACTCCGGGCCTTTCTGTATAGTTATACGTCCTAGGAACAAGATTATCTTATCTTGGTCGGAAGCCTTGAGCTCCGCCTTGTTGAACTTCTTCGTATCGAAATCGACAGCATTATGGACTACAAAGACCTTATCAGGATCCACGCCATACGATTCAACTACCCTTCTCTTTGTGAGATTGCTCACAGCTATAACTTTATCAGCAGCTTGGAGACCCGCTCTCTCTATATCATATACTTTCTGATTGCAGTTTCCGCCGGTCCTGTCAAATTCAGTAGCATGGATATGGACTACCAGAGGCTTACCGCTCACGCGCTGAGCCTCAATCCCTGCAGGGTACGCCATCCAGTCGTGTGCATGTATTATGTCATGATCCTCCAAGGCAGCAACAAGCCTGGATTTCCCAGCATAGCGGAACACTTCAGAATAGAGATCACCACCATATATGTCATCTGACCAATCACCCTCTCCAGAAGTCTTCTTTGAGACCTTGATTCTCTCTAGTGTCGTAGCATACTGCTCATCATTCATATAGGCAGAAAGGAGGGAGTTGATGCTCACAACCTTGAAATCATCACCAGAATCAGCATAGAAGCTGTCAGCAACCAACAAATTCACATAGTCGCCTTTCGCATTCCGTGGAGCCTTGGGCACGACGAAGGTCACATCTACATCATTGTTACGAAGGCCACGAGTGAGGCCATAACAAGCAGTACCTAGACCCCCTTTGTTGAATGGCGGGAACTCCCAACCGAACATCAGCACTTTCATTCTCAGGAACTTTCTCCTTTAAGCCAGTCACCGCGCCCATGCGAGCCAGCCTAAACATAATGTGCCCAGTGATATTTAATATCACTTAAGAAATCATGAATCATGTCATATTTAAATCTTTGTGAAAGCAGAGCTTCATGAGAAAATATGTCATAAAACGAAAAATATAATAACAATGTTCTCATTAAAAACAACAAATATTTCAAATCAGGGCATAATATGGAAATAAGCGGACAGAATAGGAATGACGAGAAGCCAAAAATCGAGGAGAAGGACAAGTCGATAATAAGAGAGCTCATCAGGAACCCTAGAGTGAGCGATAGTGAGATAGCAAAGAAGGCAGGAATCCCCCTGAAGACAGTCAACCGCAGGAGGAGATATCTTGAACAGAGCAATACCTTGAACTACATGACCTTCGTCAATAACTTCTCCTATGGGACGGGTAGATTCAATTCTTTAGCCTTATACACCATCCTGTTCGAATACGGGATCACAACCGAGACCTTACGGAGGATGATAATGTCAAAAGAGTACAATGAGCATCCTGTGGTGGTCAAGCATATTGTCGTCGACCTTGTCGGAGAGAAGGGAGGCATGGCGACATATACACTCATAATAACAAGCAGGGCGCATGAAGACCTTGTTGAGATCCTGAACGCTGACATAGTCCCGATGGTGAAGAGATTCGTAGGGGAGAACTCTATCAGAGGGATCGAAGAGAACCCGATAAGGACCATAAACAGGACAGGACATAACAATTTCCTGTTCAGGGCCTGTGCTGGAGAGAAGATAGATCTCAAGGATTCTGACATATACATATGGGATTGACTTCATGAACTGTCTGCTCGATGGGATCGCACTGCGGGCCATGATTGCCATACAATAAAGCTTTTTAAGTCAGTAGCCCTCATACCATAGCATGGTGGCCTGTCGAGCGCGGATGAGAGCAACAGTATCAATCATCTTTCTCTTTGTAGCAGTCTCTCTTCTTGCTCAAGGCATATCTGGCATGAGCTTTCCTGATGACCATAAGTTATACCAGAGCTGGGTCCTCCCTGGCAGGAACATGACATTGCTAGATGAGACCATAACGTTCGATGGCTTCGGAGGGGTAGATGATACTATTATTGTGAGGGTTGGTGATGAGAGAGCCACAATACGGGTTGGAGAGGAGAAGAGTACTGACGATTTCAGGTTCAGGGTCTCAGACTCGAGGTTCAACCAGGATATGCTCGGAGAGACCGGTAGAGATGGGATGCCTTGGTATGGAAAAATCCCTCGGGGCACTGACAAGAGGATGTACTCATTCTATATGGAAATCTTCCTGCTCCGGCCGATACTGGAGTTCAGCAGGGTAGTAGGTGGCGAAACCAATAGGGGCGACCTAACTGAGATTGATGCGAACCTAAACGAACAGCTGAATGTGACGCTCAGGATCCTGAATCATGGAGAGGAAGAAGTTCCATTCACACATAAGGAGAAGCTCCCTGAGGGTGCAGAAGTGGAGATTCTGAGCGTAAGCGGAGGCGACGCAACTCTTGAGAACGGGTCCATAAGACTAGAGGGGCACACTGAAGACCAACCAGAGCTCAAGTATTCGTTCAGGATAAATAACGATATTGATTTCGAGTTCAGCTCAGAGAGTGTCTTGCGCTATAAAGGCAAGGAATACTCGTATGGCGAGAGGAACAGGACGCGGCTGAAGATAGACTCTGGCATCAGTCTGGTGCTAGGGTTCCACAATGGAGCAAGGTTCAGAGATAGGAGCCAGGATGCGCACGTGGGCCAGACAGAGGTAGTTGGAGGATCCATCATCAATGAGAGGGATGAGCCGATAGAGGGAAGGATCCGCATAGGGTTCCCAGATACTGAGAGAAGCGTCCATAGTTATGATGGTGGAAGACCTATCCTCGATGATGTCTTCGAAAGAAGCATGACCATAGAGAACAAGACAGAAGAGACTTTCAAGTTCAACCTTAGTCTCATGAAGATGGGCGAACATCCTGTCACATTCTTCTTGGAAGCCAAGACAGGAGATGGTTTGATTTCCAGGAACGAGACTTACATCCTTGATACAGGTTTTGATACGCCTCGACCAAGGGCAATCTTCGAGAGCGATGAAAATAACAGGAGCACAGAGATGACATTGTACCTTACCTCCGACAACAGCAGGATCGTCGAAGACATCATCGTGGACGTCATCCTCAGCGAGGACGACTACAAGGAAGAGTTCACATACAGGTTCCGAGATTTCAGGATGCCCAGGAGATTCTTGCTCAACAGCCTCAGCAGGCACATAACGAACAGCAGCAACTTCAATGTAGAGATCACTGGAAAAATCTACACCGGATTCGGAGAATCTGTTGAGTTTGGCATGAACACTAGCGCAGAAGATGGATACGAGAGCAGGTATTCACGCAGACGCTCAGAAATCATGGCATCCAACAACCTGGACGAGAGGTATGAAGGGATCAGTCCAGAACCCCGTCAGCTGAGTGCTGCACAAGGCTTCATGCTGAACATTGCAGGGATGGTCACTGGGACAGGAAGCAGCCCTTATGTCCCGATCAGCCTCGCAACAATATTGTTCTTGATGATATTAGGCATACAGCTCCTCATCTTCAGGAGACGGAAGTGATGGTAGGTCGGGTTTGTCCCAATGGAGTTTTTTTGTATACTGACCTACTGGCTTACCCGCAGCACAATTTAAGCA
>CAZTTX010000033.1:0-9671 GCA_964616085.1 uncultured Methanosarcinales archaeon
AAGTGACGGCCCTGAAGGGATTCAAAACAGATTTTTGATAAAATCTGGTAAAAACCATGTGTCTCGTTACACTCGAGCACAAAAAAAGTGACGGCCCTGAAGGGATTCGAACCCTCGACCTAGTGCTTAGGAGGCACTCGCGCTATCCAGGCTGCGCCACAGGACCATATGACTGAAGTTTTCAACCGTTATTTAAAATTTCTTCTATTTTCATATCTATCCGCTTAAGAGCTTCTGAATTCCCTTGCTGTTCATACATCTCAAGGTTACTCCTGTATCTGTCAAGGTTGCGCAGAAAAAGCTTGATGGAATCTGCATTGATGCGCTTTGTGTACATCCCAAAACCTTCTTGCTCCAGCATGGTGGCGTTCATAATCTGTTCGAACTGCCCAGACACAGGATTGCTGAGAATGGGCTTCTTGAGATATACCGCTTCACTCATGAGAGTGAATCCACCATTGATAATCACGGCTTTCGCAGATGCCAGATCCTTCAAGAAACCCCCTGATGCATCCGTCGTCTTAAATGTGAGATTACCATCCTCTCTGTTCTCATCGAAACCATAGATGATGAATTTTTCTTTGTCTACCTCTTTCAGTGCTGGAAAAAGTCGTTTGTTGGTCTTTGATGTCTGATACACAAGTATATGATCCTTTTCAGGAACTTCCTCATGTTCTAAGATCTCTTCCCTGATGAGGGGATGGATGATTGTGGTTTTGATTCTTGTAGGTCGCGGGTTGAAAAAACTCACGATAAAATAATGCCTTATATGCTTGCTCCTTGGAGATAATATCTTGAGGAAAGATCTCTGTTCTGTCTCGAACACCTTATACTTTCGTGCGACATGCTTTGGAGCATCAGTCCTTGAGATGGAATGTATGTTGTCGATGCATACTATAGGAACCCTGCGTTTTGCAGCCGTCCTTGTAGAGAAATACTCGAGGTCTGTAATGACAATATCTGGAGCGAATCTATCGAAGATTTTAGATGTCTTTCTCATCCCATTACGGACTATGCTTGGGAACTCGACAAAATTGCGGTATATAGTACGGGTGTAGTTCACCTTATTGTTCTTATAGACAAAGCTTATCTTAGCAATCTTCTCGACATCATACTCACCCTTCATCAGCGGATAAACACGCTCCCCTGTCAAAACCTTGACATCATGTCCCTTCTTTATGAGGTGGTCTATGACTACTTTGCTTCTTGCATAATGCCCCAGGCCATCTGACTGAATACCATATATTATCCTTGCCAATACCATCACACCTTGAGCGAAGGCGTACTATGCCACTATCCAGATGTGCGCCAATATTTAAAAAATGAACGATAGGATGAAAGCAAGACTTAAATTGAAAGGCTCAGAACCTAGAAAGATGAACAAAGTGATAAAGCATAAGCCCGAAGATTTTATCGTCGAAGAAATCCTAGAAAAGTTGCCGAAAGATGGTGAGGGCCATATGTTGTGCATACTCGAGAAGCAGGGAGTTGATATGTTCGGAGCCCTGAAGACAATCTCAAAAGTGCTTGGGATTGCTCAGAAAGAGATAGGATATGCCGGCATAAAGGATAAACATGCCATCACAAAGCAGCATATCACCATCCCAATCAAAGCGAAGCATAGGCTTTCTTCAGCAGAAGAGCTATCTTCCGGAGGAGATATATCACTCAGACATCTCAAAGATGTAGAGGAACCTATAAGGCCAGGTCAGCTACAAGGTAATAGATTCTGGATTACAATAAGATCATTACCTAAAGAAACTACATTAGATGTGCCCGAGAAAGTCCCAAACTTCTTCGGAGAACAACGTTTCGGAAAATGCAACCACGCAATAGGTGAATACATCGTCAAGAGAGATTTTGAAAGAGCGGCCCTGTTGGCTATGGAAAGCCAGAAAGGGGGCAATATGATAAAGGAACACCTCCGAAAAAATCCGAAAGATTTTGTAGGGGCTCTGGGAAAGCTGAGAGAAAGCATAACCATCTTCTTCATACACGCATATCAGAGTTTCCTCTGGAATTCTATCCTAGAAGATGTATTGAGAACAAAAGGGATAGAAGTGATCGCACAGGACGATGTCATACCCATCCCAGGATTCTCCTCAGACTGCCCCGATAAGTTCAGATCATCTTATGATAAGGTGCTCAAAAAAGAAGGAATCACTGAAAGGGATTTCGTGATAAAAGAGCTCCCTCGACTATCATGCGAAGGCGATGTTAGGGAAGCCCTCATGAATGTGAGTGAGTTCAAACACAGCTTTGATGATGATGAGATATTCAAGAATATGAAGAAATGTAAATTAACGTTCACCCTAGGAAAGGGGAGCTATGCCACAAGCCTCATCGAATACCTATTCTCCAAGATGTGAAGAGATGTCTTCCCAGACTTCTTCTATAGACTTGGTTCCATCCACTGTCTTCACAATCCCTTTCTTTGAATAGTGTTCAAGAATAGGGCGTGTCTGCTCGTGGTATATCTTTAGGCGTTCTTTCGCGGTCTCCTCGTTGTCATCAGACCTTCCTCCGCCCTCACTTGCCCGTCCGATAATCCTTTCTACACAGATTTCGTCCGGTACCTCGATGCTCAACACTAAATCTACTTCTGTGGATTGGTCAAGCGCTTGGGCCTGATCTAGATTCCTAGGGAAACCATCAAGCAAAAAACCATCAGAGCAATCTTCCTGAGAAAGCCTATCTTTCACCATGGCTATTGTGACATCATCAGGCACTAGCTTCCCTTCGTCCATGTAGCTCTTGGCTTCTTTGCCAAGTTCTGTGCCAGATTGGAGATTCGAACGGAATATGTCCCCTGTAGATATATGTGGTATCTTAAGTCTTTCACAGATCCTCTGTGCTTGTGTACCCTTGCCGCCCCCTGGCGGACCCATTATGATTATGCGCATGCAATACACCTCCTTCCGATGATATCATGCAGATATGTCATTTATATTATTTTATGTTTTGAAGGCCTAACCGAAATACTCCTCTTTCACATAAGGAGATATCTCTTTCTTCCATGTTCGCATACGCAAAGAAGCAATATCTTTCATACCTTCCTTGATCTTATCAAGATTCTTGAAATACATAGAAATATAGCGCGCATCCTGTTCCATGGATTTCTCGATGTCGAGGAGGTCTGCAGTCCTGAGCATATACATGAGCTTCTGATAGAGATTGAACATCCTCTTCTTCATGTTCTCAGAGATGTATGTGCACTCATGCAGCAATGATATAGAAGTATCTGGATTGAGAAGGTCCTCTATCATACCTGCATATCCATCCACCCTCGACCTGATCTTTCCGCGGACAGTCCTCAGGATGAACTTGTCAGCATCGACAGATGATATCTCGAGTTCCTTGTCCACCTGCTCATATGGAGGGAGATCATATCTCTCAGCGAATTCCTCATAGAACTTGCGCACATCGCCCGACCCCATGGCCCGAGGATAAGTATGCTTATTATAAATATTTCTGTGCTGCAAGAATATCCAGGCATGTCTGATTAAGCAAAATTTTTAAAGCGATACCCCATCCTGATGCTCATGTCTCTTCAAGACACAGTTCTCGACATAGTCAAGGATATGGGTCCTCTGCTACCTGCGGAGATAGTCTCCGAAGTCTCAAAGCGCACGGGCCAACAGAGAGATATGTTCTTCATTGGAGCAGTCCTCTCCGAACTGATCTCAGCAGGCAATGTCAAGATGTCCCATGCAAAGATAGGTGGCTCGAGACTATATTATTTCCAGGGCCAGGAAGAGAAGCTCAGCAAACTATATGATTACCTGAACGATAAGGAGAAGAAAGCATACGATCTCCTTGTAGAGAACAAAGTACTCAGGGGGGCGGAGCAAGAGCCTGCAATAAGGGTTGCGCTTTCACAGCTGAAAGATTTCTCCAAACCAATAGAGGTCAAGCTAAAGGAAACAGAAACATTCTGGCGATGGCACCTTTTCCCCATAGAAGAAGCTAAGAAAAGTATCAAGGAGATTGTATCAAAAGAGATAGATGCGCTTAGGGATGAAGGAAAGAGTAAAACGCCAGAGATGGAAGCGAAACCCACACGTCACGAAGAGCCTATAGTCCAGCAACCATCTGCAGAGCACAGGCAAGAGAAGCCTAAGGAGAAACAAAAGAATGAAGAAGCGACAGGAGGATTCATTGCGCCACAGCCGAAAGCTCATGAGAAACAAGCTAAGCTGAGTGATACAAGCGATGTGGATGATGATGATTTCGGAAAGAATGCCAAGGATTTCCTGATATCAAAGAAAGCTCGGATACTCTCAGGGAATATACTCAAGAAGAGCTCTGAATGCGAGTTCGAAGTGGAAGCAGAGAGTGCACTTGGCGTAATAAGGATGTATGTCTTCGCTAAATCGAAGAAGAAGCTAAACGAGACAGACTTAGGATATGCTTATGTCAGGGCAAAGAACCGCAATCTTGAACTCTGCTTCCTCTCACCAGGAGAGCTCACCAAGAAAGCGAAAGATATGCTGGATGATGAGTTAAAATCAATAGTGTTCTTGAAGATGGGGTGATTATATTTTCATCAGGGAGAAAAGGATATACAATATACCATATGCTTATCTTGTGAGCACACGCTGGGACAAGCGCTCGAAGAAGGTAAAGCAGAAAGTATCAAAATATCTTGGAAGGATTAGGCATCTGGAGCGTCTCAAGAACACGACATTCGATGAATACTTCTCATTGGACGACAAAATCTCATATGCAAAGACAGCTCATATTCATGAGATTGTCAAAGACCTTGTCGAACTGGACCTCTATAGGCACGGTTTCACTAGAGAAAATGGAAGAATGATGTCGGACGGGAGGCATTCAATAGATCCGGATAGGCTGAAAGATATGAAAGAGGTCTTCGCAATGAACGAAGGCTTCCTCGCGAAAGATACCATAAGAGCCATCCTGGATTATGAGAAGATATTCCAGAAGTCTGAGAAGAGATATGCTTTCGATTTCGCGGCTCTCTTCGTGAATGCTGGAATCGACATGGATAAAGAGCTTTTCATAGCCCTCTACAAGAGATTTTTCCCTGATGAGAGCGGCTGATGCTGTAAAAAGACATAGTGCCTAAAACAACAATTAGGTTTTTATAGAGACATGCCTCAACTGAGAAGATGGGAGTCAAACTTTCTGGCTTAGTAGAAGGTGAGAATGCTGATATGGATCAGCTCTCTGGCAAGATGTTGGCCGTAGATGCCTTCAATATGCTCTACCAGTTCATCACTACCATAAGGCAGCCTGACGGCTCTCCGCTCACAGATTCTAAAGGAAGGGTCACATCCCATCTCATAGGACTTTTCTATAGGCTGAGCAACCTGCTGAAAAGAGACATAAGCCTTGTCTTCGTATTCGATGGGGAAAGCCACAAGCTCAAGAAAGATGAGCAGGAGCGTAGAGAGGATATCAAGAGGGATGCAGAGAAAAGATACAAAGACGCCATAGACTCTGAAGACATTGAGATGATGAAGAAATATGCAGGAAGGACATCAAGACTTAACGAAGAGATGATTCAGGAATCTAAAGAGCTCCTTGAAGCTATGGGGATCCCTTGGATACAGGCGCCTTCAGAAGGAGAAGCACAATGTGCACGGTTGGTCCAAAAGGGGCAAGCTTTCGCAGTCATGAGCCAGGACGCAGATTCCATGCTTTTTGGTGCACCAAGGATAATAAAGAACCTCTCTATATCACAGAGAAAAAAAAGGAAGGGAGCACTAGGCTCAGAGAAGACTGTGCCCGAGATCATAAGACTAGACAAGGTCTTGAAAGAGCTTAAGATAACACACGAACAACTCATAGTCATGGGCATCATGATTGGTACAGACTTCAATCCGGGAGGCATAAAAGGGATAGGTCCGAAGAAGGCCCTGAAGGTAGTGAAAGACCACGAAGACTACGATGCTATGTTCAAAGAGCTCGACTGGTCCTCACAATTCAACCATGGATGGAAAGAAGTATTCTCGATATTCAAAGATACTGCGTGTAGTGATGATTATTCCATAGAAACAAAGCAGCTCGACAAGACAAAAGTCATGAAGATTTTGGTAGAAGAGCACGACTTCTCTGAGCAACGAATCTCTGAAGTGTGTGATGAAGTAACAAAGAACCAACAGAAAGAGCAGAAAGGCTTAGGCGATTTCTTCTAGTGCCATGACAAGAGTTTTAAAGTGCTATGCACCACTACACACCATGGAACTGAGCCTGAAAGTGAGAACAAGAGATGCTTCTGAAGCCATAAGGGAACTTGAGAAAGCAGATATCTTGGACAAGAGCAGAAAAATCACAAATATAATAGATTCTGTGTATATACCTATCACGAGCGATAAGCTACCACATCTCTCTTTTGAGACAGCAATATCAAAAAGGGAACTCAAGAGACGTAATGAGCACAAGACACTGAAGGAAGAAGCAGCGACCTTCCTGGAAAATGAAGAGCTTGAGAAGCTCAAGACATCCTTCGATATTGTTGGTGATCTGGCAATCATGGAGATAGATGAGGAGCTACGTGCAAAGGAAAAAAAGATAGCTGAAGCATTGCTCAGGACGAACAGGATCATCAAGGGTGTCTTCAGGAAAGGAAGTGCACATTCCGGAAGATTCAGGACACAGAGGATGGAACACCTAGCAGGTGTCCAGAGGACAGAGACTCTCCATAAGGAGAATGGTGTACGATTGAAGCTTGATATAGAGAAAGTATATTTCTCTGCGCGACAGAGCACAGAAAGGAAGAGAGTCGCAGGAAAAGTGAGAGATGGAGAGATCATACTGGTCCTTTTCTCAGGATGTGCCCCTTTCCCCTGTGTGATATCAAAGAATTCAGATTCTGGAGCTATCTTCGGTGTAGAGATAAATCCTGAAGGACACAAATATGGTGAAGATAATGTCAAGCTCAACAAGCTGAAAAATGTATTTCTAACTAACAAAGATGCTAAGGACACTGAAGGCATAGACAATGATTTCAAAGGTAATGAGCACTACAAAGGTGTCTTTGATAGGATAGTTATGCCCCATCCATCTGAGTGTGAGAGTTTCTTGCCTTATGCATTGAAGTTCGCAGATAAGGGCACCCGCATCCATCTCTACACATTCTCTGACGAGGACAAGATAGCCGAGAAGGAAGAAGAGGCTTCTACCATCTGCAGAAAACACGGATTCTCGCCGAGAGCTGATGAAAGCGTCCTTTGTGGACAGCATTCTCCAGGTCACTATAGGATATGCATAGATATAATCCTAGAATGAGATATGATGTTTGCTCAGCAGTTACTCCTATCATCACCTGTCAGATGGTGTTCACTTCATCATAGCAAACCAATTAACCGTACATATGTGTGTGGTCGATAGAATCAGACTTCTCTTCTGCCTCGACCTTGCTTATGGCTTCCAGGAAGTCTTTGTTGGAAACCTTGTCCCTGCTGTCGCGGATAGCAAAATAACCTGCTTCAGTACACACAGACTTGATGTCTGCACCGGACATACCTTCCATCTTCTTTATTATGGAATGATAGTTTATATCCTTGCCCAGAGGCATATGCATAGTATGTATCTTGAATATCTCCTTCCTTGATTCCTTGTTAGGGTAATCTACAGAAATCAACCTATCAAGCCTTCCTGGCCTTGTGATGGCAGGATCAAGTATGTCTTTCCGGTTCGTGCACCCTATTATCTTCACATCATCAAGGGGCTTGAACCCATCTATCTCAGACAGGAGCTGCATGAAAGTCCTCTGGACTTCCCTTTCTCCCGATGTACCAACCTCAATCCTACTGGCTGCGAGCGCATCGAGCTCATCTATGAAAATTATAGATGGTGAACGTTCCCTGGCAAGATCAAAAATCTCCTTGACAAGTTTAGCGCCTTCTCCAATGAACTTCTGAACAAGTTCAGATCCAACGACTTCTATGAAAGTGGAATGGGTGGATGCTGCAACAGCCTTTGCCATAAGGGTCTTACCTGTTCCTGGCGGACCGTGCAATAAGACGCCTTTTGGTGGCTCAATTCCCATCTTCTTGAAAAGCTTGGGTTTTGTCAGAGGAAGCTCGATTACCTCTTTGAGCTCGTTGGTCTCCTCGTGGAGCCCTCCTACCTCTGTCCACTTCGTGTTAGGCTTCTCTATGATGACATATTTCTCTACATTGAAGTTCTTTACTGAATCAACTTTCTTAATCACTGTGAGGTTCTTCTGCTCGCAGAGTATAGAATCTGAAGGACGTAGCTCCCCACATTCCTTTGATACACCGACGACGAACTGATTTCCGTTCGGGGCCTTTATCATGGCATTCTCTCCTACATACTCGACAAACTCGCAGACCATGTAAGGTGTCTGCTTGAATCTCTCGAGCTCGAGTCGCAGCCTAGACACTGTCTCCTTCAGTATCTTGTTCTCTTCCTCATACTGGTTAGCGTCAGCACTATATCCATACATGACCTTGTCAAGGTCTTCCTTGTGCTTGTTCTCTTCGTTTACAGCCATTTGCGTATTACCTCACACAGACTTACAACAAAACCCCTTTTTTTTATAAATCTTTTTATGAACCCTTTCTGTCGCGTTTTGAATGGATTTCCTTATGAGACAAGAAAGATTGTAGTGGAACGCGCCACTTCAAAAAAGGCAAAATTTCCTATAAGACAGGCCGTCTAGACGCGTCTAGACGCCCATCAACGCGTTGATAGACGCCCATCAACGCGTTTAGACGACCTCGTACAGAAGCCAAAACCCAAGAATTCTCGAGAATTGCCGTCCAGAAACACAAAAAATAATGAGCGTGAAATAACGCAATAGAAATCATACATTCTTGGAAAGGAGTATTTTTCGGGTATTATCGGGCACGAAATATCTCTTTATTCCTTTACTGTCATCGATCTCTTTGATAGGGAATCCTTTGTTGCGAATGTGGCAGATGTGGTTTTTAGCAGTATTAGGAGATATACCCAAAACCATCGCCAAATCCTTGTAGCTCAGTTTCATCTCGGTCTTGCACAATTCTGCCAAAACCTTCTTCTCTGAACGAGTTAGAATATCAGAATAGTGTGAGAGTGGACGTGTCGCTTGTTCGTATTTTTCTGGACCAGTCCCTTCTTCTCTTCCTTCTTCAGCATGCACCACTTCGTGATTTTCTAGTGCGGCCGGATGTCTCTTGTCATTCGCTCCCTCTCTTGCCGTTGAGGCGTCTAGACGCGTTGATGGGCGACCATGGACGGCCATATTTTCGTCCTGTCCCAACCTATCCGCCATTATCTTATATAGGTCTACCAGATATTTGTTATATCTCTCGAAGGCGTTTGATACATTCCTCTCAAGTTCCTTCATGTATTTGTCCTGATCCTTGATGTTGTCGTGAAGATGATCTATCCATGCGTTTATGTTATCTATATCTTTTGCGTGGACCTCTTGGTGATGCTCATGCTTCCTGTCCAGCATCGCATGAACATTGTTAAGCTCCTTATGGCTAGAATGCAGATGTTCTACCCACTTCTTCTGCTCTTCCATGTCAGTCTTAAGGTGGCTGAAGCTATCCATCACTTTGTTCTTCAGAGAATCCAAGTCTTTCTTCACTCTCAAATCTTTCTTGTTTCCAAACAGCTTGTAAACTTTTCTTATCATCCGCCCAACCCACGTCAGACAGCCCAAAGTAAGTATATAAAATTTATGATTTCTC
>CAZTTX010000034.1:0-9567 GCA_964616085.1 uncultured Methanosarcinales archaeon
ACTGCCATTCTTACCACTTCTCTAGAACAGAAGTGTGTTTAAAAAGATTTCGAAGGATAGCATCCTGAACCCCTCAAAACTTTTATTAATCTTTATCTCAACATATGAACAATGAAAGAACAGGCACTCTATCGGGATCTTGCATCATATTATGATATGATATACAGCTGGAAAGATTACAGGAAAGAGGCTACAAGAGTCAAAGAGCTCATCGGAAAGCACAAGAAATCTGATGGGAAAGAACTGCTTGAGGTGGCCTGCGGAACAGGACACCATCTCCAGCACCTGAAGAAGGATTTCTCCTGCACTGGCACAGATATCAACCAGGGCATCCTGGATGTGGCCAAGAAGAATGTCAAAGGTGTCATGTTCAAGAAGGCAGATATGATCAGCATGGACCTCAGGAAGGAGTTTGATGTGATAACCTGTCTCTTCAGTTCTATCGGCTATGTCAAGACGTACAAGAATCTCCAGAAGACACTGGAGAATTTCGCCAAGCACTTGAAAGTTGGTGGTGTGGCCATCATAGAGCCGTGGTTTACTAGATCTGTCTACAGGGTGGGTTCACCTCATATGACAACATATGATGGTGAGGATGTGAAGATCGCCAGGCTGAACGTGGGTGAGATCAAGGGCAATGTATCTGTCATGGATATGCATTATCTGATATCTAAGAAGAACAAAGGGACGAGGCATTTCGTTGACAGGCATGAGCTCGGTCTGTTCGAGACAGATAAGACATTGCAGCTCATGAAGAAGTCAGGATTCAGGGCAAGATTCTTGAAGAATGGATTTATGAAAGGCAGAGGACTATATGTATGTATCAAGGAATGATTCCTGATCCTCATATACTAACGATATTGATTGAAGGATATCTTGTTATTTTCTATATTGAAAAAAAAATAAATTCTTTTTGTCTTATCCTATACATCATGAGGATACAAAGGCGGTTTCTCATGAATTTATTACATCTGGCCGGAAATATTCTTAAATCCTAGGAAAAACCCCGTGATGATGGAAGATATCAACAGGTTCAGGATACTGAACCGGCTAAAGAGCATATATAGGCATTGTTCAGTGGGCGATAGAAAAGAGAGCACTGCAGAACACACATGGAGCTGTCTTATGCTGGCCGATTTCTTTTTAGGGCTGGATGATCATGGACTGGATAGGCTCAAGGTCTATGAGCTTCTCATGTACCATGATGTCGTCGAGATAGAGGCAGGCGATACTCCTTTGCACCCTAATATGAGCTCTGAAGGGAAGAAAGAACGTGAAGAGAAAGCGGCCTCTAAGCTTACTCTTTCATTGCCTGAGCATCAGGCAGAGAAGTTCAGGGAGCTCTTTGACGAGTTTGAAGCGCAGGAGACTAAAGAGGCGCGCTTCGCAAAAGCTATTGATGCACTTGAGGCGGGCATACATGAGCTCGACTACAAGGAAGACTGGAAGGAATGGACAAAAGAATTCTTGGTGCAGAAGAAATCTGCGCTCTTTGATGATTTCCCAGAGATCAAGAAAGTTTTTGAGGAGATTGTCACCTACATGGAAAGCAATGGATACTTCGACCAGTAGGATTTTCACTCTGTCATGAACAGTAAAATATATAACTGCCGGACGCAAAAATACAATTGATGGCCAAGGACAAGCTCCGGCTCATCCTGGGTAGGGTGGACCCAAGCGAAAAGAAAGATCTAGTCAGAGGACAATCACTGGATCTTGAACATCTACTGGAAAGTTTTACATTAGTAGACAATATATACGATATTTCTAAGAGGCGTTATCTCACACGCGCTGAGGCGAAGAGCTTCTCTGAGCTGGTAGCGCGAATAGAGAGTGACCTGATAAGCATAATATTCTTGGAATTCAGCTCACTACGCAATGAGATTGATGATTTCATAAGATTAGCTGACAAGCTTTTAGACTCTATGCGCGATTTCTCTGAAAGGCAGAGCAGGATCCAGCACTGCCATAGGATACCTATAATAGACATTCCTAGACTACGCGCTTATCACGCCATAGCCTCGCACATGAAAGAACGGCTTCATAGCTTGAGCATGGAAGTGGATCATGTCTCAATGGAGGGCTTGCGCGCGCTCCGTTCTGATTATTTCTCGATGAAGCTCTATAATCTTGGCAATATGTCGCAGTTTGCTGGTAGACATCTCAAAGATGCGGTAGAGATGATCAATAGCAAGAATGGTGACCAGAGCATCTTGTCTGAGCAGAAGGACATCCTGAGATCCATAGGCTCATTCACAAGTATCCGAGGACAAAGGGCTGAAGCTTTCTCTGATGTGAAGCGCTTGGAAGAACTCTACATGAGAACTTTCGAGAATGATGATAGCCTTTTCACTGCGCTCATGCATAGCGTATCGTATTCGCGGCATTCCGTGAAAGATCTCGCCAAGATCCAACATTATCTACAGAACACTGTGAAAGAGGTAGAGAAGAAGAGTAAGACAAGAGTCCCTTCAAAATCCTCTTCAAGGAAGAAGGTTAAACTACTTGTTTCCATGATGCAGAAGTCCTTTGCAGGTGAGCTTAAGACAGTAGAAGCATCGGTCTCTAAGATACTATCCATAGATACTATCCTACGCTCACTCTCTGGCAATGCTGTGGCTTCCCAGATATATCAGATACCGAAAGAGCAGCATAAGGTAGAGTTCAGGAGCGATGATGATGAGAAGGCCCTTAAGAGACTGTTCCAAAAGGCTAGGAAGCTTGCAGATACGAAAGGGATGAAGCACAGGTATACGTACAAGGGAACATCGCAGAGCTTCTCGCGCACATTCAAGAGCAGCACGCTCGTACTCGAGAACAGCTCATTCATCTCTTTCTATGAAGTTGGAAAAGAGAAACAGATAAGGTTTGTCGTGGTGTATGGGAAGAGCATAATCATGGGCCATGGAAGCTCTTATGATGACATGCGGCTAGAATCTTTCACAGGAAACACTAAAGAGGAGGTCAGAGGAGATTATGCAGAGAACCTTTCGTATTTCTTGGATGATTTTGTATCAGGGACTTCAGTCAAGGACAAGGAATGGTCGGATGAGATCTCTGGAATGCTACTTTCTGCATGGCTAGAGAGCAAAGGTCATGTGCCTGATGAAGATATCTTTGGAGCTCATGACAAAATATAAAAGATGGGGCGGATTGCTCTGTGCATGGCAACAGAACCGGTCTTAGATATAGCCATCAGTACGATAAGCAAAGGCAAGCAGGCACTCCTTTTTGTCAATACTAAACGCTCGGCAGAAAAGGTGGCAGAGGATCTTTCTAAGCATCTTAAAGAAGAAGTCCTGCCTGAGCTTGCGGAAGATATAAGGTCGGTCCTAGGCAGCCCTACACGGCAATGTGAACGTCTTGCGAAGTGTGTGCGGAAAGGTGTAGCGTTCCATCATGCAGGTCTGCATAGCGATCAGAAGGCTCTTGTCGAGGACAATTTCAGGAAGGGTACTATACGCATAATCGCTTGCACACCGACGCTTGCTGCAGGTCTCGACCTTCCGGCTTTCAGGGCGATAATACGCGATCTCAAACGCCATGGTGGAAATTGGGGTCTGGTGGATATACCTGTCCTTGAATACCACCAGATGGCTGGAAGAGCAGGCAGGCCTGGAAAAGATGACTATGGCGAGGTCATCACTTTTGCCAGATCAGTAGATGAAGAGGAAGACATCCGTGAGAAGTACATCAACGGCTACCCTGAGAGCATATATTCAAAGCTTGCTGTGGAGCCTGTGCTCAGGACCTATGTCCTTTCTCTGGTCGCTTCGGGCTATTGCAGCACTGAAGAGTCTCTCATCGATTTCTTTGAAGGCACGTTCTGGGCCAAGCAGTACAAGGATATGCATCGTCTGGAGCAGATAATACTGAAGATGATCGATCTTCTTGAGGGCTATGGCTTCATCTATGGCAGTTCCAGGGCAAAAAAAGATGGTGACTTCATGTCAGCCTCTGACCTTGCCAAGGAAGCAGAGCCTAAGAAAGAGAAGTTGAGGGCGACCCCTCTAGGAAAACGTGTTGCAGAGCTCTACCTTGATCCGCTTACTGCCAATCATCTCATAACTTGCATGCGTGATGCTGCAGAGGTAGATCCTGTGCCGGATTTTGCGTTCCTGCATATGATATCTCACACCATAGAGATGCGGCCCCTGATACGGATGGCAAGGAAGAATGAAGAGCTTGTCTCTGATTTCCTGCTGGAGAATGAGGAGCAGCTTCTTGAGCCAGAGCCGAGCATGTATGATGAGGGTTATCGTGAATATTATGATTCGATTAATACTACCTTGTTTTTCATGGACTGGATAGATGAGGTCGATGAGGATAAGATACTTGAGAAATTCAACGCAAGGCCTGGTGAGACAAGGTACAAGCTTGATACTGCAGAATGGCTGCTTTTTGCCTCTACAGAGTTCGCTGAGATAATGGGCCTGAGGAAGCTGAAAAGACAATTGTCAAGATTGTCTGTAAGGGTGAAGAATGGTGTAAGGGAAGAGCTGCTTCCTCTGCTCAGGTTCAGGAACATAGGACGTGTGCGTGCAAGGAAGCTCTTCAGCAATGGGATAAGGGATGTGAAAGATGTCAAGGAGATTGATGTGGTGTCGCTCAGCCAGATTGTAGGCAGCAGGATTGCAAAATCGCTCAAGGAGCAGAGTGGTGAAAAAGCAGAAGAGATCCCACAAGGGAAGCGCACAGGGCAGACCTCGATATCACGATATTGAAAATGTTAAGGGATGGTGAATGATATGAGATTGATACTGATACGGCATGGTGAGACCGTGCAGAACTACACAGGGGTATGTCAAGGACAAGGTGATGGCCAGCTCTCTAATACAGGGAGAGAACAGGCGAGAAAGCTCGGCCTCAGATTCAAAGATAAACACATTGACGCCTTGTATTCCAGCGATCTCACAAGGGCGATGGATACCGCTGAAGAGATACGGAAACATCATGAAGGTCTTGAGCTGATCATTGACAAGCGTCTCAGGGAGAGATATTTTGGCAAGCTTGAAGGCACAGTGCGGCCGAACATAGATTGGGATAATCTTCCATCATATGTGGAGACCGATCAGCAGCTCTATGACAGGGCACGCTCTTTCCTTGATGATGCTCTTGACCTCTATGAAGGCAAGACTGTCGTTGCTGTGACGCATGGAGGCATGAAGCGTACATTCTATACATTGCTCCATGGACTGCCTGTCGAGCATAATAAGGACTGGGAGCCTATCCATAACACGTCCGTGTCTGAGTTTGATGTGGCCAGAGATGGTCAGCACAAGGTCTATCTTATGAATTGTATCGAGCATTACTGAGGATACGCATTGTCCAGTAACCTGCTTTGGTTATCATAGTCCATAGCCCTCATCCTGCTGGCGTATGTGAGGCTTGCACTCATCCTTGCAAGATCATTATTGTCTTCCAAGGCCCTCCTGCCGATCTCGTCACCTGATGCATTGTTGATTATGCTCGTTATATCCTTCTTGTACTGGCCCAAGATGGATCCTTTTATGCTCTCCAGATTCTTCAAACCTTCCGATAGTATATTACCTGCTTCTGCTAGGTTCCTTGTAGCTTCGCAAGTGCTAGTCATGTGGTTCAGTGTCTGCTGATAGACTGTAGTCTTGGCACCGAACTCTTTCACGGTATATAGGAGCTTCTCAAAGATGTCCTTCTGCTTCTCTAGGATGATGGAGCTCTTCTTGTATCCTATATCGCACACTGTGTTGATTGCAGCATCCGCATCAAGCTCCCTGAGTTTGCTCTTTGCTCTCTGGTACCTCTTCCTGGCATCCCTGAACCATTCTGGGTCATCTTTCCTATCGATGCCTTCAAGCTCTTCTCTCGCTTCAGCATATTCCTTCTCTGCCTCTTGATATTCCGTATCGATCTCTTTCCTTCCTGTTCCTGTCTCTGCTTCTTTGTCGTACATATCATCAAGCTTCTCAGCAATCTTGCCAAGGTTCTTCTCGTATGATTGTGTCATGGACATGACGACATAATTGACCATGAATACATCTTTCTGGTGCTCTGAGAGCATCCTGTAGATGTCATCCTCGTCTTCATTCTCCTTACCGATGAGCTCTTTCAAGGAACCATAGGCAGATCTGAAACCTCTGAACACAGGAGAGTTATGCATCCTCTCAAACCTCTGAATCCTACGTTCACCTTCTTCCATCCGTACAAGCGCCTCCTCAAGCTGGCCAAGGCCAGGATCGCGCCCATATATCTCAAGCGATTCTTCGATGAAAGGGTCAGTGCCGAAGTCATCGAAGCTTACATATGGAGACCTTCTCTTTGTCCTCTTTCTATTGTTGTCTTTGTCATCTTTTACCTTTTCTTCCACATCTTCAATATCCTTATCATCAACTTTTGTTCCTGACATGACTTTCCCCTCCTCATCCTCGAATGGCACATCCATGCTTATCTTACCGTCATCTCTACTTAACATATCAATCACCTCTTGAGAACACATCCCTCAATATCTTCTCTTCAAGATCATCGTAGTGTCCGACCCTCATCCTATCAAGGTCTAGCAGATACCTATCATCAGTGCTGGGGTGATGGAACATGTACCTTTCTCCTGAGAGTCGTTCCAGGTAGCTCTGCTCTTCACTATGTTCTGTACCATGCTGATAACCTCTATCATAGATTGCAGGGTAGGCCAGCATGACCCCGATGCTACCATAGGCTAGAAATCTCCCAATAACTCTGATTAGTCCCATGTTCAATCACCATATAATCTTCTTATCGTCTCTCCCAATACATCCCTCATCCTATCCAATGGGCCTCCATCATAGCTTTTCATATCTCCTGGTGTTCTGCTTGATTCATTTTCAAGAGTCCTTTCTAGGAGATAGTCTCTGGCTTCAGGGCCAAAGTGCATCATGAGCTCAGGTCTCTCTTCTGCTTCATCTCTTATGATCCTGAACATCTTTGTGTATGTCTCAGATGATATGGCATCGCTCCCATAGAGTGTCCCGAGAGCATCGTTCACATACTTGTTTGCGTACACAGGCTCATCTAGAATCTTTTCCATAGCTGCTGTGGTCTCATACTTTCCTGTGTCTGGAGGAGATGTGTTTGCACGTCCTGACATGTAACCAATGCTACCAGCCAATAGCATGGCGAGCCCAGTCGCTGCTGCCCGTTTCCTCAGACTTCTGTCGCGTCTTCGCATGATGCAGATGATGGATACATCTTTTATAGGCTTTATCTGGAGAAATCCGGAAGATTTTCGGCTGTTGTCTTAATCGTCGAGCGGTGTCAGCATGTCGGCACTACCGCAATAGAAGAAAGTCCTTATCTCTCTCTGCCCTGAGAACTCAAGAGCTAGACGTTTCCTGATCTTCTTGAGTTGCTGTCTGGCCTTAGTGATCCTGTTCGAGCACTTGACTTCGTAGGCATGCACAGCATCACCCTTTATCGCCACGATATCAACCTCTCCTTTCGTCATGATGCGCCTGCTCTTCCTGGACCTGGAGTAGAAGGTGTAGTTCGTCAGGACATCGTCATAGAAAGGTTCAATCTCATTCTTGAGCTTATCAACATAAGAATCGTGTTTTGAAAAGCGCGAGGTATCTCTCGTCAACGTGTCAAAGAGTTCTTCAGGTGCTGTCCTTGCATCTAGGGTGTCAAGACCTATAGTAGCCAACGCTCCTTATCCCTTACGTATATTAAGACACTCATCCTATATAATGCTTTCTGTGACATGGGAAGCTTTTAAATATCTCAATCATACACTGTCGCTATGGATACGCTAGAGAGCGCACGCACTTTCTTGGAAGAGATGGCTGAAGAGCTGAACTTCGCTAAGAGCATAGACCGGAACGAGATGTACAAGCTTCTCATAGGTTATGGGAACGCCATGCCAGAATTCCCTGAAGAGCGTATGGTTGAGGAGAACTTCGTCAAAGGCTGCACTTCTAATGTCTATATCCATTCTGAGCTCAAAGAAGGTAGAGTATTGTTTTCAGGCAAATCTGATGCCATGATTGTAAGGGGCTATCTTGCGATCCTTATAGAAGCATTGAGCGGTCTGTCTCCCGAGGATGTGCTGAAGAGTGAGAGCATCATCGAGAAGTTCACGACTGACACTGATGTCAAGGCGAGCCTGACGCCATCGCGTGCTAATGCTTTTGGGAACATATATAGGATGATGAGACAGAAGGCCGAGAAGCACATCGCATGATGGTTCAGTAATTGAGGTATCTTTCTGCTATGAGGCCGATGAAGGGCACGTGTTTCTTTTCCTCGTTGACAGCATGTATAAGACCTATCGCCCAAAGCACTAGAAGGATGAGTCCACCAACAGAGTAAATATAGTCACCCACAACGGGGATTAGGATCCCAGAAAGTCCTATCGCGATATTGAAGATGGATATGTTTATCATCTGCTTGCTGTGAAATTTCACGAGCTTGCTCTTATGCATCTCCTTGTCAGCGAAGAACCAGATTATGCCGATTATGAAATAGCACAATATCGCTGCAAGCTGTTCGTGGTCCTTGTAGCTATGTCTTGGCATGCTTATGGTTTCAGTCTCAAGCATATATTAATCTTTTGCCGTTGAACGCTAGATTTATATATCATGTGTCCATGGAAGTGACTATGGCAAGACTGATTCTCGTGCGCCATGGTCAATCGCTCTGGAACCAGGCGAATAAGTTCACTGGCTGGGTCGATGTACCTCTTTCTGAGAAAGGTTTGTTAGAAGCAAAAAATGCTGCAAATAAGTTAAAGGATATTGATATTGATGTTGCTTTCACCTCAACTCTGATAAGAGCACAACAAACACTATTTACCATACTTGCGAAGCAGGAGAAAACTGGTGTATTCTTGCATGATAAAAAACGAGAGAAGGAATGGTCTCTGCATCCAAGAGAATTTGATAAGACTGAGATTCCCATATATTGCAGCAACAAGATCAACGAAAGATATTATGGTGATTTACAAGGAAAGAATAAGGATGCTGCACGGAAAAAATTCGGTGAGAAGAAGGTCCATATCTGGAGAAGAAGTTATGACATCCCACCACCCAATGGAGAAAGCCTGAAAGATACCTGCACAAGAGCAATACCCTATTTCGAAAAAGAAATTGTGCCGTATATGAAGAAGAAAAAGAATGTGATAATTGCAGCGCATGGAAATAGTCTACGGGGAATCATAAAACACATTGAGAACATCTCGGATGATGATATCCCCAACCTTGAGCTGCCTACGGGCAAACCTATCATATATGAGTATTCTGCTGGAAAGTTTCAGAAAATAAAGAGAAGTAGGGCATAGTCTTCATGAGAAAGATGGGGACGCGAGGATTTGAACCCCGATCTGCTGGTATCTCCCGGCTCAGTCATCGCCCGAAAGCTCCTCGCTCCAATGTCTGGAGCCAGCCGTTCTGCCAGATTATACTACGCCCCCATTTATGAGAACTGATATGAGAAGACAATAAGTTCTTTAAAAATCATTCGGTCTTGCTTAGAACCTAAAAATGTAAGAAAAAAAAGAAAAAAAAAGACCTAATAATAGGTCTGTGTGGCCTCGTCCTCTTCATCATCGAACTCATCCTC